>JARNMJ010000200.1 GCA_029432795.1 Pontiellaceae bacterium B12219
TGGGATTCAATCGTTCTCATAAGGGTTTTCATCTTCCTTAAGATCGCCTTTCGCGCCTTTTTTGCGTCGGGCCGCTTGCGGGTGTGCGTCATCTCAATGCAAAGTTTATTCATCTTGTTCATGAACTGTTCCGGCGAACCGATGCGATGACGAAGCCCCTGTTGCCGGATTAGGACAATCGCCTTCACCAGTGTACGCGCGGCATCACGCAGCAATACCCAGTCGACCGGAAAATGAATATTGGCTTTCACGCAGGTCGAATCGGCGAACACTTCATCAAACCGCAAAGCGGTCTGCTGACAGAGCAGCTCTGCGGCTTTTTGTTCATCAGCCATAATCTGATTTAACCCATGAATGAGCCGGCCGATCTCCTCGGCTTCAAACATTTTTTCAAAACGTTCAATGGTGCTTTTGGAAACGGGCTTGGCGATGTCTACAAACCCGGTAAACGTAAACCATTGAAGCAATGGGCTGTCAGCCACGCGCATTGCAAGATCCCGCAGTGAATCAGTGGTCACTCCAAGCAGGATGTTATACCGCAGGGCCCGCTGGAGCGTTTGAGGCGCAGGGCAACTTTTTTCAGGAGGGGTATCCGCAATCTTTCGCTTAATGAATTCCTGTTCGAGACCGGA
>JARNMJ010000201.1 GCA_029432795.1 Pontiellaceae bacterium B12219
TCCGGTCTCGAACAGGAATTCATTAAGCGAAAGATTGCGGATACCCCTCCTGAAAAAAGTTGCCCTGCGCCTCAAACGCTCCAGCGGGCCCTGCGTTATAACATCCTGCTTGGAGTGACCACTGATTCGCTGCGGGATCTTGCAATGCGCGTGGCTGACAGCCCATTGCTTCAATGGTTTACGTTTACCGGATTTGTGGATATCGCCAAGCCCGTTTCCAAAAGCACGATTGAGCGTTTTGAAAAAATGTTTGAGGCCGGGGAGATCGGCCGGCTCATTCATGGGTTGAATCAGATTATGACCGATGAACAAAAAGCCGCAGAGCTGCTTTATCAGCAGACCGCTTTGCGGTTTGATGAAATCTTCGCCGACTCGACCTGCGTGAAAGCCAATATTCATTTCCCGGTCGATTGGGTCCTGCTCCGTGATGCCGCACGCACATTGGTTAAGGCAATTATCCTGATTCGTGAACAGGGGCTGCGTCATCGCATCGGTTCGCCGGAACAGTTCATGACCAAAATGAATAAACTCTGCATCGAGATGACGCACACCCGCAAGCGGCCCGACGCAAAAAAGGCGCGAAAGGCGATCTTAAGGAAGATGAAAACCCTTATGAGAACGATTGAATCCCA
>JARNMJ010000202.1 GCA_029432795.1 Pontiellaceae bacterium B12219
CCGGCGGCTGATCATATTGCTTCGGCGGGATGGATGGCTTGATAACCATAAGCGAATCGAACGCATTTATCGGGAGGAAGGTCTGCAGGTTCCTAAACGCAAAAAGCGTAAAACGGCTTATAAGCGCAAGGAGAAGCCTTCGGCACCTATCCGGGCGAATGAACGATGGAGTATGGACTTTGTGCATGATGCCACCGCGCAGGGCGGGAAAATACGTATGCTTAATATTGTTGATGATTATACTCGGGAATGTCTTTGGATTGAGACGGATACCTCCCTGAACGGGAGACGGGTCGCCCGAGTTCTTGATCATCTTGTTGATCTTCGCGGCAAGCCCGGCCGCCTGGTCATGGATAACGGTCCGGAGTTCAGAGGCCACATACTAGATCAATGGGCATACGAAATGGATATTCCTCTGGATTTCATCGAACCGGGTAAACCTCAGCAGAATGGATATGTAGAAAGTTTTAATGGCAAGCTTCGGGATGAATGCCTGAACGAGCATTGGTTCATCAATATCTCTGAAGCACGGGAAATCATCGAAGCCTGGAGAGTTGACTACAATCAGGTTCGACCACACAGTTCGTTAAATTATTTGGCGCCGGCGGAGTTTGCGGCGAGTCTCCCCCTAG
>JARNMJ010000203.1 GCA_029432795.1 Pontiellaceae bacterium B12219
CTAGTGTGCCGGCCAAGGTCTCCATGGCGGGCAGACCGCAGTAACGCAGTTTCCATATCCAGTTTAAAAGCTGCTTTATCAAGGGCTGACAGGCTCTCTTGGTGCGATGCTTGATGTTGAGCAACGCGCAGAGGGATTCTTTGGCCTTGTAGAGCTCCCGAATGGCCGGATGGGTTTCGAGGTATTGATCCAGCCGATGCTTTTGATCCGGCTTCAGCTTGCCAGCATGGCGGCGCATCAGCGATAGCAGGCCGCGGTTGCGACGGCCTTCCGGATCGAGCTGCTTCCAGCCTTCCAAGAAATGGCGCAACACCGTCCGGATGACATGGAAACGATCGGAGACGATCCGGGCGTTCGGGAAATATTCACGGACTATGGCGCGGTAGGATGAGGACAGATCAATGCAGACGACCTTGACCCGCTCCCGGCCTTTTAGGCTTCGCAGGAAAGGCTCAAGCGCGTTATGAGTGCGGCCCATGGCCAGCTCGAACACCCGGTGCTTCTTCAAATCACAAAAGGTGGTGACGTAGCCTTTGCGCTTTGAAAAGAAGTGCTCATCAATGCCCAGCACCTCCGGACATTCACGGCCGGTGAACATACGCTCCTGGCACTTAAGGTGGTCGTGGAAC
>JARNMJ010000204.1 GCA_029432795.1 Pontiellaceae bacterium B12219
ACAATAAAAACCGAACCAGTGGGTGGAGCCTACGGTGGCCGACGCCTGTTGATTAAGTGAAGTTTATGTTCACCGGCGGCTCACCCATAACGTTGTGCATGGAAAAAAATATGAAACAAAATGATCAAACCAGAGCAAAGCGACTCCTTAAGATGCAGGCTGAAGGAGCCAGATTTCGGTGGAATTACATCCTCAAATCAAAGTGGTTGTGGATTGCATTAGTAGTGATCGGAGCATTGGTCGCAGGAGCAGTCATGACACCAGAGGACGTAGTTATGAACCGAGTGATATTCTGTCTTCTTGGCATCTTGATCGGACGCATCCTTCGAGACATGATTTGGCTAAAGGACATTGTGGATGCATTCCCGTTTACAGAGAAAATCATCAATTGGGATAAAGTAAAAGAAATCGCAAACAAATAATAGGTGCACAACCAGAGGATGGAGCTTACGTGAAACGTCGGGCGATATTTTTAAAATCAACTGTTCGCGCAGTGCTTGAAAGGCACGGCCTTTTTCACGCAGCTCACCCTTAACGTTCATATGGCTGAAGTTTTGTCAACAGGGCAAAAAAATATAAGACCCACTTTTTTCTCTCTTTGAAAAAGGGCCGGGCGATCGGAAT
>JARNMJ010000205.1 GCA_029432795.1 Pontiellaceae bacterium B12219
ATAAAAACCGAACCAGTGGTTGGACTTTACGGTGAAAACGTCTGTTTGATCCGGTCAGAGTTTTTGTTCACCGAAAGTCACCCATAACGTTGGAATCATAAAAATGAAAATCAATCAGATAACAATATCAGCTTGTGCATTCATTCTTATGCTTTTCGCTGGGTGTAGTCAGAGTGAGAAATATGTATCCCTGAAAGACACTGAAAAAATCATAATCAAAACAAGAAACGGTTCTCCGCAAATAATTGGAGTTCATGATCCAAATTCGGATTTTGCAAAATCCATAACCAAAGCCATTAATTCGGCGTCATGGGAATTCGTTAAATTTAGTTCAGTCTATCAAGTTCAATTCCAATCATCGGAAACAAACATCAATTTCTACATCAACAAAAAATTCTTCATGTTAGATGGAAAACCATACAAATCATCCATCGATCTACAGCAGTTGATTAAGGAAAAAGGTATTAACAAATAATAAATTCCAACCAGTGGGTGGAGCCTACGGTGGCCGACGCCTGTTGATTAAGTGAAGTTTATGAGCACCGGCGGCTCACCCATAACGTTGGGAAACTTAAAAAAACAAAACCGAAGGTGCTTAAAAAATACTCCGGT
>JARNMJ010000206.1 GCA_029432795.1 Pontiellaceae bacterium B12219
GCGATGAACTGGGCCATGGAACAGTGGGATCCCGATCAGGACGGCTATATGGAAGGGCGGCAGGATAACACCCTCGACGGCCACCTCTACGGATGTTCCTCCTGGCTTGGAACCATGTATTTATCGACGCTCGAAGCGATGGCGCGCATGGCGGAAATCAATGGAAAGCCGCAGCTTGCCGCATCATACCGGAAGATCCGCGCGTCCGGGCAGAAGCTGCAGAACGAGCGTTTGTGGAACGGTGAATACTATATTCAGGAACCGGGAAAACAGCGCAGCGGGGACTATCTGGATGGCTGCCACATCGATCAGCTGCTTGGTGAGTGGTGGGGCGAACAGGTGTGTATTGATCGGAATTATCCGGCGGACCGTTCGAAAAAAGCGATGGAGGCATTGTTTAAACATAACTTCTACGCGGATTTTTATGGTCAGTCGATGCGGCCCCGTCAGTTTGTGGCCGTAGAGGATGGCGGAACCAAGATGATTACCTGGCCAAAGGGACTACGGCCCATTCCCTGCATGGATTACGGGGATGAAATCATGACCGGTTTTGAATATGCGTCCGCCGCCACGATGATTCAGAACGGGCTGCTTCGTGAGGGCCT
>JARNMJ010000207.1 GCA_029432795.1 Pontiellaceae bacterium B12219
GCGATGAACTGGGCCATGGAACAGTGGGATCCCGATCAGGACGGCTATATGGAAGGGCGGCAGGATAACACCCTCGACGGCCACCTCTACGGATGCTCCTCCTGGCTTGGAACCATGTATTTATCGACACTCGAAGCGATGGCGCGCATGGCGGAAATCAATGGAAAGCCGCAGCTTGCCGCATCGTACCGGAAGATTCGCACGTCCGGGAAGAAGCTGCAGAACGAGCGTTTGTGGAATGGTGAATACTATATTCAGGAACCCGGCAAACAGCGCAGTGGCGACTATCTGGATGGCTGCCACATCGACCAGCTGCTCGGTGACTGGTGGGGCGAACAGGTGGGTATTGATCCGAATTATCCGGCGGACCGTTCGAAAAAAGCGATGGAGTCGCTGTTTAAATATAATTTCTACGCGGATTTTTATGGTCAATCGATGCGCCCCCGCCAGTTCGTGGCTGTAGAGGATGGCGGAACCAAGATGATTACCTGGCCCCGAAATGAGCGGCCTATTCCCTGCATGGATTACGGGGATGAAATCATGACCGGTTTTGAATATGCGTCCGCCGCCACGATGATTCAGAACGGGCTGCTTCGTGAGGGCCT
>JARNMJ010000208.1 GCA_029432795.1 Pontiellaceae bacterium B12219
GGATAGGTAAATATGAAAACATTAAACACAGCCCTACTTTTAGTTCTGTTTTCTTCAACCATTGTTTTTGCGCAAACCAAAGAAGAACTAATCGACGAGTACATTGAAATCGCACAAGTCAAATCTCAGTTTGAAGAAGGAGTTGATAAGCTACTGTTAGTAGCTCAAGAAATCATACAAATCCCAAGGGAAAGAATTTGGAGATGTGATGACCCTTCTAAAAAAATATTGCACATGGGAGAGCTGGAAGCCGTATTACGCATCCATACTTGATGAAACATATACAAAAAATGAAATTGAAATATGGATAGATTTTCAAAAATCACTTTCCCCAGAGATTAAACGTCTTTTAGAAAAACAAGCCGACCTGCAGGTCAAGTATGCCTTTGCACAACAAAATTGGACTAAAGACACTTGGAAGAAAATCCAACCCGAATTGAAAAAGTCATCACAACAGCAAAAATGATCCGAACCAGTGGTTGGAGCCTACGCAAAAAACGTCCGCAGTTTTAACGTTTGTGCGCATACATCCAAATCACTCTCCAACCTCTGCGAGGCTCACCCATAACGTTG
>JARNMJ010000209.1 GCA_029432795.1 Pontiellaceae bacterium B12219
GAGTGCACAAGCCGTCAAGCGGCACAAATCCGACTTTTAGCTCCGGCCTGATTTTGAGGTGAAAATAAAATCGGAGACTTTGGGACAGGCTCTAACTAATTCAATATTGGAATCCTTCTCAACATGATCTCGCAAAAAACGGCGCAGAATCTCAACATCATCGTTTGAGTCAACTATAACTCTATTTCCCCCAATATCTTGAAGCTGTGTTAAGCGCACACTGAAACGATGCATTTTTCGCAGTATCTGCGGTTTTCGTTTCAACCTTTGCGCAATGTAGTACTGGCGACCAAAACTAGAGAGCCAAGTTTGTAATTGGTGTGTAGTTTCGGTCAAAGGTTGTAGATGTGCTTGACGATAATCATCGAAGATAATTTCCGATTCGATTTCATCATCTTCTATTTTGAACTGGCCTTTGGATAATGCTCTGCCAGCACGATCAATTTTTGTTTTTGAATACATATTATTTTCTCAAGCCAGACCTTATGCCTGAAGTTGATGGCGCCTCGGTCCTTTTCCCTTTAAATTAAGAGGCGTGCCCTCGGGGGTTCCGCGGGCTGCTCTCCCGAA
>JARNMJ010000020.1 GCA_029432795.1 Pontiellaceae bacterium B12219
GCTCTTAATGTGGTTAAAAAATTAGCGCAAATGCTTGGCTTAGAAGCAACTGCGCTTGAAAAAGAGTGGTGCTCGGGGTGGGATTCGAACCCACATTCCCGAAGCCCTGAATCGAAAAGGTTGCTCCTTTCAATGGAATGTTCCTCGCTTTGGCCCATTCTTCCAGACAGTACACCGCACCGTATCCGGTTGCACTGGCACGTCCTGCACTGCCGCCGCAGGCCACTGACTTGCCGGTCACCACCGCTTTATCTTCAATTTTACGCCCGTACAGATTGTGAAAGGTATCCATCATCCAGTCCATATACTGGGCGTTGGTTCCCATGTCCGGCGCAGGAATATCATAGCTCGGTCCGATATTATTCCCCAGCGCGAGGGTAAAACGGCGGGTGATCCGCTGATTTTCGTCCATCGAGTGATCGTGCGGATTGTATTTAATTCCCCCCTTGGCACCGCCCAACGGCAACTTAACCAGCGCGCATTTCAGCGTCATCAACATGGCCAGCGCCTTGATTTCATCCAGGCTGACCTCCGGCGAAAACCGCATACCGCCTTTGTAGGGTCCGAGCAGATTGTTGTGTTGAATGCGGTATCCCTTGAAAAGCTTATAGTTGCCGTCATCCATTTTTACCGGAAAATGAATCATAAGCTCCGCCTTCGGCTGGCTCATAATCAGGTGCACTTTGGAATCCAGCTGAATAAGCGAAGCGATTCGTTCGAACCGATCGCAAACACCCTGATAAAGCTTTTTCGAGGACTCTGTTTCTATCTCATTCTGCTCATTGCTCATCCGTTGATTCTCCTATGGGTAGGTATAAAAAACATGTCATAACCCCCAGTCCTGGACAGTCCAGCATCCCCGGTCCTTTCCGCCGCAGGTCATGGAACCCATGCCCGCCAAATAAATATGGAGGATTGCACGCTTATTTCTTCCGAACCAGCACCGCCCAATCCGATTTGGGGTCTGATGGCGGCGCGCCCAGATCAACCTTCGATCCGCCTTTAACGGTTTTAACCGAACCGCTCTGCAATGCTCCGCCGACGCGCGGATTAAACCACTCAATCGAGAAAGTTCCCGCTGCCCCACTCAGGTCGAGCGGAGCGTTCGACGCATCGCGCAGATAGACCAGGTACAGGTTACCGGCCTGTGCAAAACAGTAGCGTTCATTGCCATTCTTCGGATTGTCGACCAACGCATTTGCATTCTGCATCTCCACCAACGGAAGGTTGTTCCCGGAGAAAAAGTTCAGCGCAATACGGCTGTAGTCCCAGGTTTTGTCGCGACTCCGCCAGTTTTCCGCCAGCAGGTCATTTTCCGGCAGGCGATACCCGAAATAGTATTCAACCCCCGCACCGCCCGCCATCAGATTGCCCCAAAGAACTTCCGCCCGGACGTCATCAATCGTTGGCAGCTTCATCTTTTTTTTGCCTGAATTAATTTGTTCGGCAGCCTTGGCCATCCCCGGCCAGTCCGGATCCGGCGGACTGCCCGTTGCCGCATTGCCGGCTTCATCGAACGCCACAATCCAAGGGTGCTCCGAAGCTTCAGAACGGGTAACCCATTTCAGTGTGTCTTCATGCGTTTTGGCCACATCGCTGTTCTGAATGGAAACGCCGGTCAAGGCATCCGCACGGCCGAGGAACCAGCCATATACTTCGTTCTGCTGGTTCGGATAGGTGTGCAGCACGAGATTATGCCCATACGGATCCGTTTTCCGAATGTAGGCAATTTGCGGGTCGAGCTCATCCTGCGTCTGCGT
Source organism: Pontiellaceae bacterium B12219 (assembly GCA_029432795.1). Taxonomy (GTDB): domain Bacteria; phylum Verrucomicrobiota; class Kiritimatiellia; order Kiritimatiellales; family Pontiellaceae; genus Pontiella. The sequence goes on from JARNMJ010000020.1 coordinate 1,761, forward strand.
ATTCTCTTCACCCAGGTTCCAGTTCAACGCCAGATTATGCCCGTATCGTGCAATCATTTCCCGAAGGTAGACCTTCCGCTCCACGCCGAACAACCCGTCATCCAGCGCATTCGCTTTACCCTGTTCGTTCTTCCCGCGAAGGTCATCGTTTTCGGTCTCCTGCAACTTGAAGTGCAGATACATGCCCTTGGCCGTGCCGTGATCAAAAATTACGCCCCACTGATCCAGCTTCGAGCAGTCGAAGTGCGTTTTATCCGCCCGGCTCACATGCGGCCAGACGTTGTCGCCATCGCCGCCGGCATTATAGGTCAGGAATGAAAAGGCATTCGCTCCTTTGCCCGAAAGGTAATTAATGGCGCCGATCAATCCCTTGCCTTTGCCCCCCTTCCAGCTGGGATCGCCCGGGTTCCAATCCCCGGAATGCGCGGAAAATGTTTTGAGCGGAACGTTCTTTTTATTGGCAATCGTATTATCGAAATCAACATAGCCCAGCAGCGTTTCCGGCGCATCGGCTCCCGCCTTCAAAAAATATTCGCCGGAATCGGCAAAACGAAGATAGCGGGTGCCGTTTACCTGCAGCCGGCCTTTTCCGCGGAAATCACGACCTGATTTATCCGTCGGTCCAACGGAAAACGAACCCGTTGTTCCATCATATTCCGTTCCTTTAAACGAAATCGAATAGGTCCATTTTCCGGTTTTATCCGGCGAAAGATGGGCCCGCCATTTGGTGCCGCAATCCGCCGAGGTTTCTCCGGCATTTCCATCGGCCGCAAAATACCCCGGAACCACGTACGACGGCGCGCCGGATTCGTGCACAAACGTTACATCCATCTGACGGTCAACAAACGGGTTGGGCTCATTATCCAGCTCGTTCGCAAACGGGCCATCCAGGGTAAGCGTCACCTTATGCCACTTTTTCAGTTCTCCGCTGATTTCAACCGCGCCGTTGCCATCCGGCGCCCGCTTCCCAAACAAAGGAGGCAGCACGGCCTTCACATTCACATCCTGATCCGCAACCGTCACCAAAGGTTCCCCGCCGTCCACCGGTGTGAAACGCAGCGCCGCCCAGCGGGCCCGGCTCCATTCCCTGCCGTCCGCCGAAGCAATCGTTCCGCGTACCCGCACGATGTCGCCATCATAAATCTGCACCTTTTTCCAACCTTTGGAAAATGCAGGCCCTTCCTCAAAGGTTTCTGCACTGATCGGGCAGGTCAATGTTCCGAGATTTTGTTTTTCAACCAGAACTTCATAGGTGGACTGCCCGTCGTTTTCCCCCACCATTTCGAGCGCAACATCGTACACCCCGTCGCGATAAGGAAATACCACGCTCGCACTGCCCGATTTATTTTTATCGGGGTTCACGGCCAGCCACTTGCCCTTATCCAGATAAAAACCCTCCTCAATGGAAAATGCAGTCGCCGGAATCCGCCCCGACTCCGCCGCACACGAAAACACGCCGCTCAGGGCTGCCAACATAAACAGTATTGCTTTTTTCATTTCATTCCTCGCTCGTGATTCCTTCCAAAACACCGCTTCACTCCACCACTCCGAATGGTCCTTTTAAAATCAGTGTAGTACTAAACATGATCGACTGGGGAGCGAGCAAACAGAATCCAAATTAATAACGATGGATCGCCAAAAAAAAGCACCCGCAGAACGGGCGCTTTCAGCACAGACATATAAGATTTATTTAAACCGCTTCCGGACGGGGCATCTGACGAACCCGTAAAGGCAGGCTGGCGGTTGCCATTCCGTTTAAGGAAAGGTTGATCTGATAATCGGCAAATTCATCAAATTTCACATGCTGAAAATTCAGAATGAGATTCACAGCAACCGAACCGACGTCGTCACCCATTCGCGGATTCACCTCGCCTTCCATCGCCTGAAAAACCGGAATCCCATCGGGGTTGACCAGCTGAAGCTTCACGGAATGCCGGCCTTCTTCAATCTTATCAAACCGCAACCGTAATGCGATGGCACACGCGGGATGAATGACCGGTGTTTTAACGGCATAGATCTGATCGAACGTTCCGAGAATATTCAACTTTCCGCGGTTATCCGTTGCGGCATCACAAAGGGCAAAAACTTCAATTTTCATAATTAAACTCCACCCCCTGACGGTAGGCGATGAACAACCTGTAATAAAGGCAATTAGTCGAAAGTTTCGACGTTGATGCCAGCTTTCTCACGTTGCCAAATTCCAGTCTCAGATCTCAGCTTTCAAGTTTCCAGTTTCAGGTTTCAAGTTTCAGGTTTCAAGTTTCAGATTTCAGGTTTCCCCTAATCCGTAACCGCGCCTTCCGATGCCGGACCTACCAGTTTGGCATATTTGGCCAGCACGCCGGTTTTGTGTTTGGGACGCGGTTTTTTCCAACCCTCGGAACGGCGCTTCATTTCCGCTTTTGAAATCCTGAGTTCAATGGATCGTGTCTCGGCATCGATGGAAATGACATCTCCGTTTTTCACCAGCGCAAGCGGTCCGCCCACATAGGCTTCCGGCGTAATATGGCCGATCACAAAGCCATGGCTTCCCCCCGAGAACCGGCCATCGGTAATGAGCGCAACGTCTTTACCCAGACCTCGACCCATAATGGCAGAGGTCGGCGAAAGCATCTCGCGCATGCCCGGCCCGCCCTGCGGTCCTTCATAGCGAATGACCACGACATGTCCGGCTTTAACCGCCCCCTCCAGAATTTTTTTAAGCGCCTGTTCTTCCGAATTAAACACCACCGCTTTGCCTTCGAACTGGAGTCCCTCTTTGCCGGAAATTTTAGCCACAGCACCTTCCGGCGCGAGATTCCCTTTGAGAATAACCAGATGTCCCTGCTTTTTGATCGGGCGACTCATCGGCCGGATGATGTCCTGCTTTTTCGGATAGGGCTTAATCAAAGCCAGATTCTGCTTCAGCGTTTTACCGGTTACCGTCATACAGCTCCCGTCAATCAGCCCCTCTTTCATCAATCGGGCCATCAACGGAGCAACCCCGCCAATCGCGGCGAGGTCGGCCATCACATATTTTCCACTCGGTTTAAGATCGGCCAGCACCGGCACCTTTTTTCCAATGGTTGTAAAATCAGCCATCGTTAAACGTACCTTTGCTGCTTTGGCCATCGCCAGCAGATGCAATACAGCATTGGTGGATCCGCCCAAAGCCATCACCACCGTGACCGCATTGAGGAACGCGGGACGCGTCATAATATCCGACGGTTTAATGCCCTTCTCAATCAGTCCCATCACCGCACGGCCGGCGGCATGCGCCTCCTCCGATTTATCGCGGGAAACCGCGATGCGCGATGAACTGTTCGGCAAACTCATGCCCATGGCTTCAATCGCCGAAGCCATGGTATTGGCGGTATACATTCCGCCGCAGGATCCTTCGCCGGGAATGGCCGTGCATTCAATTTCGTTGAGTTCTTTGGAGCTGATCTCGCCTTTGGCATGCTGCCCCACCGCTTCGAAGACCGAAACAATATCCACATCTTTTCCGCAGTGGCTGCCGGGCTTAATGCTGCCTCCGTAAACAAAAACCGAAGGCCGGTTCAACCGCGCCAGTGCCATCAGGCAGCCCGGCATATTTTTATCGCACCCGCCGAAAGCCACCACGCCGTCAAAACCTTCGCAGGCCACCACGGTTTCAATGGAGTCCGCAATCACTTCGCGGGAAACCAGCGAATATTTCATCCCCTCTGTCCCCATGGAAATTCCATCGGAAATGGATATGGTATTAAACTGCACCGCTTTACCGCCGGAAACACCGACGCCCTTTTCCGCTTCATCCGCCAACCGGTTAATATGCATATTGCACGGAGTGACCATGCTCCAGGTGGACGCAATGCCCACTTGCGGTTTCTTGAAATCGGCATCGTTGAACCCCACAGCACGCAGCATCGCCCGGCTCGGGGTGCGCTCAACCCCATCTACTACCCGCGATGAAAAAGGACGCTGATTTTTATGAAATGACTTTTCGCTCATGAATAACTCCTCCGTTGATGAGGGGGAGTTTAAAAGGCTTTTCAGCCGTTGCAACTCATTAAACGAATTTCCCATGGGTGGAACGCAGTCGTTCCCAAGGCCGGAATTTCTTATTTTTGCAGTTTCTGCATCCCTCCATCCCGGCAAAACAGGAGAAAAGACTAGATATTTTCACCGCAAAGCCCCTTTCTCCCGAACTTGGCTCGGTCATTGCTATATAATTCGGCAAATTAAGTGAAGGGGTTCACATGAAAACATGGTCAATAGTTGCAGTGGAAGTTTCTATGGTCTTAACCGGCATCGCGATGATCGGTTTAATGGTGCTCGTGGCATTTAATTAAATTTTAAAAAGGGACACTCTCCCGTGGTTCCAATGGTTGGAAAATTCCTCCTCCCGGACTTCCAATCATTGGAACCTGTTTTTATAAGCCCGGGCTTCGGCGATGATTTCCGCTTCGCCTTCCACAATACCGTTCTGCATCAGCACTTTTCCGTCGCAGATCACCGTATCAATGCACGAAGAATCGGCGCTGTAAACCAAATCGTCGATCAGATTGTAACCGGGTACCAAACGCGGGTTGTTTAAATCGACCAGCACACAATCAGCCAGCATGCCTTCTTCAATAATTCCGGCATCCAATCCAAGGGCCCGGGCGCCGTTGCACGTGGCCATCTCAAAAACCTGTTGAGCCGGAAGCACGGTCGGGTCGGCATGAATCAGTTTTGCCTGCAAGGCCGCAATCTTCATTTCCTCCAGCATGCACAGGTTGTTATTCGACGATGCCCCGTCGGTCCCGAGCGACAGCTCAATCCCGGCCTGCGCCATGCGCTGATACGGAAAGGCGCCCGATGCCAGCTTCATATTGGAAACCGGATTATGCACCACCTTTACCTGATGTTTTGCCAGCAGCTCAATTTCCTCATCCGTCACATGAATACCATGAGCGGCAATCACATTCGGGCCGAGCAGTCCGATTTTTTCCAACCATTGGATCGGCCGCAATCCGTGCAGCTCCACACAGTCGTTCACCTCTTTTTCAGTTTCAGAAATATGGATATGAAAAAGCAGTCCATGTTCGTCGGCAAAGGCCTTTGCCCACTTTAATGAAGATTCCGAAACGGTGTAAATTGCATGCGGGCCGAGTGCAAAACCAATGCGGTCGGAATAGGTTTTGGATTGTTCGAAAAGCTGCTCCGCCTGTTTGCGTTCCATTGCAGCCCGGTCAGGATCATTGAAATCAATAAACACCGATGAGAGCATAGCGCGCAGCCCCATTTCCTCAACCGCACGGGCCACACCGTTAAAATGCCAATACATATCATTAAAACAGGTGGTTCCGGATTTGATCATTTCCAGACAGGCGAGCCGGGCGCCGTGATAGATATCCTCTTCGTTGAGTTTCGATTCGAGCGGCCAGATGTGATTCGTCAACCAGTCGTGCAGCTCCAGATCATCAGCATAGCTTCGCATCAGCGTCATGGAAGCATGCGTGTGCATATTCACAAATCCCGGAACAATCGCCTTGCCGGAACCATTGATCACTTCGGCTCCATCGCACTCAAGCTCTGCTGCAATCCGGGAAATCCGATTTCCCTCAATCAGCACATCCGTGATCTCTGTGCCCAGTTCAACCTTCTTTATCAACAAACCCATATATAAACAGTCCTTCGTTCTTGGTGCTTAGTTCCTGTTTCTTCGTTATTCCATAGACCAACCGCGTCAATTCACGCCCCGTCTGCCATCCGCCAATATCTTAAAATCGCTGAAAGCCCATTTATCTTCCTCTTTTTCATTTTTTTGAACCCCAATAGCAGTTACATATACTGTCGTTTTAAACTGTGTCGGTCGAGCAATGAACTGTGGCTTCACGCTTGTCATCCCGAATCCAGCTAAAATAAAGACCAGAGACGAAGGACCACGAACGAAGGACTAGTTATGAAGCTTTTTGTGCCAGGAAGAATCTGTCTGTTTGGGGAACACTCCGACTGGGCCGGCGGCTACCGACGTATTAACGCCGATATTGAAAAAGGATCTGCACTTATAGTGGGTACCAATCAGGGCCTGTATGCTGAAGCGAAACCGCATCCGGACAAACTGATTCTGAAAGCCTGCTTCGAAGACGGACGGCGCAAAGGCCCGTTTGAAATTCCGATGGAACGCGAAGCCCTGCTGGAAGCCGCAATGAAGGGTGGTTTTATGAGCTATGCGGCCGGCGTGGCCTATCAGATTCTGACGCATTATCGCGTGCGCGGTTTGGAAATCGACAACTACCATACGGATCTTCCGGTACAGAAAGGCCTGTCCTCCTCTGCCGCCATCTGCGTGCTGGTGGCGCGCGCGTTCAACCGGATCTATGATCTGAAGATGACCGTACGCGGCGAAATGGAATATGCTTATCTCGGCGAAATCACCACGCCCTCGCGCTGCGGCCGCCTGGACCAGGGCTGCGCCTATGGGAACCGACCGGTTAAAATGATTTTTGATGGCGATCGGCTGGACGTGGAGGAACTCAATGTTCCGCAACCGCTGCATTATGTGATTGTTGATCTGAAAGCCTTCAAAGATACCAAGGAAATTCTGGCCAAGCTCAACCAGAGCTATCCCTTTGCTGAAGATGATATTCAGAAAAAAGTTCAGGAATACCTCGGGCCGATCAATGCCGATATTAATGCCCGGGCCGCCGCGGCGATTCGTGAAGGCGATATCGAAACCGTTGGAAAACTGATGAATGAAGCGCAGGCCAAATTCGACGAGCATCTTCAGCCGGCCTGTCCATCGCAACTGACTTCTCCTGTACTGCATAAGCTTTTGGCCTATGAACCTTTGCAGGCGCACATTCTCGGCGGTAAAGGCGTCGGTTCGCAAGGCGATGGGACCGCCCAGTTCCTCGTGAGAGATCAGGCCGCTCAAGACAAGGTTATCGAAATCATTGAAGGCGACCTGAAAATGCCTTGCATGAAACTCGATATTGAATCAGTGAACCGCTTGCGGAAAGCCGTGATTCCGGCGGCGGGATTCGGGAACCAGCTTTTCCCGTCCACCAAAACCCTGAAGAAAGAAATGTTCCCGATTATCGATCGCGACGGCCGCGCAAAACCGGTCATCATGGCCATTGTGGAACAGGTGCTGAATGCGGGCATCGAAGAGATCGGCATTATTATTCAGGAAGCCGACCGCGAACTGTTTGAAGATTTCTTCCACAGGCACCTGGCTGTGGAGCATGCCAATAAACTTTCAAAAGAAGATCAGCGCTACATGCAGCACATCATGGATATCGGAAACAAAGTGACGTTGCTGATTCAGGAATCGCAGGAGGGATTCGGCCATGCCGTATACTGCGCAAAAGAATGGGTCGGCAACGAACCGTTCATTCTGATGCTCGGAGACCACCTCTTTGCATCTGATACAGAAACACCCTGTATTCAACAGCTGATTGACCTTTACGAAAAGACCGGTCGCAGCGTGGTCGGATTGCGGGAAACTCCGGCCGAAAAAGTCAAACAGTTCGGATGCGTGACGGGGGTTTGGGACGAAACCAATAAACTTTCCATCACCGAATTTTCAGAAAAACCCTCGGCCCAATACGCCAGAGAACATCTGGAAACACAGGATGTGAAGGACGACCATTTCCTCACCATCTTCGGCCAATACATTCTTACGCCGCATATTTTCCAATTACTGGAAGACAACATCAGCCGTAATATGCGCGAAGGGGGCGAATACCAACTCACCTCCTGTCTCGACCGCCTGCGTCAGGAAGAGGGATTTGTCGGCCTGCGCATCAAAGGCCGCCGTTTCGACATCGGCAATCCCGAAGACTACCGGCAGACGATTATTGAATATCAGAACAGCTGAGTCGTTCAGTAGTGTTAAGTTTTAGGTGTTAAGTTTTAGGTGTTAAGTTTTAGGTGTTAAGTTTTAGGTGTTAAGTTTTAGGTGTTAAGTTTTAGGTGTTAAGTTTTAGGTGTTAGGTTTTAGGTGTTAGGTTTTAGGGAAATATTTTAAGCGTACGCGTGATCCTTAACTCCTGAAACTTAATACATAAAACCAACGATCAATAGGCTCCGCTGCCACAGCAGACGGTTTTAAACGTCCGGACCAGAATGACAACATCGAGCCAGATCGACCAGTTTCGGACGTAGTAGGGATCCCATTTTTCCATACCGGCTGTCCCTGCATCGCTGCGCCCTGAAACCTGCCAGAGACCAGTGATACCCGGTTGCACCTTATCCCGCAGAAACTGCACCTGTTCCGGAAGATCCTTAAAGTGGTAGGCCGGCAGCGGACGCGGACCGACGAGAGACATGGTACCGCGCAAAACATTCAGCAATTGTGGAATTTCATCCAGCGAGGTTTTGCGCAGAAAACTTCCAACCTTTGTAATTCGAGGATCCTTTTTCAGTTTAAAGTGCGTTTCCCATTCCTTCCGGAGCACAGGATCTTTTTTCAGCGCTTTTTCCAGAACAGCCTCTGCATTAGGCACCATTGTTCGAAATTTTGCCGTGCGAAATGTCCCGCCCGCACGGCCGATTCGGGGTTGAAGAAACATCGGATTATGTCGATCTTCCAGCCAGATCAGCACATAGAGTACCGCCATCAGCGGGGCCCATAAGGGCAACGTCATCAGCACCAGCGTGAGGTCGAGAAAGCGTTTAAAAAATCGAGCAACCGGATTTAATAGGTTTTTAGTAATCTCCAGCCCAAGAATACCCTGCAGATCTCGTGGAATTACCCATAAAGACGGTGAATCCTCCAAGTCCGGAACCAGAATAACACGCCGGTAGACCTCCATCGGACCCTCAAGGATTTCGACCACCTGATGGCGCGATCGCCGGGAACCCGTTGCAACGATCGCCACCGGCGTCTGGTAGGTTGTGTTATGCAGATGACCACGCACCGGGATGCCCTCAACCACACTGCCCTGCGGAAGATCATCAGTAAAGATCCCCCCCGGCATATAACCCAGCCCCTTTTCCGCACGCAATGCCTCAATAACGGTTTTAACAGAATGCTGATCCCCATAAATGGACACCGGGACTCCCCACTGATGCATGCGGATTAGCAAGCCTCGGGCTGTGGTTCGTGCCAATGGAATCAATACAGCGCTGAAAAGATAGGTGAAAAGAAAAACGATGCGGCTTTTTGAAATATCCACTCTCGTAAAAAAGGAAATAATCAATACCACGGTGAACATAATGAACAGTGCACGCTGTATCTTACGCAATTCATCCACAACCCCTAATCCCCAGCCCGGCAGCAAACGGCCCAGCGCAGCCACACTGACCCAGACCGGAGCAATTAACAGACCGTAGGAGAGTGAAAACGGAATGCCGTTTATCCAGTGCAAGAGCACTTTTGCCAGACATAGTGCGACAACCACCATAAGTGCATCCGAAAAAGCAATGGCACTCGCATTCAACAGATAGCGTCGGTAAAACTTCGGATGCCGACCTCCGCTATCAATATTAATTACATTTTTCCTCAAAACTGTTCCCCTTTAAACAGCGACAGAATCTGCCCTAAGCTAGTATGAATTACTAGCCAATAGTTTCTCATGAATCCGCGTGCTTTAAGGTTCCATCAACTCAAAAATTTCATCTAATGAATCAGCCTGACGCTCCCCGAACTCATCCAGACTATTAAGCATACTCTGTGCCGACTCACCTGAACTGCCGCCGCTAACCGGCACAGCATTACGCTCCTGCGGCAGGGCCATTTGTTTTTTCAACCATTGGATATTTTTCCGGGAAGACGCGGTTCGCTTTACCGTTTCCATTTGCTGAAAAATCGAAAGAGCTTCGGCATACTGTCCGGACTTTCGCAATTCAACCCCGAGTATCCACCAGTATTGATCGTTGAACTTGCGATACCGGCAGGCTTCACGCAGAAGATCCAGTCCCTGAGCTTTCAGCTCGGTCGTCTGAAGTTGATCTGTCGAGCGGTTCAAAAACAGCAGGCAACGGCCTAAGCCGATGAGACTCTCCGGATCTTTCGGATTGTTTGCTAAAGCCAACTCATACCAACCGCGCTCTTCTTCAGCCAACTGCACCTTTTCCGTTCTGTCCAGGCAATGACGCCGCTCGTCATGCTTCAGCCTGCCCATACCCTGATATGCCCGCCAGTTGCCTGCGTCGATTCCAACCGCAATTGAATACCACGTTGAAGCCTGTTCAGCATCTACCAGAGCCACAGGTGTGGTCTGTTGTTTCCGATCCGCCATCTCACGGAAAATCGAGGAAGTCATCGTCTGAACACTAATGACGAATCCAGCCAGAAAAACAATCGACAGCAACCAGGAAACGGCAGCGCTCAGCTTGCGGTATGCAGGTTCAGCGGCACGGTTCTCCCCGGCTGAATTCCTGTCCGGACTTCGTGGTTCCTGATGCCGCGCATTCGGCTCTTTAAAATCTGCCGTTTTTTGCTCTGCGTTTTTCGTCCGGCGCTTTTTGCTCATCAGAGGACCAACCGCCAGAGCCGCGAGCAAAGCAAACACCATCGCATTCGGAAAAATATGCATTTGAAAATCAAAGAAGGAGTGCACCATCGTTCCCGCAATCGTTCCCAGAAAAGCAAACCCCAAAAAAGCATGACGAACTTCATCAGCACGCAGTGACTTCATCAGCACCCAAACAGCCCCATATAACCAGGCCACCGCAAACAGCACCAAACCGACCAGCCCGAATTCAGCCGATAATTCTAAATATTCATTATGCGGATGCCCCGTAACAATCTGAACACCTTTGAAACGTTTTCGAAATTCCGGATAGGCATAACGATAGGTTCCCGGCCCATAGCCTGTAATTGGAGAAGCACTGATCATATCAATCGTATCCAGCCAGGTCTGAGGTCTGAAATCGGGAGAATCACTACCGATTCCCCCATTCGACTGGGCTTCGAGAAACTGAACCACCGGCGTCATTCGACGCTGGAAGGTTTCCGAAAAATTCCAGGCCCCTACGAGAAGCAGAATTGAAAGCAGTGGCACCAGAATCACCAAACCGGCAAACAGCTTTTTGCTGCGGCGCAGCGCCATCAAACAAACCACAACCCCGACCGCAGCGATGCTCCCCAGCCAGCCGGCACGCGACTCCGACAGAAAAAGCGGGGGAAGAAAAATCAGAAAACTGTATCCCGCCAAAATTTTAAGATAGAGCCCTGCCTGCGGAATAAAAAGCAGCGCCAAACAAAACGGCAAAAGCATCTGCATTAGATGTGCAAAATGGTTCGGGCAAATATACGTCGAAGCCAGTCGCCCATCATAATGCTCCGTATACCGTTGCGTCCAGAGCACCGAATCGGGCGATTTAAAATGCGCCACCAATCCATACAAAGCCGTAAGCATCACCACAAAAATTAAACAACCCAGCACAATCCGGTTGTCCTTAAAAGCCGTCAGTTCCTGGCCCCAAACCAAATACGAACCAATCACAGCCCCGAAAAAAAGTATCCGAATTTTCGCATCAAACGGCATCACCGCAGAAGGAATCAGAAAAATCCCCCAGAACAGGAAAAGCAGCCACAAGGAAGTTGAAACTGGAAACCTGAAACTGGAAACCTGAATACCAGAAGTCTGAAGTTGCCCCGCCGGCTGTCGGCAGGCACCTGACAGTTTCCAGCTTCTATTGATCAACGCAGCGGAAATCGCAGCATACGCCAACACAAAAACCGGCCCGAGCAAGAAGGACTTATCCTGCCCCGCCACGCCGTAGAAGAGGAACGAGCAGATCGTTAATAAGATAAGAAGTAATGAAGTCATAATTAGTTGGCAAAGGAGTATAGGCGTATTGGTGTAATGAAGTTTATTACTTATTTACCTGCGAAGTTTGCATAAAAATCCAGTGCTTGCTGAATCCCGGCACGGAAGCTTCGCTTCTCGGTGAATCCCAATTTTTTCTGCAACTGCGTATCGCCCCCGCGAGCAAATACCCCTTCCGGCGTATTAGACGTTCCCGTCACTTCCGGATGGAACCCCAGAATATCGGAGGCGGTCTGCACAAAATCCACAAAGCTGGTAAAGATACCTGTTGAAAGATTGACGGCAGAACCATCATCAATCTGATCCATCGTATGCAACACACCGGAAATACAATCATCAATATGGATGAAGTCACGCATCTGCCGGCCGGTGCCCCACACCCCGATTTCAGATGCGCCCTGATTCGCCAGCACCCGTTTGCAGATACTCGGGAAGGGATAGGTATCATCCTGATCCTCCCCATATCCCGAAAACGGACGATACGTCACCGATTTCAGCCCATGTTTTTCATAGGCCAACCGTGCACAATATTCATGGGTGAGCTTCGCCCAGCCATAGGTCAGATCGGGCATACCCAGATTTTCATCAAATGAGATCATATCCTCTTTCAACAGGATATAATGATCCGGACGCTGTAAATGGATTGGATAGGCCGCACTGGAACTGAATACAATCGTTTTTTCCGGTTTTGCTTTTGCGGCCCACTGCCAGTATTCCGCATCAATTGATAAATCATCCGCCACAGCCAGCGGATTATTCTCAATCATGGCCCGACCGCCCACCATCGCCGCCAGGTGAAAAGCATAATCGAAGTCGGTATCCTGTACCCGCTTAAACCAATCGCGGCAATCTTCGGAATAAAAGTGAAAATTATCGAATTCCAAGGGTTGGAAAAGCGGCCAGGCGGCGGGCTCAATGGCCCCGCTGAGCGGCTCCAGAATATCCACACAGTGAATCTCATGCCCCTCCGGGAGTAAACGCTGAATTAAATGACGCCCGACAAAACCGCAACCACCTGTAATTAGAATCTTACTCATTTTCATACTCCCTATTGTCGTAAGGCATAAATTCCGCCGAACTCATTTTTTTCTACCTTCATAAATTCGGCAGATAATTCATTCCCGGTTTCCAACATCCGCTCATACATATCCGGCGAACGAACCTGCATCGAATCCAAAGGTTGGAAAAATGTATTAAAAGCATAAATATTTCCGGAGCTCATTCCAATTGCATCTTTAATTTGTTCCAGCGAATTTTCACTGCTGTTCAGCAATTGTGCCGGACAATAATAGTTCAGATAAAAAATAAGAATCGGCTCGTAGCTCGTCAGAACCAGATCTTCCTCCGATATATGTTCAAGCAGCCAGGCAGACTTCTTTGCATGATAGTCAGAATCCTGCGACATGACCGGAAGCAACCCACCGATCAGGTTATGAGCGAACAACAGGATAACAAGCACCCATGCGGACCTCCCTTTCAACAACGGCCCAACCAGCCACCAAAACGGGATCAATGCCATGATCCATAACTCCGGACTTCCGGCTTCCGTGCGGATCACCGCCAAGGCATACAGCATCAACCAAATCAGTAAAGAGATCGTTAGCGGTTTGGGTATTTGAATTTTAAGCAGACCGTCTTTATTTCCAAAAATCTTACCCGCCAACCACAAACACCAAAAAACCAACAACGACAGTGTCGCTACGCCTATCCCGGGAATCCAGCGGGCCATTTTTGAGGCCATATAAAATTCCTCATCGAGCATTCGCGATGGGAACAACATCGCCAAAAGTTCACGGAACGATTCAAAACCGAACAGAAAATTTGCAGAAATCAGGTTTTGTCCGAAAGCAATTCCCCCCCGCAGAAAATTTGAAAAAGTGATGCCGCCCTCCGCCGCATGGTGCTGCGCCCCTAACGCTGAAAAATCCAGCCACGGGGCACAAACGGCATAACCCGCAATCACCAGCAATCCCGTCAGAGCTCCATGCAGCAGCGCCTTTTTCCACTCTTTGGAAAGCAGATAAAAAAGCGGGATAATCAGCAACAGCGGAATCAGATTTAACAGATGGACCAGAATCCCGAGAGCCGAGATCAAAGAACAGAGGACGAATTGCAGTTTGAAGTTTACTTCTTGAGCCGCCGAAATATGGCACCGATCGGAGGGAGTTTCCCCATGAACTAAAGACGAGGAACTAAGCACTAAATTCCAGGCCACCAACACCAGCAGACTGGCCAGAATATAGGTCTCCGCCTCATTGGCATAGCGCCAGAATCCGTAACTGAAAGCAAAGAGCAGGGTCGTTTGGAGTTTTTTTTCCGGAGGAACATTGGCCTCAATGCCTTCTGCAGAAACATCAGAAGAACAGGCGGGCCGCCCACAATACGAAAGCAGCCGATAAAACAGAAAAAAACACCCCACTGCCAGCAGGCGGTTCATAAAAATCATGAATGGAAAAGCGCGCCCGGAATAACCAACCGCCTGCGCCGCACGGTAGACCCTTCCAAACATGGGAAGTGCCAAAACCCGATTCACCCCGGCCTGATCCGCAAAATGCCCCTGCTCCACCCTCAGCGCAAAATCATACACATCCTCCGCCTCGGAATGATTCTGCGGTGCCGTCAGCGTATAGAGCGCAAACAAAAACAAGACAGCAACTGCTGCGAATAATCTGGAGCCACAAATAGACACGAATAAACGCTAATTGAATGAGCCGTCCTGTGAAACAAAAAAGCCCCGAAATCATTCGATTTCGAAGCTACATCATTTTCTATTCTCAGGCCGAGAGATTCCCCTGTGTTACGGGTTCTCCACCTGCAACCGGAAAAAACCGTGCCGACCCATTGAAACCACATTGGTTACCATACTTAGACCCTCCTCCGGATTCCCGAGCATTTCATCAACGGGCTCCAACACACTCCACTCTCCGGATGTAAGATCGTCGCAGTATTCCACCGAGTACGAGAGGTTATCATCCACTCGTTTGGGGTAAGAAAATTCCAGTCGATCTACTGAAGTTCTCTTCAGCCCCCTGATCGTCTGAATAGAACTTTCAGTCCTCTCGGGATCACCGCCAAACACATATTCCGCAAAATTATCATATGCGTCACCATCTAGATTATCCGTGAGATTTGTAAAACTCCTTAACTCGGAAAATTGCTGAATCCAGTTCTGGTAAAGCCCGCCAGGCGTCAGTTTATCTGACAGGAGAAGGACCCTGAACCGGTATTCCGTTGCCGGAGCTGAATAATCTACCGTTACATCTAAACGATTCTTGCCCCTTGTCTGATCCGCGGGAAGAAAGACTTCATTAATCCCCCAGCCAAATGGCGAGTTTGTATAACAGAAATCCACATGATTCCATCTTCCGGCAATATCCCCATCAATACGGACGACCGCCGAATTCGTCCCGGCACTGAAATCAGAAAGACTCTGTAGAATAACCCCTTCATTTTCGGGAGGAATACTGACTGAAAAACTTGAATGCATCACATTACTGAAGCCGAAAAAGGTGAGTTCGGGGGCATCCACCTCTGCTCGCGGTGTGATAAACTTAGCCGTATTCGTCGAAAACACACCGTCACATTCGTAGAAATAATCAAAGGCATTATGAACTGTGATTTCAGCAGTTTGAAAAGACGCCTCGTCAAACTGCTGATAACTGTATGCCACACAGGAATAATATCCCCCTTCATAGGCCGGGTACTGCCCATGCTCAATCGTAAATAACAACGAAGACGTCCAATTGATCGGATCCGCAATGTTGAAACGATATGCCTGTGTCCAACTGTCGGCACCCTGGCAGTGATATTTGGCAGGGAGCCCATGATATGGCATGCAGAAGATTTCTTCCGCCTGATTGGCTCCCTTATCAGGATAATCATTATAGTAGTATGCCCCGTTAAACCAGTCCTCGTTCCCGGTTCCGTGAATAAACGGATGCTCCGAACCGTCAACATAGACCCGCGCATCCCCTTCAAGATAGCGCATTCCGTAATATCCTCCCCCTTCACCTTCCATATACAGCGACAGTCCCACAAATTTACCAGCGCACCCCGACTCATCAAACAGCACAAGGTCTCCTTCATCTTTTGAATACTCGGCCTTGCGATATCTCGCGCAGAAGTAACCCGCCTTTTCCTGTGGAAGTGCATCTGAATTAGTCCCCACTTCATAGACAAAGTTAGAGATGGTCACTCCGGAATAATTCTCTATCTGTATTTTTGCGGACTCCCAGTAGGGCATGGGGAAATAACAATACCAATTTCCATTGGTGCGCATACCGATCGGCTGACTCAACACTTCAACCTCGCCTACCGCTGAACCGAAAAACTCTCCTAGGGGAATTTGATCAACGGTTGTCACTCCATCGAATTCCATGCTGATCCGCATGTCCTCCAGAACCTCAGGCGAAACGGAATCGAAATCAAACTCCACGCTCTGAACCACACCGCTACCGTGAACGTTGAGCAACACAAGTTCTTTCTCTTCAGAAACAACATCACCTCCGAGTTGGTATTGATTGGCCGCTGTCGGTTTGGGGTCCCCTTCAGTTAAAAGATATTGAGTAACCACCTCATAGGATTCCTGACCAGACCACGTCTCGAGAGTGGTGCCTTCAACATAGTTATCATAAGTTATGTTGTAATAATCAACAGCTCTGCTGCCTGCATCCGTAATCACCAATGACTTTTCGTATGGAAAAGGAAGATACGAAATCCGACCACCGGCTGACTCATCAGGTCCGGCAACCAAGGGATAGGGAAACAAGCCGGAGTCGTATAATTCGTAAGGTGTAACCGAGAAAGAGGCATTGGTTTCGCCGTCAAAGTAGAATTTAAGCAGGGTCGTATGATCCCTGACACCAGTCATCCAAAGCCGGGTAATACAACCAGGCCCCTCATCATGAAACATCACGCGTTCGCCATTTTTCTCATAAAGCCAGCTGTTATAATCTGCCGCCTCTGCAATCCGTTTAAACGAACTGAACTCGTACGTTCGCACATCGGACTCAAGCACCGGAACCTGTTCAAAATGAGTCATTCGTTCAAGTACCCGACACGGGGCTTCCGCCATCGCCGTCATGATGCCCCCCAGACATCCCAATACTAATACAATTCTGCTCATTCCCCGCTGTCCTTTCTCAGTCCCGCGACTCCATCCGCTTCAGGATGCGCTTTGCCCTCACCCACTGTTTAAAGGTCTGAAAAACAAACCGCGGATTTCCAATAATGTATCTGCGCCAAAGTCGCTTCGGTTCCGTACATAAACGAAACAGCCATTCGAGGCCCGACTTCATCATCCAGCGCGGCGCCTGCCGTACATGGCCCGCATGAAAATTAAAGGCAGCTCCCACCGCTAAAATGGCCGCGCAGTCCAGACTGGGCCGAAATTCCGCCACCCAGTAATCCTGCTTCGGCGTTCCCAGCCCACACCAGACGATATCCGCTTTGGCCGCATTGATCCTTTCCGAAACCTCATCCTTCTCCGATTCTTCCAACGGCCGAAACGGCGGAGAATACATGCCGGCAATCTTCAGTTTAGGGAATTTGGCCAACAGATTGGTTTTGAGTTCCGCCAAGACCTCATCCGTCGCCCCATAGAAATAATGGCTGTATCCTTTTTCTTCACTCAGTCTGCACAGCTCCAGCATCAAATCCGGCCCATATACCCGGGTGGCATCCGTAAACCCGAAATGCCGTGCCAGCCATACCAGCGGCATACCGTCCGTCGTCGCCATGCCCGCATCCATAACAATCTTTGCCATATCCGGTCGGTCATAACACTGCACCACCGTATCGGCGGTGCAGATATTCACATAATGCTTCTTCCCCGTTTCCACCCAGTTAGCCACCCGGTCACGGGCACGCTCCATCGTCATGGCTGAAAGCGATACACAACCTGCCGGGAATCGATCATATCCCTCAGCATCTTTGTACGGCTCGACCGGACGTTCATGTATAAACATCGGAAACTTTTTCAGATGCAGCATCTGAGCAAACACCTTCAGGATAAACATCGGATTGTCCGGCAAATACCGTTTCCAGAGACGCGGTTGCTTGATGCCGCGGTGCAGCCACTGCAACCCTGCATACTTGATCCAGTCCGGCGCATCTTTTTCCACCCCGGCATTCACATCAAACGCATAGCCCACCGGACATATAATTTTACACTTCAGCCGATCGCGAATCTGATCCATAAAATAAAGCTGTTTCGGCGTGCTGATACCGATCCAGAAAATGTCGGTATTCGAAGCATTCACCTCCTCCACCAGCGCATCCTCTTCCTCCGGCGTCAACGGACGGAACGGCGGACAGCAGATACCCGAAATTTGAATCTTCGGATGTTTTTCCTCCAGTACCACTTTGAGTTTTTCGACAATACCCGGCGCGGCTCCCCAGAAATAGTGACGCCACCCCTTGTCTTCGCCATAGGCACACGCATCACGCAACAGATCCGGTCCATATACCCGCTCAATCTGACGTTGCCCATAAAGTTTACCCAACCAAACCAAGGGCATACCATCCGGTGTGTTCAACACCGATTCATTCAGAATGCGTTGCAGATTTTGTTTCCGCCTGGATTCCACAATCCCCGCAACCCCCATCGCCGTGGTCATGGCCGGTAACCGGGTCGTTAGACCCGATGACAGGTTGATGGTTGATGGTTGATGAGGTAGGGACGAATCGCCGATCTGTCCGTCTGCGGCTGTCTGCGATGCTTCTATTCTCTTTGTGCCTTCGTGTGCGCAATTGCTCCCGTTAGTCTCAATTGTATGGCCAAGCCCCAGATCCAGCACCCCCGTCTCATCCTGAGAGGGATAGAGGAAGTTTGACTCAATAGAGTCTGAACCTCCCTTGAAACCTGAAACTTGAGACTTGAGACCTGAATCCCCTACTAATGTCTCATGCCTAGTGCCCAATGCCTGGTTCGCCTCCAGCCCAATGCCTGATGCCTTGTCTCCAATTATTTCCTGAAATAATTCGAGGCAATCCTCCATATTCACCGCATCAATCCCGACCCCCAGAACATTAAACCGTCGATCTTCCAACGATTTCTTCCGCGTGACATACGCAATATTGAACAGCGCGAACAGAATAATACCGATGGATACACCAATTAGACTCTCCAGAAAGTCAGCAAACGAAACCGGCCGCGATGGCGCAAGGACCTGTAACAATTCAGTTTGCTGCGACCACATAAAACCGCAAACCAATAACAGAACAGTTCTGCCCCAATAGTCCCATTTTTTGGACGGATCGATCGGAAAAAGAAAACAAATCCCCAACGCTATGCCGAACAGAGCAAACAAGCCCATCTGGCCCGCCCGGTGAATGTCAAATTGCGATAGACTTTCAAGGTACTGCGTCAACTCCTGGT
This sequence comes from Pontiellaceae bacterium B12219, assembly GCA_029432795.1. Taxonomy (GTDB): domain Bacteria; phylum Verrucomicrobiota; class Kiritimatiellia; order Kiritimatiellales; family Pontiellaceae; genus Pontiella. The sequence continues at coordinate 20,868 of JARNMJ010000020.1, forward strand.
GCAGACTGAACTCCTTGAACAGATCTTTTCCATAAATCGTTTTCCAGGCGACATCAAACTCGTGGACCGCCGTTGCAGACGCTTTGCCTGGATAGGCCTTAACAGTCTCCTTAGGTAGCAACGTCCCCGCTAAAATGACTGCCGCCAGGAACACGACTGCAATTCCTCCGATTCGGTTCAGGATATTTAACTGCAGCAGATATCCGAACAGAGTAACTCCCAGGATCAGGGAAAGGGCCGCTATTGAGACGGGCGGCAGGACCAGCCCCCCGAGTTTCTGCAATACATGAATAAACAGAAACAGAACAATTGTTCCAAAGATTGGAAAGAACCATTTTCCCCACTTTAAAATCCCGTTCCTCATCCCTGCTCCTTAAAAGCAATCAAACTCTTAGTCACGCCCATGAACCGTTCACAAATGATTTCAGCCCCGGGAAACAGCGACTGCAGATCAGCCTTGGTCAAAAGAATCGCCTTCGCGTCAGCAATAGCCCCATCTGTACGCCCTCGCATTTTTTCAAAGGAAAACGGCCAAATCCTAGCAAATGCGATCCGCCACTTTACCGGCCAATATTGAACCAGAGGAAAACATAGATGCAGTTCCAACGGGAAATGGCGATTCGGGGTTTGGATCCAATATGATTTGCCCACACGCCGTATCTCAGATGCCATTCGTTGCTGGTCTTTGCAGCTGAGCAAATGTTCGATTACACTGTTGGAAAAAACTAAATCAAACTCGTCATCCTTGAACATATGCATATCACACGCATCGCCTTGGATATATCTACCGTTCGAATTTCGAGGTGGAGGATCCAGATTTATCGACGTAACTGAGGCAAAAACGCCAAATGATTTCCAATCCCAATCACCGGAACCTCCTACATCAAGAATCGTTGTATTTTTAGTGATTTTGAAACATTGAATCAGCTTCGCAATTCGTTTTTTGCGTAATGCCGAGCTTATTTTAAAGAGAACATTGAGAATACATTTTTTCATGGATTAATGACAGTCCTAGTTCAGTACAGCCGAATAGATTTCAACCAGCTGTTTCACATCTTTTTGAGGATGATAATCCGTATCAAATTTTTGTCGGGCTGCCTGTCGCATTTCGCTTGCAAGATCAGGGTTAGTTGCAAGTTTTTTTACGATTTCAGCTAACGCCGAGGCATCACCAGGAGGATAATGAAACCCATTAACAGAATCATCCAAAAGTTCTTCGGCTCCACCGATTTTTGCAGCAATAACAGGGGTTCCTTTTGCGAACGATTCAGCAATGGATCGACTACATGGCTCAAAGCGCACTGAAGGAAGAACCGTTGCTGTCGCGCTTCCCATGGCTGTATAGGTTTCATCAAGCGACAACCGTCCCGTTAATGTTACACAATGTGACAATTCTCTAGTTAAGATCTCCCGCTCAATCGTCTCTCGCAACGGCCCATCACCTATAATAACGAGATTGGGAACTCCATCAGTATCTTTCGCCAACCATTCCCATGCATCAAGTAATGAGAGCAAACCTTTATCTTCAGAAAGCCTGCCCACGGTCACAAAATTATTCTTCTCCCCGCTTCCGACCTCTGGAACTGGCGTCACCGTATTATGCTTCACAAACATCGTTTCAGAATTCCAACCATTGGAAACGTATTTCTGTTTAACACACTCTGATACTGCAATATATGCATCGACCTTTCGGAGCCAAGTCTTCCGGAAACGATGCCATTCAAGCATAGCTCCACAGGCTAATGAAGCCGGAAGGCTTCCCCTGTAACAACGATGTCGGATGCCCAGCAAGGCATTGCCAGCCTTCGGACACTCTTCGCAAATTCGGCCATCTCTAAATAATCCGGTCTGCATGCAGAATAAACGATAGTTATGAAGGGTCTGTACCACCGGAACACCACAGGATCGTGCAGCATCATAGACTGCCGGGGAAAACAGCGGGAAAAAGTTATGAACATGCAAGACATCATACGACTTCTCGTTTAACAGATTCCGAATTTTCCGATAGCTCGATATCGACCAAATCGTGCGTAACGCCAACCGCACGGGATTCAGTTGTGGCAGGTCCACAGCATTATCAAGCGTAACGATGTCGACGACATGCCCCAAGTCACGTAATGATTGGGATTCAACAGCAAAAGCCACCCCCTCACCGCCGCGGTGCTGGTAAAAATTATGTAGCATTAGGATGCGCATACTTAGCCCGCTTACTTATTCCCAACCAACTTTTGTCAACCATTCAACAGACTGCTCAACACCATTTGTCAAAGAGTGCGGAGGTTCACCTAAAACTTCAAAGGTTTTATCCATAGGAGTTAAATAATCCGAAATCATATTATGATAGCGAGATCTCGTCAGAGGGAATGATTTTCCCATTTTCGAAAGAACATCACCAACGAAACCAATGGACCCCAACAAGAATCTAGGAACCTTAACGGCAGGCTTTTCTCGCAGTTTTAATGAAAAGCCATTTACCCATTCATAAATATCAATGGGCCGATCCCCTACATAAAAGACCTGCTCGTTTACACTATCCTCAGGTAATTCAAAAATACGATTCATCTGCCAGATAATGTTGCCAACATAACCATATGAACGAATAACCGGTTTGCCACCTGGATGAAGATACATCCCTTTCTTGATCACCCTCCAAGCCTCTTTTCGGTATCTCATGTGCCAGGGCCCCCAGATGTTGGTAGGCCGAACAAAGGTCCATGTGCAATCCAACTCCGCCTTGCGGGTCAGCTGTTCTGTAATCACCTTGCTTTGTCCATAAACCGTATGCGGAAAATAATCTTCATCATGTTCAGGCAATCGACCTGGACCGGCCACATACTGCGTGGAAATAATGATCACCCTCTCAATAGATGGTGTCGCTTTAATCGCATCGAGCACATTTTGTGTGCCTACCGTATTTACAGAATATCCCTCCTCTACTGTTGTACTTTCGTCGCATTCCGCCCGCGCCGCCATATGTACAACGTGTGTGGGTTGAAATTCAGAAAAAGCAGCCATTAGCTCTCGCTCCATAATATCAACCTGTTTCCAATAGATCTCATGTTCTTTTTTCAGTGGAGCCTGAATATCGAGATTCAACAGTTCACACTCCTGTCGGCTGTAATAGTCCACATAATTGGTTCCGATAAACCCGGAAGCCCCTGTCACAAGCAGTCGCATCAAACGTTCTCCAATACCTTATTCATATTCTGTTCCCACTTTTCCTCAGTAAACTGTTGAAGGAATTTCTGGCGCGAGCATTCGCCCATTTTAAGCCGTTCCTCTGGGTTCCGAGCCAACCACTCAACCTTATCCGCTAGTGCAACAGGGTCTTGTATAGGTACGAGAAAACCGTTCTTTCCATCTTCCACCATGCAGGAAATGCCTCGCCAATCAGATGCAACGCACGGCAATCCGAACTGCATTGCCTCCAATATCACTAGACTTTGGTTTTCCGATTCAAAGTGGGTTGGAAAACAAAAAATGTCGCTTTTTTTAAAAAGAGCCCATTTATCCTCGGCAACCTGCACTCCTGTAAAATCAATTCGTTCCTCCAACAGATGTTGCTTTACGAAATCCCTGCACTCCCTCTCAAATTCCGAAGAATAGAATCTCCCAACGATCGAAATAGAAAATTCAATACTGCGATGAAGCAGTTCGGCACAGGCATTCAGCAAAACCTGAACCCCCTTGCTCGGCCCGACAACACCGACAAAAAGAAGTTGAACTGAACTCGAAGAACTGCGCGAAGATAATAATTCCAACCCGGCAGCCGCATCAGCCAATCCATTCGGCACACTCACAACTTTCCGGGCATAGATGCGCTTTGCATCTGGTGGACTTTTCTCTGTTAGCTGAATTACCACGTCTGGTTTGCGATACCCCAAGGCGGCCAACTTCCTTACCGGCCAGGGCGTTGCTTCTGCTACGTCAGTAAAACCGCCAGCATGAACATGAAAAATGGTCTTTTCAAAAAGTATTCTACAGCAAACAAGAACAAACACATCGCGACATATTGCCGTAAAACTCTCTCCACCAGGTGGATAGTATAAAATATTGCACCCGGTTTTGAACCGGGCCACCCATATTTTCCCGACCAATACCGGAAGTTGAAACAGTTTCTTCCAACGGAATCGACCAATCTCATCCATGTCGGCCGAGAAAGTCATTGGAACAAAATGCAGTGCAACCCCTGCCAGATCCGAATCCAGTAATTTCTGGATCATCACGGCCTGCCCCCCCCATGGAGGAGGTATCTGACCAACTACAAGAACCCGAGAAACAACGGATTTACTTCGTTTCATAGAAGACATCTTGGCTACTCCCCCACCAGTTCTCTGTAAAGATTGAAATACTGGCTTGCCACAATCTCTGGAGCATACGTTGCAATCGCCTTTTCGCGTGCATTCTGGCATAAACGGTCATAGTCAATTTTGGAGTCGCTTCCCCCGTCACCTCTTGATCGCGACAAAATCCATTCCAAACCATGACAATAGTCATCAGTATCAAATGGTTCAGCTAAATACCCAGACTGCTTATGATCTACAATATCCGGAATGCCGCCAATATTGAAAGCCACGATGGGCAACCCACAAGCATTGGCTTCAACACATGTGTTCGGAAGATTGTCCTGACGGGATGGAACACACATGACATCAGCACAGCTATAAAGACGAGCCATTTTTTCTGGCTCGTAAATGCTACCCACATTATGTGTCTCCATACCGGCAACCTGCGCTCCTTGGTTATTTCCAAAAACTGCTAATGCATATTTTTCTGGAGACTTGATCCCTTCCAGTGCCCGTAACAGCAAATCCCCTCCCTTTCGTGCAATCTTAGGATCTACAGCACCAAAAAGGATAATCTTTTTATTAGAAGGAAGATTAAATTCGCGGCGCAAAGCAACCTTATTCCCCAAGGGTTTAAACAGATCCAAATCAAGACAATTTGGAATAGAAATGGTTGGGACATGCCCCATAAGCGCACTATTTTCTGAACAATCTGCCAACCACCGGCTTGGGGTTGAAATGTGCAGGTTAAGATTCTTCCATGCTCTTTCTTTTCTCAAATATACCCATCGGTCGATATCAAATTTTGTCAATACCCCCCGTGTTCCTTCAGACTCCTCGACACGTGCTATTTTAAAACCATCCTGATCATATCCATCCATATATCGTGAGGAAACCGTATAATGTTCTGCTCCACAGAAAGCCCACATATCATGCATCGTCCATACAACCGGTTTTTTTAACTGCCCCAACTGATGAATGGAAACCATCTCCCCGTTTATCCAATGCAGGTTAATAACATCTGCATCACTGGCATTCAGCTTAGAAACCAAGGATGTCGGGAAAAGATTCAGAGACCTAACCGGCCTTTTCAGCAGTTTGCCTATCAACACGTTTTTAAGGTTGTTAAGCTTCGAAGTTCTAGCAGATTGGAAACAATACGTCCTCTGATCCGGGTCAGGACGCGCACACCAATATTCAGATGATATATCGGCATCGAAATCCTGGATTGCCTGATGCAAACGCAGAGCAGCAATGGCTGCCCCCCCGCCCTGGCTACCTGAATAATTAACGTGGATAACCTTCATTGAGTCCTTATCGCTTCCATAGATTTGTGGGTTTATCGATTGTGAGCACTTCTCTACCGGAATCGCTTCGATAAATTGCATACTTCCGAGGCTTTTCAATGCGTATATCAGCTAATATGCGTCTAAAAGTATTAAACTGACGGGCAAATCCGGAAAAGCGTGCCGTCCATCCCAAACACTGCTTTCGGTAAACCTTCAGCTCTTCAACACCCCGGGACGTTGTCGCCAAATTATTTCCATCATCAAAAAAAACAGATGTTAAAGCGCTGGAAACTCGGATATTCAGCTTTTTCTCCAACAGATTTACATACCAAACCATGTCACCCACAATACTCCATCTCGTATCGAAGCCACCGCCATTTTCAAAATACACGGTGCGGCGCATAAACGTGGAACAGGCGGAAGAAGCTGTCCAGAGCCGGGCGCTCCACAGATACGGTTTTACAGCCCGGCGATGGCAGAGATAATTTCCGTCGCCATCCACCACAATGTTGGTAGCAAGAATAATATCTGCGTCTTTTCTTTTCTGAAATGCGCGAGCAATAGACATCAAACCGCCGGGAAGGTACTGTTCATCACAATTGATATAGGCAATAAAATCATATTCTACCGGAGTTTTATCCCACCCCATGTTTATGGCATTGTACATGCCTTGATCCGGAGCACTTTCATAGCTGAATGAGTACCCGGGGCAACCTGCCGAAAAATTCCCTGCCGCATATTCTTTCAACCACTCAACTGTGCCGTCTGTGGATGCACCATCTTGAACATGATGATGCACTTCCAGACCTTCCATAGCTTGATCCGCAACAGAAGCAACGGCCCTTTTCAGCCAGTCCACCTGATTATAACTTGGAGTAACTATCCAAAATTTCATATATCGCACACCCGCCTATGCATATTCTTTTGCAATGTTAGAACAGAACTCAAATTGACCCCAGCTGTCGTCCACCATCTTCTGAAGCAGATTCATATCATACTGCTCCATCAGCTCAGCCTTTGATTTACGAAGCAACCCATTCTCAGAAATTAGATCGCTGAACGAAATTTCATCATCCAGAATGGCATCATCTCCACCAATCGACTTCAGGAATGTGCGAGCCTTTCCCATGCCCCGATACGAAATAAATGGCGTCCCAACCAACAGACCAACTAGTCCGAGATGTAACTTGGAAGCCACAAATACATCCATATTGGCAACAAACTGGATTAACTGGTTCGGAGTTTCATAATGCATAAATTTCACATTATGCGTATCCTCATTCGGCAAATATTCATAGGTGATACCATACTTTTCTATCACCTTATCCATGTGGGTCGTGGCAAAATAGAATTCCATATCCGATTGGGTCGCGGCATAGTCATGGATGTCCTTAATGAACTGAGAAGGTATCTGACGCTCCCGGAAATTAAAGCCTATCCTAATGGGTTCATCCGCCTTCTTTTGTGAAGAAGGCGCAACCTGAATAAATTTATTTAGCGAAAAAAGGCAGTCCGGTATATGGATGAAATTTTTTCCGAATTGTTTCATCTGGACAACATCACCTGCCAGTCGAACCGTTCCATCAACAAAATATTTCGACCGGAAAAAAAGATTGCGCTTGAGCGAATACCAGAACCATGTATTTCGTATTTTCCCATCACCACCCATTGAAATGGCACAAAATCGGGTTCCATACTTTTTGGCACCGCGATGCAAATCGCCGAAATCACGTTCGTATTGCCGGAAATCTGACTTCAATAGCTGCTTTGCTAAATGTAGCGGCGTAAGCAACGCACCCCCGGCAATAATGCAAAGCTTAACATCTTTCAACAATTCATCCACCGAGTCTGCCACCTCAAGGTCGTGCTCTGAGGCAATACCTCGGTCCAGTTGAAAGACGACGGGATCATAGCCCTCTGCTTTCAGGTGCAGAGCAAAAACTACACTCTGCAAATCATCTCCAAAATTACACCAACGATTCGGTCCCCACACAGCAATTTTATTCATTTACACTTCTCCGGAAATCATAATTAAACAGTTCAGAATTTAACAGAATACCAACCCTCCAGCTGATCCTTCAAAAGTCTGGATCTTCTGCGAAGATAAAAAGAAGAGCGTAATCGATTTAACTTTCTCAACCCGTCATAAATATTCACGCGGCAGATAACGGAACAAGCAGCGATTTTTGAACCGAAGGTATCCAGCGGAATTTGGTTTATTCTCACCAGATCAAACCACATTCGGGCAACTGTCGGATAACCGATCGAAAGAAATCCGCATAGGTTGTTCCGGATATGTAATCTCCGATAAGCTAAGGCATCCTCGCATCCGATCCACGGTTCTAAATATTTCACCTTGCTTTCCATAGTTTCATATGCAGTCTCGTAGTTCTGCAGAACTTTACGTGATTTCCCCGCATCATCGCCCTGCCACAACACGAGAATATCAGGAATGCAAAGAATGGGATACTTGCGATAAACCCGAAGATTAAAAGCCCCATCTTCATTGATTTTAAGCTCTTCGGGAAAGCCTCCTAACTCTTTAAGGATGGACCTATGATAAATCACCATACTGGGCCGCATATTTGGAAATGCTGAAATTGGATCGGATTCAGGATTCGTTATTCTAGGTGTATGGACATATTTAGAAACAAGCTTTCCCCTGACCGACACCTCATAATATCCCGACACCATGGCACATTGCGGAAAACCAATATCCTTAAGTTTAGAAATCAGCGTTTCTATTTTATTAGGGAGATAGGCATCGTCCCCATCAAGAAAAGCCACATAGATTCCCTTAGACTTGGAGAAACCAAAGTTCCTAGCGCTGGAAACTCCTCCGTTTTCTTTTCTGAAAAAATGAATTCGAAGATCATCAACTTTCTTTACAACCTGCTCGGTTCCGTCTTCCGACCCGTCATCAACAACAATAATTTCAAGATTGTTATAGGTCTGATTCAATACCGAGTTCAATGCACGTAAAACATATTGTGCCTGATTGTAAAAGGTGACAATAACACTCACCAGTGGAAGGTCATTTTTTTCATTCATAAAACTTAAACGGACGTGACCATATTTTCGTATACCTGAAAATACTGTTTTGCCACAACTTTCGGATCAAAGAGCCGTTCAGCTCGTTCTCTACATGCTGACATGCTTTCTGTTGCCCGCCTTCCATCCAACGCCCATGCAATTCCATTCCGAAAATCATCCGGATCAAAAGGTTCAGCCAAATATCCGGTTACTTGATGCTCAACAATATCGGGAATTCCACCGACATTAAAAGCAACCACTGGAACTCCACAGGCCAGAGGTTCTACACAAGTGCTGGGCAGATTGTCCATACGGGAAGGAACACACATAATGTCGGCCGAATTGTATATTCTAGCCATAGTTTCTTCGTCGTGAATAAAACCCAACTCATGGGTTTCCAGGCCGTATTCCGATTCAATGGATGTGTAAACATTCCGATCAGCCGTTCCAAACACCGCAAGAGTGTACTCCGACTTGTTTTCCAACCCTTGGAAAATGGATGCAATCAGATCGCCACCCTTGCGCTTTGATCCCGGCTGGGTGGCCCCGAAAAGGATAACGCGTTTATAGAGCGGCAAACCAAATTGTTTGCGCAATTCAAGTCTATTTCCCAAGGGTCGAAAAATTTCAAGATCAAGGCAATTGGGAATCACGGATATAGAATGATTACCAAACAGTTCACTCCGCCGCGCACAATCCGCCATCCAGGTGCTGGGACACACAACCTGACATTTTAGATCCTGCCAATGTACTTCTTTTCTTTTATACGTCCATTTATCTAAGAACTTCTGCCAAGAGTCTTTGACTTCTACCGCAGAGTTCTGTCCTCTGTCCTCTGTTCTCTGGTTATCCCAATGATGCATTCCAAGAAACGGCCACATGCTGTGAAACGTCCAGACGATGGGTTTATTAATCTTAGCGATCTGCGCAATGGACATCATTTCACCGTTGATCCAGTGCAGGTGAACAATATCTGCATCGGAGGTATTGATCGTCTTCAACACTTTAGTTGGAAACAAATTGATGGCCGGATATCCAGCTACAGGATCACCACCGACAACTTTAGCAACCAACAGGTTCTGCGCTCCATTTGTCTTCTTTTCCCACTGGGCAAAAGGAGACACCAAAGAGTCGTGTGGGCGCAGATAAATGAAACGCGACTCAATGCCCTGCTGAATCAGCGCATGGTGGATACGCACAACAGCATTGCCCGCCCCATCGCCCTGAGCATAATTAAGATGCAGTACCTTCATACAGTTGTTTCAGAAACAACCATTATGCAACCTGTTGATTAAAAATTGTATCAAGAAACTCCAGTTGCTTCTTCTTTTCGCCGGCAACATACTCTAGATCCAACTCAACAGGTTCTTTGGTAATATCCGCCCCCTGCAATACCCGGGGAAGCAGTCCATAGCGTGGAGATTTACCGAAATACATTGCCTTATTCCCATAGATCAGAGCAGCTACACAGGCATGCACGCGGTCTGTATATACTGTTCCACAATTTCCGTAGAGCTGGAGATAATCTTCGGGAAACTCAGAAGCCCAATCCATCTTGTTTGCCAGTTGCAGCACACGTTTCGGGTGCCGCAGCATACGGCAGAAACTATCGATCCATGATACTTTATGACACAAACGTAACACCCGATTATCCGGAGAAATATCCGGCTCTTTCATCGCATCGAACGTAAAAATATCAAATTTTCCGATATTCATTTTTGAAGGTTTGAATGCATCATTCAAGAACATGGCACAATCCACACCATTATAAACATGCTCAGCTAGATCAGAGTAATTATCGAACGTTGCCTGATCCCGACTGGTCATCAGAAAAAAATTCATTTTCTTTACAATATCCCTGATGCGCTTTTGCTCACTGTTGTCATAATCAAATGATCCGGAATCACTGCCGCTCGCACCGAGTATAACCACTTTGATCTGGGTTTGGATAATCCAGTCGATCAGCTCAGCATTCATCTTAAACCAATAGTCCGCCAGACACGCCGCAGTAAAAACAATGTAATCCGCATCAAAACACAACCTAAGATCGAACGCTCCCCGCTTATTTTTTCCGGGCAACAGCATCCCGCTCGCATTACCAAACAGATACCGCTTTGATGGGAATGTATTTGATATCGAAATGATTTCGGCATCAGGACAAACTGTCTTCAATTGATACCAGGCACCGATGTCTAGAAACCCGTTCCCAAGATTGTCCATCGTATTGCCACCGCAATAAAGAAATTTCATTCCACATCTCACTTTTCTACATCTAGCGTACTAATTTGTTATTTCCATGGAGTTCGTTATCCTGACTTCTGATAGTGCGGACTCCGGCTCAATACGAACCTCTTTAATCGGATTCCATACTAAGGCCGTAAAAATCCACAACCCTCCAAGCAATTCATGCCGATTGAATGTATCCGACATGAAGTTTGTTGCCACCAGTAAAGCAATCCAGAGCACGCATGATTCCGCTAAAACCAATTGATAGTTATTCGTATATTTATGAGTCCTGATGTTTCGTAAAATATGAATTGCCGCGTATACATAAATCCCTATATACACAAAAAAGCCAACCGCTCCAATATCACTCCAGATCGCATAAAGTCCATTGTGCGGGGTTTGCAATGCACTTTTTTGTCCCATAGACTCAGCACCAGTATAGGTAAAATAATACTCGGCAAGATATTCCCACGCTGTTGGCGTAACATATTTAACCCCCACAGATCCAATGCCCATACCGGGTCCATTACCAATCCACCACTCCACTGGCGAGTCCTGGAAGTTATGTATAATCATTTTCTGAAAAACTTCTACTTTAGGCGAGTCCATGACGCGATCTATTCTTTCGCGAAGATAAGTAGTGTCCGTCACCTGTCCCATGATGTCATGACCAAACTCATCCCGTCCCAGCCCCATGAGTGAAGGCGCGATAAGCGTAGACAGAATGAAGAGAAAAACAGCTAGGAAACCTAACCCCACTTTCAGCGCACGTTCCCTTGGATACAATACCGTAAACATAAAATAGAGCACAATTAAATATATGTAAGCATGAAAATTAAAGGTTATAAAAAAGCTAAAGAAAGAAAGCGATGCCACAATCACCCACAAAATCCGTTGCTTCCCTTTTTCCAAATGCACCACCATACCAAGGCTGAGAAATAGCATGGCGATCGAATAAAATCCCATCGAGCCCTGAGACGGAAAGGTTCCGATTGCCTTATCAAAAATAATACGGTTTGCAACTAAAGGATTAAGCCCCATAAAACCCAATATATTCAACACAATACAAAAGTAGAGATGAGCAATAGCCACCTTCACAATAAAACGTAACCGCTTCTCCGAGGGAGTTAAAAAAATGGAAGCTGCCAGAAATACCAATAAAAAGGCGTAGTATTCCGTAAAGGCCATAGCAATATTTTTAATCTTGGACCCATTGAGCGCGAATGAAATAAAGATCACAAAGAGCAACCATCCATAGACCTTGAGAAGACCTTTAACGGACGGATCCACCGAACGGCGCATCGCAAACGAAAAAATAGCCAAGCCCGAAACGGCTGCCAGCATGGCTTCGGGAACGAGCCCGAATACTGACCCAGGCGTGTAGACCTGCAGAATAGAAGCCACAACCGACATCCAAAACCAATACATAAACAACAGTTGAGGTGGATGCCCTATAAAGATCACCGTCGTAATAATGCAGATGAACAAACCCCATATCATCAGCGGATTAAAGAAAAATCCTGCGAACAGGCAGGCACCTACAATGCCAAACAGCAACGCATTCCGACCCAAATTCGCCTGGTTTAGTTGACTATGCATAATACTCCAAAAATTGATCTCCCAGCTTATATAACCCGGTATTTTTTAAAATTATGAATCATAGAATATATCAGATACGTTGGTCATGCCGAGACAGGAAAATGTACTAGTTACCGTTTAAATCGCATGTAGATGGTGTGAAGGATCCGCCCCCACCAGAAATCCTGGCATTGCTCCCCTAGGGGAATACGAATCTTTCCTGATCTGCATACCTCTGCACCTGATGCCTGTAGATAGCGGATCAATTGGTCATAGGCCTCGCCAATGACCTCCGGAGAAAATTGTTTTTTCTGGCGCTTGAGCAAATCTGTTCTAAGTTTTTGACTCTCACTTTGGTCAGAGAGCACCCGACCAATAATATCGGCATATTCAACGGAATGATTATTCAAGACCTGCAAGTCCTCGGAATGATTCCCAAGAATCCATGAAAAAACCGGTGCATTGGAGCATACGGGGATGCATCCCGTCGCCATGCCTTCAATAAGAATCAGTCCAAATGCTTCAAAATTAGAAGGAACTACCATTATGGATGACTTCTCGAGCAAGAGCTGGACTTCGCGTTGGCTCAATAATCCGACCTCATAGTCAACGCCGGACGCTTTGAATGAAGAAAGCAACGGTTCTTTCTCATGCGGAGGTCCGTCTCCGGCAAGAAACCATTTTACATGGACCCCTCGCTCTTTAAGAATTGCGGCCACCTGAGCCAAAATCAAATTGCCTTTATGGAAATCATGAAACCTGCCTACATAAGCGACAATAGGCGGATTCTCCTGCTTAGTTGGACATATGGTCGAGTTGAAATCCGTACAATTGGGGATGATGTGAACCGGCCTTTTTATTTTTCGCAAAATCAACATTTCCCTAATCAATGGCGAAACGCATACCACTGCATTAATCGCGGTTTCATTCCACAGTAAGCGCCTAACGAAACATGTAGTGGTGTTATGAATGGCTTTGATCAGAATAATCCTAGCTGGTAGAGCTGGCGCAATGCACTGTATTTCATTTGATTCGGAGAAGATAATGACATCATAACGCTTTAGTTCATCCACCAACACTGTGCAGCGCTTTCTAAAGGCCTTAATACCTGCACAGGGATGGATTGCAGAAACATTTCCTTCCTTAAGAAGAAACTCCCCATTCCCTCTGTTGGCTGATGTTGTAACGAGCGTCACAGCATGCCCTCTCTCTAAGAGTTGATTATTAATCAGCAGATTGGCGATAGTGAGCCCGCCAAAATCAATCCTGTTTAAGCCAATAGCAATTTTCACCCTTGCCCACCTTCATTTAAGGAGGATTGTAAAAAATTAATTGCTTCTTCCCGAAGCATATCGAGCTTCAGATCAACTTCCTCCCAGTCAATTGATTTCTGCATTTTATGTTGCATGGTCTCCGAGGAATCATCTTTGTACACCACTCTTGCTTCCAGGCCCAGTTTTTGAAGAAGGTCCAGAATCCGATGACTTCCGCCTTGGGTATGATTGGGCAGCACCGATAGAAAAGGAACGTGAAATAGAATAGCAAAAGAGGTTCCATGAAACGAATCAGTAACAACTGCCCGTGCATTACGGAAACATGCAACCCAACGCTCCGGGGATACTGCAAACTCAGATCGACCTTGTTGTTCCCAAAATTTCCAGTCGCGCGTGATCCGACGAAGCTCGATTCCTAAATTATCTAGTACGGCATTAGCGGCACGTTCCAGTAACTCGAAATTATTCAGACTAAAGATCAGCACATAATCTTTTGTGAAGCGTTCTCCTTTATACAGTTCACTGTAGTCCCTTTTTAAAAAAACAGGATCAATGACACAACGGACATGCTGCCCACCAGCCTTTTCAACAAAGGCAATGGAACTTTCTTCCCTAACGGAAATATGATCCAGTTTTGAAATTAACGAAGAAAACTCCTCTGTGTCTGCGAGTTGGCCCACATCTCCGGTGCTGGCCGCATAGGAAATTCGTTTCCGGACTTTTCCAAACCGAAGAAAAAAAGCAGGATCATATCTCTCACCCAACCACTTCGGACACCATATTTGATCGCTCCCGCAAATGTAGGCATCGGCTTCCGGCGGATTTTCCTCCAACTCTGCGAGTTGATGGTACGACCGGGGGCTACAGACCAAATTCTTTCCAAAAAAAGAATTAAACCTTCTCCACCGAAGCAGATAGGAAATCTGTGCCGGTGTAAAAAAAAGTCTACCAATGGGAAAATTCCGGTAAATCCGACGCAAAGCTTCTGGTTCGTAGTCGATTAAAAAGGGATCATGCCCCAACGACTTCAACGCCTCGCAAAGCGCGTACGCCTGCAGCACTGCACCATAGTTCAAGACGCGATGAAAAGTGATAATTCCTATCTTCATTCAACAACCTTTAAAATGTCGTCTACCGCCTTCCGTTCAGATTTGGCTGCTATGACTTCCGAAGGCAAACTGCCGACCGCAATCAACATTACTACAGCTTCGCTATCGGGAATATCCAACATGCGATGAAATGCCTTGTCCTTTCTGTATCGTACACACCAGTTCATGGGACATGCACCTAGTCCTACATAGTGCAACGCATAAAGGAGAGACATAGAGTATAACCCACCATCCACGAAAACCTGATTGCGTTCTGCTGTCCCAAAAATCATCTTTATATCAGCCGTAATCACAAGAAAACTTTCGATCGTGTCTCCGAAACCTCGATGCCCATTATGAAGTTTCAATATCTCTTCTTTTTTCTTTTTGGACCGAACCCAATAAACCCTCCAGCTTTGCCGATTACACGCGGAGGGTGTTTTTCGAGCAATCTCCATCGCCTTATAAATATCTTCTCGCCTAACGGGCTCAGGTCCGTATGCACGAATCGAAAAGCGGCTCTGTGCCAGTTGCTCAAAGTTTCCAGTAGCCAATTTGCGATATTCCTCGAGCGGAAAACCAACCGTGCCGGCTTCCAGTGACTGATCGCAGGACAATTCGTATTGGGTGAGCCGCTTTTTCACCTCATTCACATCATGCTCGCGCTCCTTATGATAAGCTACGTAAGCGTGCAAAACACTGATCGCATTTTGATAGGCCAAACGGTTAGGCGGGAAACCTGATTTTACATAGGCATTCATCAGCCCATAAAGGGATCTTAGTCCACTGGCTCCATAACCTAACCTGACATCGGGCAGTGACATCCCCTTTTCCAGAACGTGTGCTGCAGCATGAAGCTTAGGTTCAATACGTTCGAGTTCGTACCCTTTCCACCAACCGGAAGTATATTTTATCACCTTAAACGTATCGTATAATCCATCCGCTAAAGCTTCAAAAATCTGCATACATGTTCGAAAAGCGGATCTCACCTTAACGCTTATATATTTCATTTCCATGCGATCAACTCCTTCTAAAAATTCTTCGTACTATTGCCGCCACAGCCTGCCTATCCAGAATGATATTTAATAACACAACAATCAGGACTGAACTGGTGGACACGATGATAGCGGAATATAGCCACTGTAAATAATGGTTATAGTGGAAATTAAATTGATTTAACAAAATTACAACTGCGGTAACACCCAATAAAACCCGAAGCATACGCGCAATACTTATCCCTGGAGTCAGTTTTGTAACATGCCGTGGAATGTAAAAAGCCAAATCCACCGCCCGGTAGGCATTAGAAAGCAACATACCGAACATAATTCCATTCAATCCCCAGACCGGAGCAAGGGCGCAACAGGCCAATACTGCAATCACCAGTTGAATTGATGTTTGCAGCCGGGTCGTACGAAACAAACCTGCGGACTGGACCAACATTCCCTGCGGTATTTTTATATTATATATTAAACAGTTGAGTGTGATCAGAAATGCGAACCCGGGTCTGTCATAGGATGTGTCTTCGATTCCTCGGGTAAACAGTTTTACAAATGGAACAATCAAGACAAACAGACAGGAAAATACCCACGTTATCATCATATAGTAAAAGACCTCGAACTCAGTATACGCCTGCTGCAGTCGCTTAGTATTCTTACTGGCAATCAAGTCACCAAACGACGGAAAGAGGTTATTGATAAATATACCTAGAATTCCAGTAATCCCCTTTATTACCATGTTGTAAATAGCAAATACACTGACCTCTAGTAATGAGGTAAATATTGTCGCCAGCACCACGGGAAGTCCCTGTTGCGTGGCGCCCAGCAACTTCAAATAGAAAACACTCCAACGTTGCTCCAGCAAAGATTTATCCACTTTTGCATGGAAATCTATATGCCGATAATGCTTTCGAACATAGAGCCAGAAAAACAGGGGATAAATTATCAGAGCCGCTAAAGCAACAGACCGTGCAACCAAAATACTCGCCCCGGAATAAGCCATATAAACAACAAGTGCCGTATTAGCCACGATGGCTAGAATGGAAACAATTGAAAGGACGTATAATCTTTGGTCAGCCGTGAATAATACCCTGTATTTTGCCATGATGAAAAACTGGACGGTTCCTGTCATGCCCACCACTACTACCAGCAGTCCGACATCCAACCGACTTAAAGAACAATCATTGGTGATAAACGGATATAAAACCGCCAGCAGAAAAACCAAACCTACAAAAATACATCCAACGAGGTTGTAATAGTGTCTTGCAGTAGATACGACCGCACTTACAGTTTTATCATCTTTTTCAGCTAGCGGTTTGTACAAGGCATAGATGGCAGCTCCGCCCAGACCGGCTTCTACAACATCGAAATAGCTGATAAACTGCCGTATCGATGATACCAGCCCATTGATCGATGACCCATACACGGTTAAAATCACCTTGGGAAGAATGAACCCAATAACGAGCAAAGTCATCTGGAGCAGAGCTGCAGCTATACTATTTATCGCAAATTTTTTAGTTCTACTCATTTTGAATAAATAAAGAGACGACTTGGACTACGAAAATCTAAAAAAACATCAGTGGTCGTCAGCATGTTAGTCCACACAAAGAACTGAATATAAACATTTATTTTTCTACTCGTTGCTTGAGTCGCCGAACAATCCCACCGACCTTCAGCAGCAGGCTGTACCCCCGGGTTGGCCATTTCATCCTGCGGTCAAAAGTAGAATAATTGCCTGCCCTACGACAGTCCTTCCATACGACAGCACTTCTTTCCCGAAGATAGATCCGGTAACGGTAAATCAACTTTCTCAGCAACGGGATACCACTATCGACTGCATCTACCCGTTTCTTAGGCACCCATGCTGTACGTTTCTGTTTAAGATATAAACGGTCACCTAAGCCGGTCCTTCGATGCCGGAATCCACCGCCCTGCGACATTAAGGCCTCTTCCGCAGTCAGTTCATCAAAAGCCAGTGTTCCTGATTTCATTCCATCATCGATGATAGATTGAATGGTTTCATTACGAACCACCACCACACTATTTCCTAGCGAGTCATTTGTGTAGTCTTTCAACCAGGCATCGCCCACGGCAATATCAGCCGTTTCCGCAAAAATATCATCGCAATAGTCGCAAGCCTCGTATTTAAAAAATCCAAGCCCCCAGTTCGTTCCCGGCGTTTCCCGGGCCACCAGTTCTTTTTTATTTCCGTGTAAATCCTCAACACAGATCCCGTAATCATCCGCATTACGATCTTCGAATTTATGGCGGAAATCTATCGCCTTCATTTCATCGGGATTAAACCCCGCACGCCAGGCCATTAAATCGGCATACGCCTTGGATTTCAGATGACCGCAAACCAGTCCGACAAAAAAGTGAATCCGTTCTGCCAATATCTCATCCTGCCCACACAACCGCCGGACTGTTTTAATAAAACAGGGAATTCCCACAAAGGCATATCGACCCTCATTATTTTTAATGAAATCCATCACCTCAGATATTTCGATTGGATAATACCGCGACTTAGCCCCTTGCACGACTTCTTCCGGTGTTCGGGAAAACCCGTATTCAAACAGCGTACCCGATTTGTCAGATTTTTTAACATGCACAACTGCATCAACGAGATCGCGTTTCAATAATTCACTCAGCGTATAGGTCAGGATACCACCGGATGTAACCTTCTTTCTCAGCCCTGTATCGGAAACGTGCCCCGCATAGAGCGCTTTATGATATCCAACAACTTCAGCATAGGAACCGGATTCGTAATCAAATACCCGCTGACTGATTTCATCCTCATTGGGTCCTTCATTAGAAAAGGGACAAACCGCCAACGCCGCATCCAAATCCATGTCTTTTGCTTCAGGCTGGATACGCCCCTGATATTGACGGTATTCATCTTCAATAAGATCAATACTGCCTTTTCCAACAAAAGCACAGGCCCCGCATCCAATGCAGTACCCGCCATCAATAATTTCATTTAAGTCATGCATAATAAGTTCCTCGAAAAGGGATCAAAAAGAGTCGTGTCAATATTTGAGTGTTCGGAATGGGCAAACAAATGAGGCTAGTTCGGGTTGAAATTTCCGCCTGCAATATACTCCGGCGCGACAGCTGGGTTTTCCGCCTTCGTTCGACGACGGCGTGACATGTAAGTGTTAAGAATTAGGGGCTGAAGAAAAACGGACGACAGAAACCTGAGTCCATCCATCGGTATACTCAAGAATACGGGCAATCGTTTGGCGGATTTCAATTAAAAAGTCGCTGCCCAGTCCCGGCTGGCACATTTCATAATAATCAACCGCATCGCTGAGCTCTCTCTCTGCTTGCGGAAGAAAACGATGGTTCATTTGCTTAAGCGTTCCTGTAATCTACGGAAGACGTCCTCTCCGGCCACGGACTGAACGTCTCCACTCCGATACGATTCCAGGCGTTTCTCTGTTTCTTTGACCCATGCTTCCTGAATGGATTTCGGTGACGGATTTATACTTTCGAGTAATTTATCAATCAGTCTCAGCCTTTGGTCTGTCGGGAGATCAAGAACTTCATCATAGTTTTTTTAAGCAAAAGCGGTCATAATTTTTCCTCGATCTATTTCTGGCTTATACGCTTTCTACTCCTGGTTCTGAAGCCTTTTCGACGGGATGAGATTGGATAGCATTCTGTTAAAAGGTTTATGGGTAGGGCCGGTTCGACGAACCGGCCGCCCGGTCGCTCGGGTTGCGGAAGGCGCCCCTTCTATACGGCAGCTCGTGCTTTCAGCGCGCTCGGCGAGCACGCTCTACCTTTTTGCATCCCGGCGGCAGAACACCCTTCCAACAGATTCAATTCCGCTTCGTGATTTAGACCGCCGAAATATGACGCAGTTGTTTATGAGCGGCGTTTATGGGGCGATGGCGCGGAAATACTGCACGTCATACGGGGTAGTAGTGAAGCTCATATTGGTATCGGTGCTGAATGTGCCGGAAACGGTGTTCCAGACATTGGAAGCGAGGTTCGTACTGGATTGGATGACATAATTTGTGATGGAGGCTCCGTCGAATTCGGCGCTAATATATGACATTGAGTTCGAGGTTTCCAATGAGAGATAAACTTCACCATTTTCATCAAGAACAGTGATATCCATCGATTGCAACCCAATGACGCTGTTAGTATTTCCTACGTAAAAGTCAATTTCAACACCGGGATCAACCACTATTTCGGTAGAATAGACTTCATAGCTTCCTAAATCGCCCTCCGTAATCTGATGACTGGGTTGCCCTTCTACTTCAACAACAAAAACCGAATTCGATTCAAAGCCCACGAAGTCGATCGCATTGATCTGCAGTTTTTTATCAAACGAGACGATCATGTGCTCGGTAAAATCGAATCGTGTCGTGTGTTCATCCGGTGAAGAGACATCAATATCATCTATACCAAATGAATTTGATGAAGCTGTCGCATTCAACTTATGTCGATCACTTCCGGATCGGGCAGTTATATTTAATCCAGCAATTTCATACACATTGGTTGTTAACGGATTATTTTTTACTGCTTTAAGTAAAGCTCCTGTTGTATCGCCCGAAGAACTGCCTTTAAAGACGACCGTTTCCGCCGTCGCTCCCCCCGCCAACAATCCAACTACAGCCAAACAACTCGCCTTTTTCATCATGGTATATTCCTCTTTTTAATTTACATAGAATGAAAAACTTCTTGTAAGAGGAATAATAAACAGCACCATGCATTTCAAGCCAATTTTTATATTTCTTATTTATTTTAAACAAGGTGCAGATCGCGAAATAAATTTAACTTCAGTCCAACAAAACCATCGCAAGCAAAGACAATGCCTTCACATATTTCAACCGGAGGTCCACAGCTGATGGTTCGAAGTTTGGAACAATCCATCAGTTTTGCGGGGTTTCATCGGATGTTGCACACTCCCTTCCATCGATTTGTTGACGGAACTTTTTTCTAAAAATATTTCGCTTCGGCGAACAGAGGAAGTACGGCATCTTTTTCCGAAACCAGCGGGTCAATATCCTGCGGCCATGCAATTCCAAGGACTGGATCATTCCACATCACGCCGTATTCATCGCCGGGCGTATAGAAATCATCGCACTTATACATAAAATCAACCGTATCGCTCAGCACCATGAAACCGTGCGCAAAGCCCTTGGGAATAAACAGCTGCCGGCCGTTTTCAGCCGACAGGATTTCCCCGACCCATTTTCCAAAGGTTGGAGAATCTTTCCGCATATCCACGGCAACATCGAAGACCTCGCCTTGCAAAACGTTCACCAGTTTAGACTGGGCATGCTCGAATTGATAATGCAGTCCGCGTAATACGCCACGAGAAGAGCGCGACCAGTTGTCCTGCACAAAGTGCACATCAATACCGATGGCAGTATATTGCTCCGCGTGATAGGTCTGCTGAAAGAATCCGCGATCATCGTTAAACCGACGAGGCGTGATCAGCTTCACATCGGGGATAGATAAATTCTCTACGATCATTTTTCTTACGTTCTTCGTTCTTAGTGCCTGGTGCCGGGTGATTAGAGGCCAGTCCCCGGTGCTTAGTCTCTGGTGCTTGGTGCTTTGCTTTCAGCGGCAATTTCGGGGGCATCCTCAAAATCGGCACGGACCACAAGGATTCAGGGACTAGGGACTAGGAACTAAGCACAAAGGACTAGCTACTAAGCACTAAGCACTAAGCACTAAACACTAAACCCCTAACAAACTAAATTTCACCCCGGGCGATTCGCAGCAAATACTGCCCATAGTTATTCTTCTGCATGGATTCACCCAACACCGTCAACTGCGCGTTATCGATATATCCCAACCGGTACGCAATTTCTTCAATACAGGAAATTTTAAGCCCCTGACGTTTCTCGATTGTTTCCACATAGTTTGATGCTTCGTGCATCGCATCGTGTGTTCCGGTATCCAGCCAGGCAAAGCCTCGGCCCAGACAACAAACGTCAAGTTCGCCCCATTCAAGGTACTGTTTATTGACATCCGTAATTTCAAGTTCGCCGCGAGCCGAAGGCTTCATGGTGTCCACAATCTCAACGACCCGATTATCATAAAAATAGAGTCCCGGAACGGCATATCTCGATTTGGGATGTGCCGGTTTTTCCTCTAGAGATATCGCTTTACCTTCATCATCGAACTCAACAATGCCGTATCTTTCCGGATCACTTACTGGATAAGCAAAAATCGTTGCCCCCGAGTTATGAGTTACCGAGTCTTTAAGCATTTTCGGAAAACCATGCCCGTAAAAAATATTATCGCCGAGAACCAAAGCCACGGAATCATCGCCAATGAATTCTTTACCGATGATAAACGCCTGCGCCAACCCGTCCGGACTCGGTTGCACCGCATAGCTGATTGAAAGACCGATGTTGGATCCATTGCCCAGCAATTGTTCAAACATCGGAAGATCCTGCGGTGTGCTGATGATCAGTACTTCGCGAATTCCTGCCAGCATTAACGTGGAAAGCGGATAATAAATCATCGGCTTATCATACACCGGCAGCATTTGTTTACTGACCACCTGCGTCAACGGATACAACCGCGTTCCGCTTCCACCCGCTAAAATTATTCCCTTCATTTTAAATCTCCGTTTTAAGACTGTGTTAGGATTTAAGTATTAGGTTTTAGGGAATTGATCAACCCATGAAGCATTCGAGAGATTGATTCGCAATTGGACTTTAACCCTTCAAACCCGGTCTGATCAATATAGCCAATACGTGCTGCGATCAAAAGTTGAGTCCTCACCTCAGCACAAGACCCTTTTGCAATATGCAGAAAGTGAATAGTTTCTTTCTTTGATTCCCGCTCCATTCCTTCCGCAATATTGGATGCAATTGAAACCGATGCTCTACAAATCTGATCCTTAAATCCGTAATCCCGGCATCCTTGAAGGAGTTTATAAATGCTTACACTTACATCCACCGAAAATTTCCAGACTTCTAGATTTTCATACGATTGATAGGACATCGTTTTCCTAAATCATAAAACCTAACACATAAAACCCATGTATTTATGCGCGTCCCAGCCGCTCGCCGGAATAACGACCTTCGCGGAGCGGGCGCCACCACCAGTCGTTGTCGAGGTACCATTGAATGGTGCGACGGATACCGGTATCAAAATTTTCCTGCGCTTTCCAACCCAGCTCCGTTTCCAGTTTGGTAGCATCAATGGCATACCGCGCATCGTGACCAGGGCGATCGGTTACAAAAATGATTAAATCCCGGTAGGATTTAGCTACGTTCGTTGGTTGATCCGAACTCTCCGCATCATTTGACAACGAACATTCATCATTTTGGGACTGCCTCGGGCGCAGCTCATCGAGAATATCACAAATGGTTTCCACCACTTCCAGATTGGTGCGTTCGTTGCGGCCGCCGACGTTGTAGGTTTCGCCCAACCGTCCGGAATCAACAACGGTGACCAATGCACGGGCGTGATCTTCGACATACAACCAGTCGCGGATATTGTCGCCTTTTCCATAGATCGGAAGCGGTTTTTCATCCAGCGCATTCAGAATCACAAGCGGAATCAGCTTTTCCGGAAAATGATACGGACCATAGTTATTCGAGCAGTTCGTGATCACCACCGGAAGACCGTAGGTATGGAACCAGGCTTTCACCAGATGATCGCTGGAAGCCTTACTGGCCGAATACGGAGAGCGCGGGTCATACGAAGTTGTTTCTTCAAAAAGTCCTTCAGTGCCTAATGAACCGTACACTTCATCGGTTGAAATATGGTGGAAACGGAAATTCGTTTTCCGGTCATCGGAAAGGGTATTCCAATATTCCCGTGCACATTCCAGCATGGTGTACGTACCCATGATATTCGTTTCCATGAAGGCCGCAGGTCCGTCGATGGAGCGGTCAACGTGCGACTCGGCCGCAAGATGCATCACCGCATCCGGCTGAAAATCAGCAAAAAGAGCTGCAATCGCATCCTTATCGCAGACATCAGCCTGCGCAAAGCGATAGAGCTTGCTGTCTTCTATCTCTTTCAGCGATTCCGGAACGCCGGCATACGTCAGTTTATCCAGATTAAGGACCGCACATTTTTTATCTTTTACCAAATGGCGGCAAACCGCAGACCCGATAAATCCGGCACCGCCGGTTACTATATATTTTTTCATAGCGCTTTAACCTCCTCTATCACTGAATCACCATGACGATCCACAAATTGATTCAACTCATCCTGCCAACCCCTGAAAACATTAATGCCCAAGGCCTTCGCATGGGCATTTTCAAGAATGGAATTGACGGGGCGTTTCGTCGGTGTCGGAAACTCATCGGATGAACAGGGGACAAAATGATGCGGCACATTTAAGGCCTCAAGAAACGCACTGGCCAGTTCATACCATGTGCCATAACCTTCCGATGAAGCATGAAAAATACCCGTTGCGCGCTGTTCTGCAATCGCCCGGATTTGGCGGGCAAGCGTCATCGACCAGGTTGGCGAACCGTATTGATCGTTCACGACGTTGAATGCTCTATCCGGATTCTGCAGCGTGAGCCGCAGCATCGTTTTCAGAAAATTATTTCCATGCGCTCCGTAGAGCCAGGCCGTGCGAAGGATGGCGTACCGGTCGGTCTGCTCCGCAATCGCCAGCTCGCCGGCCAGCTTTGATTTTCCGTATTCGGAAATCGGATTCGGCTCATCCGTTTCTACCAGCGATTGGAACAACGGTTTATCACCCGAGAAAACATAATCGGTTGAAACGTGAACCAAAAAAGCATCATTCTTTTCGGTCCATTCCGCCAGATGCGAGGGAAGATCCCGATTGGCCTTCCAGCAGGTTGGATCCGTTTCACAGGCATCCACTGCTGTATAGGCCGCACAGTTGATGATCGCGTCCGGCTTCAGCCGATCCAAAAGTTCCAGACATTGGAAGCGATCGGACAGGTCGACCTCCGGCAGATCAATCCCCGAAATTTCAGGGATATCGTTGAAGATTTCGAGGCAGTCGGTTCCGAGCTGCCCCTTCGCTCCGGTTATAAGTATATTTTGCATCCAGAGATGCTGCCGTTTTCCAACAAGCGGAAACGTTTGTTTTTGCTAACCGATCAAACCACGATCTTTCAGATCACCAATGATCAACGCTGCGGCAGCGGCCGGTTCGAGATTTTCCGTTTCAACGGTAAGCTCGGCATCCTGCGGCGCTTCATACGGATCGCTGATCCCGGTGAACTGCTGAATCTCTCCAGCCCGCGCTTTTTTATACAGCCCTTTCGGATCGCGCTGCTCACAGATTTCAATCGGCGTATCAATGAAGACCTCGACAAATGCGTCATCACCAATCACTTCGCGCGCCGAAGCCCGGTCGGAAATATACGGTGAGATGAAGGAGGTGATCACAATCACACCGGCGTCATTCATTAAGGCGGCCACTTCAGCAATGCGACGGATATTTTCTTTGCGATCTTCCATCGAGAAGCCGAGGTCGCGGTTAAGGCCGTGCCGCACGTTATCCCCGTCGAGGATGTAGCAGAGATGACCTTGCCCGATCAGTTCTTTTTCAAGATCCTTTGCAACGGTCGATTTTCCGGAACCGCTCAGACCGGTCAACCAGATGGTTGCACCTTTCTGATTCAGCAGTTTTTCGCGGTCGGCCTGAGTGACGAGACTTTCGCTCTTCACAATATTCTGACTGACCGGGGCCGTTTTATGACCCGGCTTGGAAACGATGCGGTCCACAATCATGCCCGCACCAACCGTGACGTTACTCAGGCGGTCCACAATAATGAAAGCGCCGGTGGTGTGGTTTTTATCGTACGGATCAAATGCAATCGGACGATGCAGTGTGATGTGGCAACGGGCAATCTCATTGAGATCAAGCGTACTGACTTTTTCCGTTTCTTCATCCACGTTTTTATCGCGCTTCATGGTGTTTACATCCACCTTGTAGCGAATGTCGGAAAGAACGCCCGGAATCATAGAGGCGGTGTGCTTAATCAGGTAGCTTTTTCCCGACTGCGCAGCGCCTTCATGCATCCAGACCACCATGGCTTCAAACTCATTTCCAATGTGTGGAATATTGTTCACCGGCACCAGCATGTTACCGCGCGAAACATCGATTTCATCCTCAAGCGTTGCAGTGATTGCCTGAGGGGCAAATGCTTCTTCAACCTGTCCATCCGGACCATAAATCGCTTTGATTTTCGACTGCTGACGCGATGGAAGACTGGCAACTTCGTCGCCGACCCGAATGACGCCGGACGCCATCGTACCGCTGAATCCCCGGAAATCGAGATTCGGGCGCAAGACATACTGAACCGGCAAGCGCATATCGATCAGATTCCGATCGGTTGAAATATTCACATTTTCCAAATGGTGCAGGAAGGTCGGCCCATCGTACCAGGACAGGTTTTCACTGTGCTCCACCACATTGTCGCCTTTGAGGGCCGACATCGGGATAAAATGAATATCCGAAAATGCCAGACGGGAAACAAACGCATTATAGTCGCGCACAATCTCATTGTATTTTTCTTCTGACCAATCCACCAAATCCATTTTATTGACGGCAACAACCACGTGTTTAATGCCGAGCAAAGAGCAGATGAAACTGTGCCGTTTTGTCTGTGTGATCACACCGTAGCGCGCATCAATCAGAATGGTGGCCAAATTACAGGTTGAAGCGCCCGTGGCCATATTCCGGGTGTACTGTTCATGGCCGGGGCAGTCGGAAATAATGAATTTGCGTTTGTCCGTGGAAAAATAGCGATAGGCCACATCAATGGTGATCCCCTGCTCGCGCTCGGCTTTCAGACCGTCGGTCAAAAGCGCCGGATCAAAATCTTCATTGGTGGTGCCGTAGACCTTGGAATCTTTCGTAATTTTTTCCAGCTGATCTTCATAGATCATGTGGCTGTCGTATAACAGGCGGCCGATCAACGTCGATTTTCCATCATCAACCGAACCGCAGGTCAGAATGCGCAGCAGGTCTTTGGTTTCATGACGATTCAGATATTCGGCAATATCGCCGCGAATCAGTTCTTCTTCTTGAATTTTGTAGGTTGATTCACTCATTAGAAATACCCGTCTTTTTTCTTATCTTCCATGGAGGAGTTATCGCCGTCGATCACGCGGCCCTGGCGTTCGGAGGTGCTGGTGAGCAGCATTTCCTGCACAATCTCTTCCACGGTTTCCGCTTCCGATTCCACGGCACCGGTCAGCGGGTAGCAGCCCAGCGTGCGGAAACGCACCTTTTTCATCATCGGTGTTTCGCCTTCTTTCAGCGGCATGCGATCGTCATCCACCATAATCAAGGTACCGTCGCGCTCCACGACCGGGCGCTCTGCGGCAAAATACAGCGGAACAATCGGAATTTCTTCGCGAAGCAGGTAAAGCCAGATATCCAGCTCGGTCCAGTTCGAAAGCGGGAATACACGAATAGACTCCCCCTTATTAATTTTGGCGTTATACAGATTCCACAGTTCAGGACGCTGATTTTTCGGGTCCCACTGATGAAACTCATTACGGAAGCTGTAAACCCGTTCTTTTGCACGGCTCTTTTCTTCGTCGCGGCGGGCACCGCCGAAAGCGGCATCGTATTTGTAGTGGTTAAGGGCCTGCTTCAACCCCTCGGTTTTCATGATCTGTGTATGCTTTTCCGAACCGTGGGAAAAGGGGCTGACCTGATCTTTTCCATCCGGGTTAATCCAGACGTTAATATCCACGTTGTAATGATCCGCCATCAGCGAACGGAATTTATACATTTCCTGGAATTTCCACTGCGTATCCACATGCAGCAGCGGAAAGGGGATCTTTCCGGGAGCAAAGGCCTTGTGCGCCAGATGCAGCATGACCGAAGAATCTTTTCCGATCGAATACATCATGACGGGATTGTCAAATTCTGCCGCGACTTCGCGGATAATATGGATGCTTTCCGCTTCCAGTTGTTTCAAATGCGATAGGTTATAACCGCTCATTATTTTTCTCCTGCTACGTCTTTCATTCGCTAAAGGTGAGTATTCCTATCGCCTACCTTTTAATTTGTCTATAACAATTACTCATTTTATTCATGCAAACCACTGACAACAAAATAAGGGTTTAGCAAATTCTCCTTATTATAAGGCACATCATCAACCCGCTTACTTGTTGTTACATAGTCGGTTGCGTTAAATTCAGACTGATATTCAAACACCCGTCCCCCAGCTGCTGTAACCACGGCATGGGCGGCTCCGGTGTCCCATTCCATGGTTGGAGCAATACGCGGATAAATATCCGCCGAGCCCTCTGCCACCATGCAAAGTTTGAGCGAACTTCCGCGCGAAACGAGCTCGGCTTCGCCATATTCCTTTTCCAGATCGGCGATAAATTCGCGGGTTTCATCGTTACAGTGCGATTTGGAGGCTACCACTTTAAGTTTACCGACCGGCTTACCCGACACTTCCAAGCGTTGGAAATTTCCAGGGTCCGGAAGTTTTCCCAGCAATTCTTCCAGGGTCTGGAAATGTTCGCCTTTTACCGCCTTCCAGGCCCCCGCATCGGACCCCACGTACAACGCGCCCAGCACGGGAACATAAACCACCCCCATAACCGGAACACCGTTTTCAACCAGCGCGATATTTACCGTAAATTCACCGTTTTTCTTGATGAATTCTTTCGTTCCGTCGATCGGGTCAACCAGCCAATAGGTTTTCCAGCCCTTGCGCTCGGCATAGCTGATTTCGGCACTTTCCTCTGAAAGAACCGGATAGGGCGTGGTTTCCAGCGCCTGGATAATGATCTCGTGCGAAGCTTTATCGGCCGAAGTCAGCGGCGACTCATCGGCTTTGTATTCCACTTCAAAATCCTGGGCATAGATTTCCAGAATGGCTTCTCCCGCTTCGAGCGCGGCTTTTACAGCAACATGAATCATGACATTTATTCCACAGTTACAGATTTTGCGAGATTTCGCGGTTGATCGATTTCGCAGCCGCGGGCAGCGGCGATGTGATAGGCCAGCAGCTGCAGCGCAACAACGGTCGGAATGGTGGTGATGGCCGGCGGACAGTCCGGTACAACAATCACATCATCAAACCCTTCGGCAGCACCTTCATCGCCGGCACTCACAACCGCAATCACCGGCGCTTTACGTGCTTTGCACTCTTCGGCATTGCCCTGCGTTTTTTCTTTGCCCGGAACATTGTTCAGCAGCGCAATCACCGGCGTATCTTCCTGAAGCAGTGCAATCGGCCCATGTTTCAGCTCAGCGGCATGATAGCCTTCTGCATGAACATAGCTGATCTCCTTCAGCTTCAGCGCTCCTTCAAGCGCAACCGGGAACAGATAGCCCCGGCCAATAAAAAAGGCATGCTCACATTTGGCATATTTCTGCGCGATCGCCTTAATGGCATCATTCTGCTTCAGCACCTCTTCCACCAATTCCGGCAAACGCTGAATCCAGCGCGCAAATTCGGTTCCTTCATGCCCCGGCATGCGTCGTGTTCGAGCCAATTTAAGTGCCATCATCAGCATAACAGAAACCTGACAGGTAAAGGCTTTCGTGGAAGCCACTCCGATTTCAGGCCCGGCATGCAGATAAACACCCCGCCCGGTTTCGCGCGCAATGGTGGAACCCACCACATTACAAAGACCCGCAACCAGTGCCCCCTTCTGTTTGGCTTCTCTAACCGCCGCAAGGGTGTCGGCCGTCTCGCCGGACTGGCTGATCGCAACGACGAGGTCGGATGGTGTGATCAGCGGGTTGCGATACCGAAATTCGGCAGCCTGCTCCACTTCCGCATTCACGCCCGCCATTTCTTCAATGGCATATTCCCCCACCATACCGGCATGCATCGATGTTCCGCATCCAACTACCAGCACCCGGTTGATCTGCGCCGCATCGCGTGCCGAAAAATCCAGACCGGACAGAACCGCCGTGCCCATTTCATAATCAAGCCGCCCGCGAATCGCATTACGGATCGACTGCGGCTGCTCAAACATTTCCTTGAGCATAAAATGTTTATATTCACCCTTTTCCGCCGCCGCGGCATCCCAGTCCATAGCCGTGACTTCGCGACTGACCGGAGCACGATCCACACTGCAGATTTCCATGCCGTCGGGCGTAATGACCGCCATATCAAAATCTTCAAGATAGATCGCATCACGTGTATGCGGAATGATGGCAGAAGCATCACTGGCAATAAGCGTTTCATTGCGGCCAATCCCAATTACAATCGGACTTCCGCAACGCGCCACCACCAACTTACCGGGTTCATGATCCGTCATCACCACAATGCCGTATGTTCCCTTAATGCGCTGCAGCGCTTCGCTCACCGCATCTTCCAGATTCCCTTTATAGCAAAATGCAATCAGCTGAACCAAAGTCTCGGAGTCTGTATCCGAAATACATTCAATACCCTCCTTGGCAAGGCCGGACCGAATATCTTTATAGTTTTCAATGATGCCGTTATGCACCATGGCAAAATGCCCCGAAGCATCCAGATGCGGATGGGCATTCACTTCGTTCGGCGGTCCGTGTGTGGCCCAGCGGGTATGACCGATTCCCTGAATCGACTCTTTCAGAATCGGACTGGCAGCACTGTCGACCTTCAGGCGCAAATCTTTGATTTTCCCGGGATTTTTAACAACATCAATCCTGCCATCAAACAAACAGGCAATCCCGGCGGAGTCATAACCCCGATATTCCAAACGCCGCAGCCCATCAACCAGAATATCCGACGCTTTCCGTTTTCCAAAATAACCTACAATTCCGCACATAGCACTTTTCCTGTTTTTTCGGGTTCGTGTTTCGTGATTTTCAATGCTGTAAAAATGAAGACCTGTCGGTTTACCGCAAGCCCTAAAACCCTTAAATTAATCCATCCGCCGGCAGCATAAATGCGCTGCCGCCCTCGGTCGATCAGCCTTTAAGACTGAAACCTTCCTGCTTTTTTCAGATGGAAAAAATATCCAGTCATTGGATATTCATTTGGACAGAAACTACTTTTCCGACTCCAAACGATGTTTAACGCGATGCTCCAGCGCATCCGTCGGAAACTCGGCTTCCACCAACGTTCCCAACATTTCCAGTAAGACAGCCACCCGATCCTCGGCCGGCATCACCTTAATCACTTTAACTTTCAGCCCGCGCATCGACCCTTCCAGAATGGTGGTCTCTTCGCCAACCTCCAACGGAATACCCGCATCCACCGATCCGTTTTCATCCAGCTCATCCTGAAGCGACTGAATGACGGCATCCGGAACGGGAAGATAGCGTCCGTTAAACATCGGGATCGTCAGAATGCCGGGCGCATAAGACACACCCTGCTTCATTTCCATCATATCGAAACGCACAAAAATATACCCCGGGAACATGGCCTCCTGAAACCACACCGGACCACGCACTGTTTTTCGACGGAAGCGGATCAGCGGACAGAAAACATCCAAATTCAGGATCGAAGCAACATTGGCGGCCGCCATCCGCTCTTTTTTAGGTTTGGTTCGAACACAGAACCAATGCGTACCTTCTGGGAAATTCGTCGCCATCAACTATTTCCCAATCAATTTCAAAATGAGCGGCAAGGCCTTCCCGGCCCGGCGCTGCCAGTTTTCGAGCAATTCAACCTTTTCGGTTAAATCATCCTTTGTATCCGATTCATACGCATCCAGCATTTCACGAATCCGACCAATTCGGTCATCCCCGCTCGCGACATGCGGCTGTATCTGCTCGCTGGCAAAACCCGAGGCGATTTTACGCAGCGAGGTTTCCGCCACATAATAGTCTTTCCGATCGCCGGGCACATAAACCGTACGGATTGCACCAAAAGAACGGAGAATTTTGAGCCCCTGACTCGTTGAACCCTTGCTGATATTCAGCCGGATACGACAGTCATCCAGACAAAGCGGAACGGCTGAAACAAAAAGAATTCCGTAGAGTTCTCCCACGGAACGCGGCAGATTCAACATATCAGCCGCACGAACAAAAAGCGCAATAACCTCGCTCTCCAATTCATCCAGCGTCCGGACTTTTTCGGCTTCACCATTCATGATGTTCAATATTTACTGAACAAACCGATCCATTGCAATCCTCAAAACGGACTGAATTGCGGGATGGAATGTTGCCTCCTGAGCATCACCTACTATAAAACCGGAGGGTGCGGCGGCATTTAAACGACCGTCCACCCGATATGATATTTCATTCAGTTAATGGTTGCGCGACCCAACCGGGCTGTGTACGTTTCCCGCTGATTTTTCACTAAACGAATTGGAAGAGGTTTGCCATGAGAATTAGAAGAGCAATGCGTAAGAAGCCACTGCGCCGTCCTGTTAAAAAGCCACGCCTGAAACGTCAGCGTATGGCTCAGCAGAAGAAGCGTTTGGTTGCAGCTGGTGTTTCAGAAGATAAACTGATCCACATGAACACCAAAGAAATCCGCGCTGCGATCCGCGAAAACAGAGCATAGAAAACTTTTTTTCGATGTTTGAAAAACGCCCTTTACGGGCGTTTTTCTGTATCTGGACAGGGAGATTTGAATGAAAAACATTGTTCTGGTCGGATTTATGGGAACGGGAAAAACAACCGTCGGAAAACTGATTGCCGCCGAAACCGGTATGACGCTGCTCGATATGGATACCCTGATTGAGGAACGGGCCGGAAAAACCATTACCGAAATTTTTGCCGAAGAAGGCGAACCGCACTTCCGAACCCTGGAACGGGAGCTGGCGCACGAGCTGTCGCTCACGTCCGGCAACATTATCTCGACAGGCGGCGGAATTGTACTGAATCCGGACAATATTGCCGATTTTGAAAAAACCGGACTGGTCGTCTGCCTGCTGGCGGACGCCGCCACCGTTTTGGAGCGCGTTAAAAACGACAGCACCCGCCCCCTGCTCGCCGGAGATAAAGAAACAAAGATTTTAAGTATACTGGATTCGCGCAAACATCTCTACGAATCCATTCACCACAAAATTGACACCAGCGGCCGGCCGTCTCCCGAGCCGACTGCCCGCGAAATTATTGATCTGTATCGATCATTCCAGTCTTGAATTGATTAGGCATTTAGCCACAATGAATCCCTTTACAGACGCAGAACCTTCGGGGAGAGAACCATGAGTGAAGAAAACAAAGAGAAGCCGGATTTCCTGAGCAGTCATCAGGATTTACTCAACAGCCTTAATAAGAAAAAAGAGGCAGAAGCCAACGCGGAAACAACCGAAAAAACAGATCCCCCAAAAGAAGAATCGGTTATCGCTGAAAAACCGCAGCCCGAACCGGTTATCGAAGAACAATCCGAGCCGGAAAAAGAAGATACGGTTATTGCAGAACCTGTCGTAGAAAAAGAGCCGGTAATTGAAGAAGTGGTAGCCGAGGAAGAAATCCTCGCCGAAGCCGTTATTGCGGAAGAGGAACCCGTCATTGAAGCGGAAGTTGAAGAAGAGGAAGAACCTGTCGTGGATCAGGAAATCATTGCTGACATTCCTCCTGTTGTAAAAGAAACCCCCGCCAAACCGCCGGTTAAAAAGAAAAAACCCGCAAACCATACCGAAGCGGTAAAACAGCGCCACGACCGAATCGAGCAGGCGGAAGTCAAAGACGTCCTTCATTTTATTCAGAAATATGTAAAACCTGCCGCCATCGGTATTCTGGCCATCTGCATCATCTTTCTGGGTAACAGCCTGATCAAAAACGGCAAAATGAAAAAAGAAGCCAAAGCCGACTCCGCTTTAATGGTTGCGCAAACCGCCGCGGATTTTCAGGCCATTCTGGATAATTACGGAAATACATCTTCCGCACCGCTGGCCCTGCTGGGACTTGCTCAGGAAAACTTTAATGCGACCCATGTTGCGGAAGCGGAAAAACTGTACGGACAATTCCTGAACAAATATCCCAAACATGAAATGGCCGTTCAGGTTGAGCTCAATCAGATTCAATGTCTTGAAGCCATGCAGGAATATGCAAAAGCCGCAGCGGCCTATGCGCAGTTCAAAACAGATCACCCGAACTCCCACCTGGCCCCTGTTGCGCTGCTCGGACAGGCCCGCTGCCTGGAAGCCACGCAGAGCTACAGCGAAGCCGTAGTGGTCTACGACGATATCTGCGCCTTCTATCCGAACTCAGGATGGGCCCAGCTGGCAGAAGCCAATCTGGCCGTGGTGAAAAGTAAAATAAAATAAATGCTTCCAATCGCTGGAAACAAAAACACCCCGTCATTTACCACGGGGTGTTTTTTTTACGCTTCGTAGGCTTCTTCTTCCAGCAGCAGGTTCCGGGCACTGATGCAGGGCCCGGGAAACATATCCATAAACTCGTCCGGATTTTCAACAAACAACTCACTCATGGAATCATAAGCCGCCCGGCCATAACGAAGCAGCTCTCCGAGTTCATTGGTGGCGGCATTCTGTACCACAAAACAAAACTCCTCCTCTGTGGAATCCTGTACATTCAGCAAAAGCCGATGCTGTTTCGGGTTCACCTTCTCGGAGTTTCGGGTATAGATGCTGTATTTAACATACTCCACCACGCGCTGATTCAGACCGGCCTCCAGCATAAAGATGAGTTCAACCAGCTCCACCCGCGACAGCACAAGGCATACAGCCGGCGCTTCCTGATCCTCCGGCATCATCGCATTCATCTTTTCCAGCGACTGCTCAAACTCCTCAAGAATTTCTTCGCGTCCGGCGGCATCATTTTCCGGAACCCAGTGAATCAGGGTTTTCAGGGCCGGGTCATTATAAAGCACGGGTTTATCCACCCTGAAACTCAATCCGCAATCGATACACTCAACCCGATTCAGCTGATTCTGCATCAGCGCAACCTTGAGTTCCGGATCGGTATTCACATTGATGGCGTCATAAAGCCGCACATCCTGCGATGTTCCGCAGGAGGGGCAGGAAATATTAACGGTTGTACTGATACTCATTGTAGTTAACCTTACTTCGTTTTTGATGATATTTTTCTGACAAAACAGTTCAATCAGAAATTCCCCGACACCCCGTTTAACCCTTCATCGTTCAGGATGGCATGGTATTGATGTTCCAGATCGGCAATTTCCCGCTGCCAGAACAGATCGCTTCCCCAATCCGGAAAATTCGACTGAAATTTAAAATCGCCCGCCTGCGTGCTGCACCAGGAAAGAAAATAGATAATACGCATCGCCCGCAGAATTTCAACAAGACGAAGCTGTCGGTCGTCAAATTCCGCAAACTGCTCATAACCCTCAAGAATCAGATTAATTTCCTGGCGCGAATCATTGGCATGTCCCGGAAGCAGCAGCCAGATATCCTGCACCACCGGCCCCATCACCATATCGTCGAAATCAATCACCATCAGCCCTTCATCCGGACGCTCCAGAATATTGGCCCGATGGCAGTCGCCATGAATCCGCTGCAGTTCAATACCGTCAAATTCACGAATTGCAATCTCAACAATACGGCTGGTGATCTCTTTGAACCGCCCGGCCGCCGGCTTCGACATAAATCCACCGTCCAGCAGTATTCCAATCTCCGGAAGTGTGGTGGTTTCCGGGTGCATAATCAGACGGTGCTCGGCATCACGCTGCCAGCCGGACTGATGAATGCGTCCCACCAACCGACCAAGCCGCAGCCAGTCCTCCGCGCAACGCAGTTCCATTTCACGCCCGGACCGCTTGGGAAAAACTGAATAGAGAATGCCTTCAAAATCGCCGATGGTTCCTCCATGCGCCAGCGCAAGCGGCGCCACAACCGGAATTTCATCGGCCGCACAATCGAGCACAAAATCATGCTCATCCTGCAGCGCCGGGCGTTTCCAGCGCCCCGGGCGATAAAACTTTGCAATCAGCTTTTCGCCGGCCACCGACTCAAGCTCGTACACACGATTGATATAACTCGGCAACGGAGCGGTCAAACCGGTTAATCGGCATCCCATCCCCTCTTCAATCGCCTCCAGAATGCGATCAGGCGTCAGATCATCAAAACAGGCCTTCATACACCCAGCTCGCGGAACAGATGCGCAGCATCCTCAAAAGAGTCCACAATCAGATCAGGCGCTTCCGCCTCCAACTGCTCACGACTGAACTGGCCATTGCAAACAGCCACCGACGTTATGCCGTTCACACGGGCCGCTTCAATATCCGAAGGCGTGTCGCCCAGCAGAAACGATCCGGATGGATTCCCCGCGCGCTCCAGCGCCAGCGCGGCCATACGATTGCGATCCCCGTCGTCGTCACCAAACCCGCCGATATCTGTAAAATAGTCGCGAAGCCCGCCGTGCTTCAGTTTCAGATAGGCCGTCTCGCGAATATTACCCGTCACCAAAGCCAGTTTCCAATGGCTGGAAACCCGCTCCAGAAAAGTCCCAACCCCCGGAAAAACCAGGGGCGGATCTTTCGTCAGATTTTCGTCCAGATAAACCGGCAGGCGCGCAAAAAAAAGGGCCGACTTTTCAGGCGTCAGCTGCACCGCATTTTCGCGAACCAACTGCTCAAGCACCCGGATATCCGTTGCACCCGCAAAATTAATATGGTCCATTCGGATTTCGATGCCGAACGCATCGAAAAAGGCCGCCGCGAAAGCCGGGCGGCCTGATCCTTTTGCATAGAGCAACGTACCGTCGATGTCGCAGAAAATATAACGATTTACAGCTTTCATTTTCACCACTGAGACACTGAGGCTCGGAGCTGAATTCTCAGTGTCTCTGTGCCTCCGTGGTAAATAATGTTTAGTCGACGAGATCGATCAGTTCGTTAATGGCATCGGCTTCAGAGACTTCTTTCGGCTTACGCTCCGCCTGCTGCTCTTTTCTTCCGCCATTACCGCCGTTACCGCCGTTTTCATTGCGCGCATTATTCTGCTTCTGCGGACGCCGGCGCGGCGGACGGTTTCCACGGGGACGGCCCCCGCCGTTTTCAGAATTATCGCGGGAATTCCCGCCATCACCATCGCCGCCGATATCAAAAGCTTTACGGAAGGTACTGATCCGCATTTTTTTCACGTTGCCGCCCACCAGCTTTTCAGCCTTGTCGTCGCCGGAAACCAGCACTGCGCCGGCTCCTTTTGACAGGGTGGTTTTGGCCACAAACTTCGCGTGCTCTTCGATGGACTTGCTGTAGATCACCGTAATGTCTTCAAACTTCTTACCGGCCGGAGCTTTATTCAGCGGGGTGCCGCTCAGCACCGCCACCACCTCAATTTTTTCACGCTGTGAAAAACGGGCCAGACGACGGAGAATCTGCAGCTGATTGCGGGGGGGCAGTTTACCCTTTGCTCCACTGGATTCATTTAGAGATACAGCATCGATCACCAATACTGTCTGCGCTGGTTTAAACAGGTTAAATAAACCCATATTTTGTTCCTTTATGTTATTCTTTCATAGTTCCATGCACATACACTGTCGTTCCGAAGCTGTAAGAATAAATGGAGTTTACAGCGCTGAGCAGTGTGTTGCCGTGCGGGTTAAAGCTGGCGAAACTACCCCAACCACCCCTATAGCGCAAGTCCTGTTTTCCCAGACACCGGAAACGGGGCCGACAACACGACAACCGGGAAAAGGTTACCCCGAAGGATCCGGTCAAAGTACAGTGCCCGAAGGAATAACCGTACCTTTCGGAATCACGATAATCCCGTCGCGCATCCAGAACAGCTCCGATTCAACATTGTCCGGTTTGCCCTCCGGCGAGATCACAACACCATCACCAATCCGCACCCCTTTATCCACGATGGCATTTTTTATCACACAGTTTTTACCAATTCCCAAAGGAATGCCCGATGGATCCTTCACAGCGCCATGCTCATAGTGATCGGCTCCCATGATGATGGAATCTTCAACAATCGACCCTTCCCCCACCAACGCCCGCAATCCAATTACGGCATGGTCAATGTGCTCACCCGAAATAATGCAGCCGTCCGATAACAGACAGCGGCTTAACCGGCACTGGTTGATTTTCGACGGAGGCAGATAACGCATCCGCGTATAGATCACCGCGCTCATATCATAAAACGAAAACTGCGGCAGCGGATCCGTCAGAGCCAGGTTTGCCGCCCAGAATGAACGAATGGTACCGATGTCTTCCCAGTAATCATCAAAAATATAGCTGTACACCTTATGATTTTCGATAGCTCCCGGAATGATGTGCTTTCCGAAATCACTTTCATCGTTGTTGCAAAGCAATGTTTTCAATACATCGTAATTAAAAACATAAATCCCCATGCTCGCCAGATAGGTGTTGTCTCCAATCGGAGCCCGAAGCGAATCCAACAGCTCCGTATCTCCGGGCTTTTCAGAAAACTTCGTAATACGACCTTCCGGATTGATCTGCATGATTCCCAGCGATTCCGCCTGATCACGCGGAACCGGCTTTGTGCTGACCGTTAATTCCGCCCCATTTTTTATATGCGAATCAATCACCGCCTGCAGATCCATGCGGTACAACTGGTCTCCGGAAAGAATAACGACCAAATCCGGACTCTTGTCTTTAAAGTAACGCACCGAGCGCCGAACCGCATCTGCCGTACCCTGGAACCAACCCGCCGAATCCGGCGTCTGTTCCGCAGCAAGAATACGAACATGCCCGCCATTAAACTGATCGAACTGATAAACCGATCCGATATGATGATGCAGCGACACGCTGTTAAACTGTGTCAGCAGAAAAATATCCCGAATACCGCTGTTGATACAATTACTGATCGGAATATCAACCAACCGATATTTCCCGGCAATCGGAACTGCCGGCTTGGATCGCTCAGCAGTTAATGGTTGCAGACGTGTACCTGCCCCTCCCCCTAAAATCAGACCTACAACCTTCATTTACCCCCCCATACGTTGAACTTCCACAGGCATAAACAGACCATAGGTAATGCGCTTTGAAATAGGAAACAAAAGATTTTTGTTTTTTATCGCTTGCGTCCGCAAAAATCTTTCTATAGAACATGCCCTCCTTTCACGGGAAAGACGTTACGTTTCACTCGTTGAAATGACCATTTTTGGTCCGGTAGCTCAGTTGGTAGAGCATTTGACTTTTAATCAAAGGGTCCTGGGTTCGAGCCCCAGCCGGATCACCATTTAAAACCCCGTTATCAGCAATGATAGCGGGGTTTTTCTTTATTTAGCGCACGTTACCTTATCCGTGATATCTCCCGATATTCCGGGATATTTCAGGCCTGTTTTCCAAAGAACCCCCAAAGTTCCGGGCTCTCCACCCAATCCGGAGGCGAGGGCGTTTTTTGCTTAACCAGATGGTTCTCCCCGCAAGAGTTATATTAGTCGATCCTGAAAAACCCCGTTATGAGGAAGTGACTGGATGCTTCGGAGAGCCCAGAACGGTATTTTCTAATGCAAAGGGGTCGCCAAGAATCTCTAAGAAGGACCGCAATGAATGCCCGCAGATAGGATTTGAGCTGCTTCCTAAAATTCATTCCTGCGGCATTCAGAATCGCATTGACCTCATCCCCAACAATTCCCTTAAGCCGACAACGATCCATTCGATGATCCTGTTTGAGATGACCGATGCTCAGTTCGACAGCCGCGCGGCGTTTCACCCATTTCCACAGGCCTTTCGCGGTCTTTCCCCGTCGCTGTTTGTCGATATGAACTTCGCATGCTCCCTGGTAGTCATGACCTCTATAGCCGCGGTCGACGAATTCGTATTCCGGTGTCGAAATCAGGCGACCAACCTGCTCCATCGCCTTGCCCAGGGTATGCCCGTCGTACGGGTTTCCGATAAACGCCATCATTCCGATAAACCAGCCGCCTTTGCCGGTGGTGGCCACACTGACCCGTAGCGTTTGTGTGCCTTGCTGATGCAATCTTTAATAGATAGTAAGCGTCCGACTTTTCATCTTTACTTATTTTCTTCCATCGACTGTTTTTTCGCACGATCAGCCCGCTGTTCGTTTAATAATTGAGTTAAACGGGCCTGTCGCTGCTGTTGTGCCTGTTTTGTTTTGGAGGGCGGTAAGGGCATTCTCTGATTCACGCGTTTTTGACAATCCGATGATAACGCCTTTAGGTTCATTTTAAAAACCGACTGATCCGCCCGCTGAAAGGTTAGCTCGTTGCCCTCCCGGAAAACCAACGTTGCTGAAACAGCATGGCCGGCCGAGTTCGTCCAGGACTCAGCGGTAACGGAAATCGAAATGAATAGAATGAATACGGTAAGATATCGTTTCATGGGAGTCTCACGGTTTTGTGATTCTACTGATTATTGGGCGTGCAGCTGAAAGCATTTGCAGCTGTCGGTTACTTCGACATACAGCGTCTTCACCTCACCATCACCAAGTACCCGTATTTCGTCAGCAGCGCCCGCCTCGGATGTTGAAAAAGAAACCGGATCCCAGGATATTGCGGCATCGGACAGGTCGGCTTTCGCCTCGAGCTGATACATTTTCCCGGAGACGGTCGGGAAAACAATTCGGGCGATTCCCTCATCGCTGATCGAGAGTTCGCGGATGGAGAAAACATCATTGGCCAGAAAGGCAAAGGTTCCGGCCAGATATTCGTTATAGTTGGAAAC
Source organism: Pontiellaceae bacterium B12219 (assembly GCA_029432795.1). Classification (GTDB taxonomy): domain Bacteria; phylum Verrucomicrobiota; class Kiritimatiellia; order Kiritimatiellales; family Pontiellaceae; genus Pontiella. The sequence continues at coordinate 61,053 of JARNMJ010000020.1, forward strand.
ACCATCGCCATCAAAATCATCTCCGGGCCGGATCTGATCGATGGAACCAATCCCGTTGTTCAGCTCCAGAGCCTCAGCATAATCAAGGAGTTCCTGCTCCCAGGTATCCGGTAGACCATCGCCATCCGAATCCGTACTCCCGGCCGTCAGAGTCATGTGGATATTGGTCAGATCTTCCGGCATTGAAATGGTCTGAGCTCCCATAAAAGCAACCGTTTGTCCTCCCACGGTAACCTCAACCTCCAGCACCTCGCCCGCACAAACGGCATAAGAGGCGAAAAGGTCACCCCGGCCGTTATCGAGTGACAGCGGGAGTTTAAAATTGATGCCCGGATAGAGCAATCCATCCACCTCCTGTTCCGCCGCGACGGTTCCATCGGCTTTAATGAGGGCCACATGGGCCCCGTCCTGATAGATGCTGCCCATGGAATCCTTAACCGCACCGTAACAGAATATACTGCCGACAGGAATCTCCGCATGAGCCAAACACGGAGTCAGTATGAACAGCATCATCCATTTTTTTATTTTCATATCCATCTTTCGTTTCAGAGGTTCGTTGCCTTTAAAATCGCCGCCATTGCCGGGGTTATCAGTTTCCGGAGTTCGAATAGGTCTCGAAGAAAATTTTAATATCCTTCACGCCATTCCCATCCCGCACACCGGACGCGACTTCATGTCCATAGATAAAGCGTTCCATCGCTTCTTCCCGATCACTGAGCAACGTGCCCGCCGGAATGACCAGCATCCACTTGCTATTCCAGACCGACCGGCCGATCAGACGGGAGTTATTCGCCACCTCGGATGCCGTGAATTCGCCGGAGTCATGATAGGCGCGCAGTGCTGAATAACGGCGAATATCATACAGCTCGTTCCCGGCGGTATTTTTCAGCGCACTCCAATCGGGTTCCGCCCACTCGTTTTCGGACAGCGGATAGGGCACCGGAAGCGCCTGGTCTACCACATTAAACGCGCGGATCTCATCCATCTCGGCCGACGGAACCCGCATATAATCCAAGCCCACCGGAATTAAATATACGCGCGGCTGATTCGCCATGCCGGACTCAAACGTATTATCAAATCCGGAAAACCAGACCCCTGCGCTGCGGATTTTCGTGGAAAAATGCGACGAATCATAAGCATTATCACCGCCCGCCAAATCCTTCCCGAAAAAGTTTTTCGCGAAATTGATATCCGTTGAGAACGGAATCACAATCGCAGGTTCTTTGAGCTCGGTCGGTGTAAACGGCAGGCAATAACGCTGAAATTCCGGAATATCGAGCACGTTGTCCACCCGATACCGCTCCAGTGTCTCCTGCCAGTTTTGGTCGCTCTCTTCCCCTCCGATTTCCGTCGGTTTGATTCGGAACAGTTCCGAACGCAGAGAAAAGCGGCCGGTTTCTGATTCCGGGTTATTAAAGCCCAAGCGGCTGTCATACACGTCCCAGTTCGCCTTCAGACGCGCAAGAATATCGGCCAGTCCCGGATCCCCGCCGTCGCTCCCTCCCGCCAGCGGAAGTCTGGATGAAATGGACGACCCACTACTCATTCGACCAATTGCACGCGCTTTGACAATGTCCTCATACAGCGTATTGGATTCTCCCAGCATACCCGTTTCGTAGTCATAGGCTTTCGCCGCCAGATAACAATAACGCGCCGCCAAATCGAACGATTCCGAATAACGGTCCAGTTCATCATTGCGGAAAATCTGATACGCCATATTGCGATAACGCTTTGTATTCAGATCAGAGGCATGATTCATTCGCAGACGCTCGCGTTCCACCTGCAACGCGTCGCCTTCGGCAATCGCACTCAAATAATTCATCCGAGCCGTCTCTGCCGCCTGCGCTGCCGCATACAGAGCCTCGATGCAGACGGCATTTTCGCTGATCAGATCCTTTAATTCATAGAGCGCTTCTTCCTGACGACGCGCACTCTCCAGCTCCGTCGTCACAATTGACTGACTAACCTCCATGGCCGCCTCTACCCCTTCCAGCACATTCACCGCAACTTTCTGCACGGTGGACATCGTTGAAGAGGCCATCATCATGGAACTCCCCGTCACGGCTGCCGCCGCGCGCAATGCGGCGCCCGCATCGTTTGAAAGTCCGACCGCGGTTGGCCCGGCATCCGCTATGGCCATTTGGATATCCCATAGCGTCCGGGCCGCTTCCGCCGCCGCCTCCTGTGAAGTGATAATTGAATCCGCCGCATAAGAAAGCCCCTGCCGGATTTGGGAAACGGCCGCATTGTATTTCGAACTGGTGGAGAGATAGCTGTTATTCATAAAGATCTGTTCCGCATAACTGCGGGCCAGTTCAGTTGAATCCGCCGCATCACCTGCCGCCGTATTCAGGTTGTTTAATGACTGAACATACTCCGAAAGAGCAATCTGAATGCGACCTTCCGCGCGACGGAAACCGGTGTACGATTCCGGTTTAACCGGCAGTCCTGATGCCCCTATGGCAAACTCGATGAACTCCTCCGTTTCTTCGATAACCGGCGAGTTCACTTCAAACGCCTGAGCCGCCGCCAGCTCCGGAGCCGTCAATAATGAAGCGGCCCACGTCCAGTCGGAAATATTCAGTTCTGCCGGAACTTTTTCATACCCGGTCACCTCTTGAACCACATTTGTAATCAGCAACGTTGCAGTGTCATACCCGCCGTCTTCATCCACATACTGCTCAATGTAATTATAATGGATCAGGTCGGGACCGTCATAGTCCTGAGCATAGATCTTGCCGGGCCCGATATCATCAGAATACGGATATCCATATACCTCGATCAGCCGACGGTTCAATTCCGCCTCCTCATCGTCGAGCGTCGAATCGAATTCGCGATCCTCATTCTGATCGCGCAGCGCATCCGTACAGTCCTGCACCCGTTCAAACACAGCATTCGCATTCTGTAACGCAGCGACTGCCCGGTCATACAGCTGCTCAAAATGAGTGCGGCCCGCATCAATCTCGGACGGAGTGATATCAAACGAAATTGCATCCTGTACCAATCCCAGTGGATTCATGCCTGAGACCGCCTCATCCAGCTCCTGCTGAATCGCATAACCATAGGCGGCTAACTCCGCCAGTTCCGGCGTTGTTTCGCGGTCAATTACGCGAATGCCCTCATCGGCCGGATCCGAATTCACATCCGGCAGCAACGAATTACCTGCCAGCCAGTCAAAGTATGCCCCCTGCCCTGCTCGCGACGCCCATTCGGCTACTCCCCAGGCGCGCTCGGTATTATCGTCCTCCAGCACGCTCCAGCTCAGTGCCTCACCCGCCTTGAACATCTGGCGGCGTGTTTTATTCAGAATCTCCGTGCCGCAACGCGCCTTGGCCACCGCCGCATGGACAAACTTTTTCTCATGCAGGTAGGAGACTGTCACCTCGGTATCGCCCACCAGCAAACCTTCCACTTGTGGATACCAATGGAAATTCGGCGCATGCAACATCGCATAATAATATTTCAGCGTTTTAAGATAATGGCCCCAGGCATCCCCATGCCCCTGCGGGTAGAGAATGGCAGCATCGGCCTCGTCCACACTGCCGTTTTGATCGCCTTTCAAGTCGCTGATTCCATAATTCAAGGCATACGCCACCTCACCACCGGTTATATCCGATGTAAAATTCCACACCAATCGGTTATAGACCGGCCACGCGGTAACCGCCGGATTCATCGAATCGTCACGCCCCCGCAATAACGCCAGTTCCTCAGACAGCAGATCCGGCAACTGATTCTGGAAGCAGAACACAGATGTTGCGCTGCTCGACAGATCATCTTCACCCAGAGAAACCAGCGGATTCAGGGCATCCGCATACGCTTCATTGCCCAGCAGGGTGTAAAAGTCCGCCAGGCGGCCGGCAACCATCATCAGCGCCATCGAAAGCGATCCGTCCACATCTTCATTCCGGCACAGCTCAAGCGACTGACGGTAAATGGTCTCGTAAATCGGAATCAGCCCATAATCATCCAGCGCATCATAATTCAATGGAATATCCCCGCTGTAGGGACATCCCGCCTGCTGAATCATGCTCAATGACGTATCGAGCTCATAATTCATGTAATCGCGGATTCGCTGCTCATACGGATTGATTTCCTTCATTGCCCGCTTAATCCAGCCTTCGCACAGCTGCGGCGGAGTCCAGGACGACCAGTCGGAACCGACATTCGCCACCACCTCGCTGTCCAGCGCCTTATAGCGACAACGCAGATAGTGATCCGACAAACCAAATACCCCCTCGTCGCCGATACTCGTGTAGTGCAGGCCATTGGTCGCCGCAAAATGCTTCCAGTTGGCGCTGTCTTCATCAGGGGCCTCCCCGTTCTGCGGATCAGCATACTGCCACTCAAACGCATAACGATCCGGCACGCCCGCAAAATCCGCCGTATATTTCAGTGTCATCTTGCGATCCAGCGGATTCGGCGAAAAGATGGGATCCAAGCGACCGCAATACAGCTCCGGCTCCACTTTGATCACCGTCATCGTCACCTTTTCCGACGGATCAACCATATCTTCATTTTCGCTGTTGTTGAAAATCAGTGTGACGTAGCCCGATCCTTTACCAACCGTGGACAGTGCCAGCGAATCAAACGGAGTTTCGTCATCTGTCAAGGTCACTACGGTTGAGGGCAGTGCCTGAATGGCATTCTTCCAGACATCGTCCTGACCCTTGACCAGTTCCTCATCCAGTGCATTCGCAAGATTATCCCCGTCGAGCAGATTCAGCAACAGGTAGTTATGGCCATCCGTCCGTTCGTTATAAGTACCTATCAGCTGGAACCGCTCATCACTCGGTGCGGTCTCCGTCCAGAACATCCGCTCGCGCAAGGCCGGCGGCAGTTCGCTGAAAAAGGTGTACGAAGAAACCGGATCGCGATAACTCTTCATCGCCGCAGGAACCTCGGCCATACTCACCTTACGGGCGCAAGTCGGGTCAATCAGAACGACACTTCCCTTGTTTTCCAGCGCCAGTGACTGCTGATATACCACGTTCGCACTCAACTGCCCCCGAATCGCCGGCAGTCCGTCCTTTGAATTCGTCAACGTATCGCCCACATACAGCCCCGGCGCCGTTTCAGGCCAGACCACGGTGTACGTAAAACGATTTTCATTCAGCACATTTTTCAGAGGGAGCGGCTCGCCCAACGCAACATCGTCCGGATTCCAGAAACCAATCTGATTCGGATAATAAAGTGAAATCACACTGTTTGTCGCCCCGCCGCCATTCCCGGCCTGATGCGCCCAGAAATTACCGTTACGATCCGTAAACGGCTCAAGTCCCTCGCTGAGCCAGCGGTTTTGCGGCATCCACGAAGGCACCATCTGATTTAACGGTGCCGGAGCCTGAAACATCATTCCCGCATCGTAAAATTGCTCAAAGGCATACAGTTCATTTTCCGGCACCACTTTATAAATTGCCATATCCGCGCAACTATCCGGATCCGTGATTTCAACCAGTACAAACGGATCCGATGTATACTCGTCCGTCTCATTCGTCACATTCAAATCCGACCGCAACGCAAACACACTCTCCCCGAACAGCAGTGCATGCTCCTCATTCGGGTTATAGCCGTCCGCCTCCGGATCATTCTGATAATAAACCGCCGGTTCTGTTCCGGCCAGACTCAGATTGGCGCGCGACTTCGGTTGGCCGCCGGGCACCCGATTCGCCGGATTATAATCGATCTCCGTTTCATCCGGATCAAACGACGCCCGGTAGAGCAGGTACTGCAGATCAGAAGCAACGGTATGGCGCATTCCCAATTGCAATTCGCGGTCCGACCACGACTTATTCCAGATCCTTACTTCATCCAATGCCCCGCTGAAGGAGCCCACGATCAAATCGCCACTGAAGTTGAAGGAGCCATTCATGGACTCCAGGAACGTCACCTTCGTTCCATTCAGATAGAGTGCCAACGAGCCGTCCACTCGACGTGAAAGCGCCACATGCGTCCACTCATCCGGAGACAGAGCGGCGGCAAGGTCCGTTTCCTCTTCGCCGTTTTTCAGTTGCAGGGATCCGTCCGAGCCGAAATTGAGACTCCATGCACTGTCGCCGGATCCTTTACGGAACAGCGTTCCTCCAGTTGATGAAGCAGGAAAGACCCATGCCTCCAGCGTGAACTCCTCCGAATCCTCCCATTTACCCAATGAACCGGAACCCGCAGTAAACCCTCCGCTTACCGTCAGATACGCCGTATCATTCGTTAGCAGCGTCCGGCCATTCGAACCCAGCCCGCTGGCCGTCACAATCTCATCCGCATTGGTCGGCCAGACGTTCTCATACCAGTTAACCATCGACGGAAAATAGAGAGGCGCCGGAAGTTGCACTTCGTTCGAATCCGTCTCTTCCAATGTCCAGAAATGCGATGGATTGGCCCACCAGACCTCTAGCCGGCCCTCATTCACCCCGAAAACCGAAGACTTCAGATTGCTCAGATCGTTTGGATAACTTGTTGGATATGAATAATAATTCGGATTATAGGCCGTCCCCTGCGGGATATAGATATAACCCGGCCAGTCAGCAAATAAATCCCTATTCACCAGAGGTTCAATCCGCGATGCAATGGACCACTCGCTGATCTGTGGATCAACCCAGGTATGCGGCACGGCCTCAACCGCCTCAAACCAGATCGTCTCATCCGTCGAATAACGCAAAAGGAACTTACCGACGTTATCGGTGTACAGCTTGCCGTCTTCCACAAAGGCAAACGCATCGCATGCACCCGACTGGCCGGCCTCCGTCTGATACGGCATTACAGAAACCGTCAAGTCCGAAGGAATATACACCATGGGTTCCAGATCGTCCGACGCCAGATCACCGCGCACAAAGGCCTGTAAATCGTCCCCCCAGGTCACTTCATAATTATCGACCTCAAACGGCCAGATCACATCCAGTGCCTCTTTAGCCTTCCAATAAATCTCAATTTGCCACGCCTGTTCCGTTTCACGGATCGGCCAGATCCAGCCGTTTTTGATGCCTTCGGTGTGTTTATATACAAAAATATCTTCCGGATTTTCCCCGGTCTCGTCGTACGCGCCGCGCACTACTTCAGAAAAAAGTTCTTCGGTATCAAAATTGCGGGTCAGCGGACGCAACCGATCGCCCACATTCACCTTCTGAACGGAACTCATGGGCTGAAGCACCTCCACAATTTCATAATCAATCAGCTCACGCAGTCCGGTCAGCTCATCGATCCGCGAATAGGTCAGCAGCATGCGCCCGCTCGTATTCCGAGCTGCATGCAGCATATTTTCCGCAATCCAAACCTCGTTAGTGGAACGGATTTGCGAATTATAATGAAGCATCACCTCATAGTTGCTTCCGAACTTCACCTCCGGCCCTGCATACTGCCCCTCCGTCCAATACAGACGCACCGGCCGCTTGCTCGGATCCGGTGCCACCACTGCTGTGGTCTGATTGGTTGTACCGTCTTCCATCAACCAGCCAATCTGCACTGCGCCCATATCGACCGCCAGCAGCATATCGGCATAGTCCAGCCAGACCACATTGGTTGGTCCGCCCATAAAATCCAAAATCGGGGATGCCCCTTCGACATAATCTTCCGGCGCAAAAATCTCTTCTCCGATCGAATACCCGGCCGGAGTGCTGTTCACGGGTGTGCCGTAAAAAATATGCTCCACCCGATCGCCGCTCGTCAGATTGGTCACCGCCACCTGATAACCTAACCCCGCCGTTGCGTTATAGGCACTCGCATGGTTCGGTGACTGCGGAACCCAACGGCTTTCATAACTTGTCTCCACCATCGGCATGGCTTGAGATGAGTGTACTGCTAACTCCGCCAGCAAAAAGGACAGCAGCTCCAGCTTTCTAGAGGTTTTCATGCGAACATCTCCCGCAAGGAATCATTTAAAGACGTTTGTTTCACAAGAGGTCTAACGGTCATCATGACACAGCTCGTTGCGGATAAACATTACATGAACGTAAGCGGTTCCAGAGTAACTCGACCCATAATTACTGCAATATTTAATATACCAGCTGCTACCGCTTTTATACATGTAAACGGCAGCCTGAGTCCGCGTATCGTTTTCTTCCATATCATATGAGCCCTGATTGAACCCTGCAATGACAGCTGTATAGTCAGATGAACTCACCTCGGTATTCAGAGTTTTTGAAGAACCGGCACTAAAAGAATACGATTCTATGTAGATCGGATAATCTCCATTCATTTTGAGAGAGCCGCCTACGTTCAATGAATCACTTACCGTTAAATCATCACTGACTGTTGCGCTATCCGTCAGCGTCAGATTTTTTGCAGTGATTGTTTCTGCGGTTGAAAAATTGTTGCCAACGGATAAGTCCCCGCCAATTACTGCATTGTTTTGCAGCGTAATGTCGCTGGCTGTAACTCCTCCGGTTGCTTTCAGAGAGCCGGCAGTCAAATCTCCGGAAAGATTTAACGATGAAGCCGTGACGCTGAGATGATCGCTGCTGGAAATGGAAGATGCGTTAATGCTGCCCGCAACATCCAAATCGGCCTTTACCACCAAATCCGCTCCGATATCCGAATTGCCCTCAACCGTCAAATCGCCGCCGACATCAAAATCCTCATTAGAGCGGCGGGCATATTCTGCCTGCATGGCACGAAATGCAAACGGCGTATTAAGGAACTGCTGACGCGGCGCGGATTCTTCCGGTGTCTGAATCGTATTGCCGTTTCCATCCTGCTTGACCGTAATGCCCAGATAGAGTTCCTGATTGGCCGGGTCGCTGAATTCGTCGAACCACATCGCCTGCCACAACGGAACCGCCGTTTGTGTCTCTTCATCAAACACCAGCGCCTCCCCATCGGGGGCTCCAAGCATTACGCCGAAATAACCGTCTTTCGCATAGACAAAATGTTTTGCACCCCATAGCGCATCGCCGCCGTTGGAGACATTATAAAGGCGGAACTCAATTTCATACGTACCCGTCTCATACGCCGTGCCGTCCTCATTAATCAGGCGTCCCTGATAATTCACCACACCGGCCGTATTCTGCTTCAAAACCGTGGGCGGAGCCGCAAACACCGAAACGGCCAACCCCACCCACACTGCAACTGCCAATCCTTTTGCTGTCATCTTCATACCCACTATCTCCTTCAATTTTAAAATCTGTTTTTATCGTTACGCACTCGTGGCAAAATCCTTCTGAGATCGCTTATCATTCAGAATCACGGTTGCAACGCATCTATATTGCTCACGCGTTTGAGATAAAAAGCCCCGGCGACATAAAGGGTTTTATTCACCCCATTTACCGTTTCCCTGAATTCCCCACCGGTCTCATCCATCATCCAGAGCGGATTGTCGCCTCGCGGATCTTCCGCTGAAATCGTGAAACTCAGATCGCGGGTGACGGTGAACGACTCATCGCCTTCCCCGAGCGGCGCGGCTTCGCTGTTTTCATACGTCTTATTGTCGTGATCCGGATGATAGGGATGCACAAACGGATTAACCCGGTCGTCAAACGGAAGCGTAACCTGACCGCTCATCGTTTGGTTCACCGCAAAATAACCGGTCAACTCCACCGGATCCATAAGCGGAAAATTAGCCGAGGCAATGCAACTGACCGCGGAATCAGGATAATCATCATGGAACTGCTCCGCCGCTTCAGCGCGGGTGTATAGACGATTGATTTCCGCATCGTCGCCGCCAGCAAGACACGGGAAAACGCGCTGCAGCAACCGGGGCGTTCCGCTGGCATCCACGTGGATCAACACGCGGAATTTGTATGGCTCCGAAACATCCACCGGTTGTTCTGCGTCCCAGGCGTTATCCGCACCGATGCGGGACGGTGCGCGACTGACTTTGTTAACGACCGCATATCCAACCCAGAGCCCCGCGGTATTGATCCGGCGTTCATCCTGCGAACAACAGATCCCGATCGTCTGCAGAATTCCGGAGGGCGTGTCAATTTGAAGAAGGCTTTCCCAGACCACATCCAATTCACCGGAAACCAACTCATCCGCCCGCGGACGCAATGCAAGCTCTACCACACCTTCCGGTGCGAGATTGGTGGTCAGCACATCCGGCATGGGGGAGATTTCTCTCCGGGCTGTGGCGGGATTGTAACGTTCCAATCCCAGCGGTACGACACCCAGGGCGCCAGGAACGGTGGAAATCGGGGCCGGCTCGGCCGGAAGCTGGCGCAAGGTAACCGTCTGTTCCACATCGCTGTGATTGATCAGCGTCAGGTTGCGCGAAGTCCAGGTGGACCCGAAGTCCAGCTCTTTGGTGTCCGCCTGCAGTTTTACGGAAACCGGCCCCGCGTAATCAAACTCATTGAGCGTTTTGATCCAATACGCGGTTCCCGGAACAATGGCCGTATCGCCCGGCATGTAGACCTTTAAATGGTTTCCAGTTGAAAGAACCTCATAAATTGAACCGCCGTCCGATGAGTCTACCCCCACCTCATCGGTATATTTCAAAAAGTCGGAAAAAGAGGTTCCTTCCTTTGCAGGAAGCCCGGTAAGACTCATCGAATTCGCCAGCCAATCCGGTTCAACCAATTGCGCACGGCCGGACAGCTCCAGCGAAACCGCCGCCGTGGCATGAATCAAATACGCCTTCCCCGCCACAAGGTTCTCCAGATCATTCAGCAGAGCATCCGGATGCGATTTCGGTCGCCAGATCTGCCAATCCGCCGCGCGATCCAACACCTCCATCGGGTCGGTCGAAAACTCTTCCCCGCCCGTCTGGCGTGCCCAGAGCTGCACACAGTCAACATCCGCGTTTGCAAATACTGTGTCGCAGGAAGACGGAACCGGCTGGATCGTCAGCCAAACCGCATTCCATCCCGCATCGAGCTGTACGGTCTGAGTCATCCACGTTGCATATCCGGAGACCACTCCGGAAAGAATCAATAAAACCACGAGGCATTTCTTCATGTTAATCCTTAAATTTCACCCAACAGACCCTATGTAAATTTTCAGGAAAGCAATTACGCTAACCCTCAGGTAATCAATCAGTACGTGCGTTTCTCAAAACCTAATTTTCTGGACCCAGCTATTAAAAATAATATTATTTTATCATTTCAAGTATATTATGTACTCTTTATATATGTATTAATCAACTCAGTCTCCCCGTTGGATTCTTATTTTCTTCGCTCAGGAGACTTCTTATTTTTTGCTTTGGGTTGCAGAATCGGAGGGTTCTTCGTTGCCGGTTCGGTGGCCAAGATTCTATTTTCACCACCATTTCCCGCATTTCCCCTTTTCAGCTAACACCAGCACCCGCTCGACAATCCGACCGGTTAAAATGCATTCGATTTTCTCAGTCACAATCCAATGCCTGCCCTGCTGAACGTGTTTAACCGTCGTAACTAGGGCGTGTTAACACAACGGGAGCATGTCCACGGTGAGCGCAAAGTGAATAAAGGCGCAGAACATGACGTCGAGTTTCTCGAAGCGTGAAA
>JARNMJ010000210.1 GCA_029432795.1 Pontiellaceae bacterium B12219
TTCGGGAGAGCAGCCCGCGGAACCCCCGAGGGCACGCCTCTTAATTTAAAGGGAAAAGGACCGAGGCGCCATCAACTTCAGGCATAAGGTCTGGGAGATGATAGAAAAAGAAATGCAATATCAGATGAACAGCCCAAGCCGAAAGATCTCTTTCACTCTGGTATTCCTAATCATTGCATCATTAATCATATGGATCATCGGATCATGCTTAACTTTCGCTATTTGCATATATTCAGTTAATTCAATCATCATTACGTCATCACTGATTTTGATTTTCGGAAGCTTCATCGGAAGCATCATCTCATTTATAAAGAAGAAAAATACAACAGGGGTATTAACAGCATCAGTACCTGCAATGGTTTTTGGAGTATTCATTGTTTGGGCGAGCATACATTGAAATAAAAAACTCCCAACCAGTGGGTGGAACCTACGCAAAACCGTCCGCAATTTTGACGTTTCAGCGCATACATCCACATCACTCTCCACCCTCTGCGAGGCTCACCCATAACGTTCATATGGCTGAAGTTTTGTCAACAGGGCAAAAAAATATAAGAC
>JARNMJ010000211.1 GCA_029432795.1 Pontiellaceae bacterium B12219
TCACCCATAACGTTGTGCAGTCATAGAAAATGAACTTTTTCAAAATCCATACGAACAAAGATGAACTTGAGGGCACTGGTTACTTCGAAATCGGATCTGGGAAATACCCCCAAACTCACTGGAATGAAGGATTCATCTTCATCAACGAATATGGATTTGAATTTGCGGAAGGAATAATCAAACGCCATTACCCTGAATTTGACCACTACTCAATGGATAATGACATTCCATCCACCATTGCAGGGAAGATTGAAGATGAATGGAGAGAAGCATCAAATAATCTACCTGGGAAATCAGTTGAAGAGATGATCAATATCCTAGGTTTGAGAAAAACGATTCGAGACAGCATGAAGCAAGATTGGGTTGATGAATCAGAGTTGATCATAACAATGCTAAGAGAATTATCTGATTGGATGAAACAGTTTAGACAGAATCAAGATTGGGTGTGCATTTTGGGAATATAAAAATGTGCACAACCAGCGGGTTGACCTTACCGTGAAAACGCCCGTTGAGTCAGGCAACGAACAAGGCACGGCAGGTCACCCGTAACGTT
>JARNMJ010000212.1 GCA_029432795.1 Pontiellaceae bacterium B12219
AAACGACTGATCCAGGAATCAACAAAATTGATTAAAGCATAACCTTCAGAAATGACAGATTCGCCACCGGAAACAAATTCGGAAGAATCAAAATCATCATAAACGACATTCGTTGAAGGTTCTTCCGTCAATTCACCAACAGAAGAATTTGCAAAATTATGAATATTGGAAGCAATGCTTCCTAATGCAGACTCAATAAAAGAATTATCATTACTGACAGTTACAACCAAATTGCTAGGAAAACTTATTTCAGGCAGAATATTCGTAACGCTCAAAGATGGATTAGGTTTATCCCTTATAGATGTAAGCAGCGATTCTACCGCTTCTCCATGATCTTCTAAATCATCAAGAGTAACACCAATATCATTTAAATAAGTAACAGCCTGATCTGAACTAATACCGATGGATTCAAGCTCAGTTAAAACGCTTTCACTAATTTGGTTAACATCCGTTATTTTCTCGCCAATATCTGAAAGGTTTAAATCAAGACGCTGGGAAAGCCCTTCCCGTATGGCCTCCAGCGAACCTTC
>JARNMJ010000213.1 GCA_029432795.1 Pontiellaceae bacterium B12219
AAACGACTGATCCAGGAATCAACAAAATTGATTAAAGCATAACCTTCAGAAATGACAGATTCGCCACCGGAAACAAATTCGGAAGAATCAAAATCTTCATAAACGACATTCGTTGAAGGTTCTTCCGTCAATTCACCGACAGAAGAATTTGCAAAATTATGAATATTGGAAGCAATGCTTCCTAATGCAGACTCAATAAAAGAATTATCATTGCTAGCAGTTACTACCAAATTGCTAGGAAAACTTATTTCAGGCAGGATATTCGTAACGCTCAAAGATGGATTAGGTTTATCCCTTATAGATGTAAGCAGCGACTCTACCGTTTCTCCATGATCTTCTAAATCATCAAGAGTAACACCAATATCATTTAAATAAGTGACAGCCTGATCTGAACTAATACCGATGGATTCGAGTTCAGTTAAAACACTTTCACTGATTTGGTTAACATCCGTTATTTTCTCGCCAATATCTGAAAGGTTTAAATCAAGACGCTGGGAAAGCCCTTCCCGTATGGCCTCCAGCGAACCTTC
>JARNMJ010000214.1 GCA_029432795.1 Pontiellaceae bacterium B12219
TCTATTCTTTGGCTGCGGGTATGATGATTTATAAAAGCTTTAAAAATTTTTAGTGATTGAAGTGTTTCGGTAGTTCGAAACAAAAAATAAAAAAATTCCGCATGGTGCGGAAAGTTAAAGCCGCAAGGCAAAGGAAAAAAAATATGAAGAATCATAAGCGTAAACTTCTGGCGATTGGATTCGCCGCTATGGCTGCAACTGCTCCGGTTTTTGCACAAGGTGAAATTACAGTTCTCGATTCGGTGGTAACTGAAGCGGAGGGCTATGTGACTTACGGTATTACGGCTTTCACAAGTCTTCTCGGTCTCGGTCTCGCTATTGTTGGTGCTTCCTGGGCGTACAAGAAAATCAAAGCCGCTATTCGTAGCAATTAATGACTGAAGCCGAAACACTTCAAGCAATTCTTGCACAACTCCAGAGCTTGGAAGACCTCGGGCTCTGGATTTGTCGCATTTTGTCAATACAGGTTGGTTTATTGATCTTTCGGTTTATTACGCTGCGCAGTCCTATTTAATTAAGTGAACA
>JARNMJ010000215.1 GCA_029432795.1 Pontiellaceae bacterium B12219
TCTATTCTTTGGCTGCGGGTATGATGATTTATAAAAGCTTTAAAAATTTTTAGTGATTGAAGTGTTTCGGTAGTTCGAAACAAAAAATAAAAAAAATTCCGCATGGTGCGGAAAATTAAAGCCGCAAGGCAAAGGAAATAAGTATGAAAAATTATAAAGGTAAACTTCTGGCGATTGCATTCGCTGCTGTTGGTTCTGCTGCTCCCGTGTTTGCACAAGGTGAGATCACCGTTTTGGATACGGTGGTAACTGAAGCAGAGGGCTATGTAACTTACGGTATTACCGCTTTTACGGGCCTTCTTGGTCTCGGTCTCGCTATTGTTGGCGCTTCTTGGGCGTACAAGAAAATTAAAGCCGCTATTCGCAGTAATTAATGACTGAAGCCGAAACACTTCAAGCAATTCTTGCACAACTCCAGAGCTTGGAAGAACTCGGGCTCTGGATTTGTCGCATTTTGTCAATACAGGTTGGTTTATTGATCTTTCGGTTTATTACGCTGCGCAGTCCTATTTAATTAAGTGAACA
>JARNMJ010000216.1 GCA_029432795.1 Pontiellaceae bacterium B12219
GAACGTGAAATTCTGCATGTCTATGCCGTGACGGGTGAGGACTGGAGCGAGGATACTACGCTGGATTGGAGTAATGCGCCGGGGCTGGGTCAGTACCACGTGGACGAAAGTACGATGGGCACAACGGATGGAACCGGCAATATGGTCGATATTGAAGACAATTACGGCGGATACACCAGTGGTGCCGGAACGGGTTTGGGGCTTACGGGGGAATTCCTGGGGGCCGTCTCTTTTTACTCGTCGGAGTACACCGAAAATTATTTGGATGTCACCGATTATCTGAACTCTGTGGATCACGATGGGGCGGGTCCGCTCGATGTCACGTTTGTGGTTGCGCGTATTGTTCGGTATGATGTGAATGTCTATTCAAACAGCTACTATGATGTGGGGGTGTATCACTATGACGGACGTGTGGTTGAAATCGCCACGAAGGAAAATGCAGATGAAGATCTTCAACCCCGTCTGATCGTCTCCGCAGGGCTTCCGCCCGTTATTGAAGCAGAAGATTTCGCCAACTCGAGCGG
>JARNMJ010000217.1 GCA_029432795.1 Pontiellaceae bacterium B12219
AAAAACATGTCGAACCAGAGGCTTGACCTTACCGTGAAAACGCCCGTTGATTCGGTCGAAGTTTATGCGCACGGCAGGTCAGCCTGAACGTTCGATCAAAAGGAAAAAGATGAAACCAATAATTTTAACCTTAATTGCACTCATTACGTTTGGTTGCACAAAAGAAAATCAATTCGAGATAAACACTCAAGACATTGCATCTGCACTGCACATGCACAAATATTTGGTTCAAATGCCTGCTAATTGTGCCGACAATGAACAGTTAGCGTTAAAGGTTGTTTTCGATGGAACGGAAAAAATCATCTCATCCTGCAGTGCAACTCCCGGTGAAATCACAGAATTATTGCTGTGGCATGATGATTCAGAAACCTACCACCACTGGTCGGATGAATCCGGATCGAGTTTTGGAAAACTAGGGCCTGTTAACACTATTGCTTGAGTTTCGCAGGCAAGTCTGGCATGGTCTTGCTATGAAGATAACAAAAGCGCAGTACGACAAGATCAAC
>JARNMJ010000218.1 GCA_029432795.1 Pontiellaceae bacterium B12219
CACTTTGCACAACGATGAGAATATTCCTTGAGGAGAGCATCTTTTGTTTTTTGAGGTATCGCTGTTCTTGTCATGATTTATCTCTGCCTAACGTTCGGGGTGAGCCGCCGGTGAACATAAACATTGACCGAACCAAATCGCGTCGGCCACCGTAGGCTCCACCCCCTGGTTGGATGTTATTTTGTTTCTTCGTGATCGGGGTTTATTTCTTTCCCGCCACTGGGGTTTATTTTCCCGCAGCTGAGCATGCTGTGCTTTTGCTGATTTCTGTGCTCAACTCTGTTTTGTTCCATTTATCAACTAAGGTTTGATTCGCTGTTTCATCGATTCAGTTGCTTTGTTCAATCATTGGAACTCTGTGCAAAATTCTTTTTTGCAGTTCGGAAATCGTCCTGTTTTATTTTTCCTCATCCAGACCTTATGCCTGAAGTTGATGGCGCCTCGGTCCTTTTCCCTTTAAATTAAGAGGCGTGCCCTCGGGGGTTCCGCGGGCTGCTCTCCCGA
>JARNMJ010000219.1 GCA_029432795.1 Pontiellaceae bacterium B12219
AGGGGGAGAGGATAGGGATGCGTTGCATCCAGAGAAAGAAAACCTAACCCGGCAGGACTCTCACTAGGTTCTGTCCAATGTATGGGGGCAGGTCACCTTGTTGATCGAATTTGTTCAGCTGTGAGCCGTCTATTCCACTCAAATTCTGCAAGGATAAATTGCGGACTATCCGGAGGGTATTCGGATTGCCAAAGCGCAAGATCTTTATCTTTCATTTTGGCAATGACCCTCCGATCGATTTCTGCGAAGGCATCTGCTCGCCTCGCATCTGCAACTCGTTCACCAAAGCTTTGTCCGTATTTATTCATTTTCCTACATCCAGACCTTATGGCTGAAGTTGATTCAGCCGCGATTCTTCCCTTTAAATTAAGCGGCGTTCCCCGGACGAACCGGGGAGATCCAGCACCACCTGGATCGTTCCAAATTAATGACCTACACCAAAAGGGAAACGCCATGACAGAAGTATACATAGGAATCGATGCGCATAAAGCGACTAATCAA
>JARNMJ010000021.1 GCA_029432795.1 Pontiellaceae bacterium B12219
AAGCTGTTGCATCAGCTGTGAAAAGATCGTTGTTCCGGAATACATGGATCGCCCTCCTGAAATTCGGGCGATTATATTCGGGAATCCGATTCAAGCCGGAACAATCTGAATTATTGCGCAACGTCTTCATTTTATGTTACTTGCAAAATCCTGCATCCAAAACGTTGGGACAGTAGTGTTGGAAAGTTTCTCTTCGAATACCGGATATAGATATATAATCAGGTCTCTCCGAGAGGGATAAACCGGATGCAGGAAGGAAAATCAGACGGATGAAAATATGGAAGAAAAACAGCGGTCCTGTGAGGCTGATTACGCTCATTTCGGTCGGCCTGTTATTTGCAGTTAACGGCTGCTCAAAGGAGCCCGCAGCGGAAGTGGATCCCTACCCCGAAATGTCGAAACCGCTCCGCAATCTGCAAGGCAACTGGACGAATGCCAGCACCAACAATACAGCCGAAAGTGCCGCCATCATTCAGGGATACACCATTCGGGTCCGGTTTCAGGAGGCTCCCGACCAGATACTGCAAAAACAGAATGCCTCCATTGATCGGATTGATGAAAAGCTTCAAATGATTGTCCTGAACGGCGGCACGGGCGCATGGCCCTATGAATTGAAACAGGATGGAACCAACACCTTCCTGACACTCCGCTTCTTCGCCACGGATGGCTGGCATAAAATGGAGCTGTGCCGAAACGACTGATCAGGCCGGAACCCCGCTGTGAAAACGAAACAGTTCATCCGGCGTTTCAATCGCATCGCGCTCAATGGCTCCGAAAAAGGCCACCCGCTCTTCAATCGGCTCCTCTGAATACCGCTGGGCCAGCGCCAGATAATCCTTAAAATGGCGCGCTTCCGATTTCAGCAGCGACCGGAAAAAAGCCGAAATTTCTTCGTCCATGTGCGGAGCCAACGAGGCAAACCGTTCGCATGAGCGTGCTTCAATATAGGCTCCGACAATCAGCGAATCCACCAGCTGCCCCGGTTCTTTTTTGCGGATTTCCGCATTCAGCAGGCCGGCATAGCGCGACGGCTTCAGAATTTTGTAGGTATAGCCCCGTTTCGTCAGCAGCTCATGCACCTTCTCAAAATGCCGCAATTCCTCGCGGGCAAGTTTCGACATTTTACTCAGCACATCGGCCTTGTCCGGGCAGCGAAACATCAGCTGCAGCGCATTGCGGGCCGCGCACTGTTCGAGATAGCAGTGATTCTGCAGCAGAATCTCCTCCTGTTTCAGCGCTTCCTGAATCCACGCCTCGGGCGTGCGACACGGCAGAAATTCAAACAAAGCATCCAGATCGGCCTGATTCACCAATTCCATAAAAAATCTCCAAAGGTTGGAAAATTTTTAGCATGCATTTCCCGGCAGATTCAATCATGCACAGGAGTTTTCAGCCGCTATCCGCGTGTAAATTAGCTGGACGATCCCGAATAAAACATTAGCTTCCCTCCAATTCCCATGCAGACATCTACCACAGATTTGATTGAGCAAACGCTGACGCGCCACGAGGAAATTTCTCCGGGCGTTTTTGTGATCGGCTTTTTGCGTCAACACGACTTTAAACCCGGACAGGCCATCAAACTGGGGATCGACGCCGAAAACCCGCCGCGTATTTACAGCATCTGCAGCGGGAATCAGGACGACGAACTCTGCGTACTGTTCAACGTGAAAGAAGACGGTTTTCTCACCCCGCGCCTCGCTGCGCTCCAGGTGGGCGACTCCGTTTTTGCGTCCGCACCCTACGGAACCTTTATCGGAACCGATGACCCCGCCTGGTGGATTGCCACCGGAACCGGCATTGCGCCCTTCCGCAGTATGCTGCGCTCCGGACAGGGAAAACATAAACAGCTCGTGCACGGGGTACGGCACCTGAATCAGTTCTATTTCGAAGACGAACTTCGCGCAGGCCTCGGTTCAAACTACCATTGCTGCTGCTCGGCGGAATCGGCCGATGGCATTCATTCCGGACGCGTTACCGCCTTTCTGGAAGCGCAGGACAGCCTTTCCAAAGATTGGAAATATTACATCTGCGGGCAGGCCACCATGGCCGTTGAAACCCGCGATCTGCTCATCAGCAAAGGCATCCCCTTCGGAAACATTATTACGGAAATCTATTTCTAAAAACGACTGTCAGCAGAGAATCTAAGCAAAATGATTAAATGCAAAATGAGGATCAATCAATACACAAACTCGAGGCCAACATTTTGCATCAAATTATTTTGCAATTGCATGCCCGAAGAATCACTTGCTGAACAGAAGCTAAAACGGAAGTAACGAATCATGGAAACAAAAACGCCACTCTTTGGAAAAACGCTGAGCGAGCTGCAGGAATTGGTCGCGGAATACAAACTGCCCAAATTCACGGCCAAGCAGATTGCCGATTGGCTGTATAAAAAGGACATCACCTCCATCGACGAGATGAGCAACCTTTCCAAAAAGGCGCGAGAGCTCCTGAATGCCCATCACACCTTCGGGCTGATTGATCCAACCGAAACAAAAATCAGCACCGACGGTACCAAAAAATATCTCTTCCCCACCGAACACGGAAAATTTATCGAAACCGCGATGATTCCCTTCAAGGACCGTAAAACCGTGTGTGTCTCCTCGCAGGTGGGCTGCAAAATGGGCTGCCTGTTCTGCATGACCGGGAAACAGGGATTTCAGGGCCAGCTCACCGCCGGCGAAATTGTGAATCAGATCCGTAATATTCCGGAGCGCGATGAGGTCACCAATATTGTCTATATGGGCATGGGCGAACCGTTCGACAACCTGGATCAGGTGCTGAAGTCCGTCGAGGTGCTCACCTCCGAATGGGGTTTTGCCATGAGCCCGCGACGCATCACGGTTTCCTCCATCGGCATTATTCCCGGCCTGATCCGTTTTCTGAATGAATGCGAAGCGCATCTGGCCATTTCGCTGCACACGCCCTTTCACGAAGAGCGGCAACAGCTTATGCCGGTGCAGATTGCCTATCCGCTGGAACAGATTATTGAACACATCAAGGAATGGGACTTCAGCGGGCAGCGCCGGGTCTCGTTCGAGTATATCGTCTTCGGCGGACTGAACGATACGCCGGAGCATGCAAAGGCCTTGATCAAAATGCTCTCCGGCATCAAATGCCGCGTCAACCTGATCCGCTTTCATCCCATCCCCGGAACGCCGCTGCACGGCACCGACGAAAAAACGCTGCAGGAATTTAAGGACGGCCTGAACAACCGCGGCATCCTCACCACCATCCGCGCCTCGCGCGGCGTCGACATCTACGCCGCCTGCGGCCTGCTCTCCACCAAGGCTCTTCTGAACCAGAAAAAATAGGCAGAAACACTGTTGCTCAGGGAAGCAGACCGTGTGAGGTCTCATTTTCTACTGGAGGGACCATGTCCTCATCGTCCGCCCCGGCACCCACGGACGCCGGGGACGCCGGGAATGGCATCCCTCCACCTAACACCTAACATCCAAATTAGTTCAACCTTCTGCTCGACAACATATCAACAAATCATAATATTCGAATTCAAGTTTTGGAGAACGAATGACGACTAAAGAACGAAATATGGCCGCAGAGGTCCTTAAAGCCATGGCCCATCCGATTCGGCTGGGTGTAATTGAGGTCCTGGCCAAAGGCGAACGTACGGTTACGGAACTGTATGAAGAACTCGGGTGCAGTCAGTCCATGATGTCCCAGCAGCTCAAAATTCTATGTCAGCAAAAACTGATCACCATTCGAAAAGACGGCATCCAGAAATACTGTTCGCTGTGCAACCGCGATTTCCTGAAGGTCTTCACCTGCATGCATACCCATTTAAGAAAATACCTGAACTTCCAGGACTAGGGTCCTGTTTTTACGATTACTACATTAAATTATAATGAACTGTTAATTATAGATGAGCTGAAAGGTCATATTATGAAAAAGAAACTTCTGATTGTCGGCGGCGTTGCCGGTGGAGCGAGTGCAGCTGCGAGAGCACGGCGTCTGGATGAACATGCGGACATTATTCTGTTTGAACGCGGCCCCGACATTTCCTTTGCAAACTGCGGACTGCCCTACCATATCGGAGGAACGATTGAAGACCGCGACAATCTGTTGGTGACCACGCCGGCCCAAATGATCTCCAAATTTAATATCGATGTCCGGACTCTCAGCGAAGTGGTTGCGATCGATCGCGACACAAAAGAGGTCACGGTCAGAAATCTGAAGGCCGGCGAAGAATATACCGAGAGCTATGACAACCTCATCCTCAGCCCCGGCGCGGCTCCGATTCGCCCGCCGATTCCCGGCATTGATAATCCAAACGTACTGACCCTCCGTAATCTGGAAGACATGGACCGGATCATCCAGTCGCTGGAAAATAAAACCACGGCAGCCGTTATCGGCGGCGGCTACATCGGCCTCGAAATGGCGGAAGCGCTTCGCGAAAAGAAATACGATACCACCCTGATCGAGCTGGCTCCGCAGGTGATGGGCCCGGCGGACCCTGAAATGGCCACCGTACTGCATCAGGAACTGCGCCTGTTCGGCGTAAAGCTGAAACTCGAAACCTCGGTGACGGCCTTTGAAGAAAGCGCCGAAGGCATCGACCTGATTCTAAGCACTGGCGAGCGCCTGCATGTGGATATTGCGGTGCTGGCCATTGGCGTGAAGCCGGAAGCCACACTGGCCATTAATGCCGGA
Source organism: Pontiellaceae bacterium B12219 (assembly GCA_029432795.1). Lineage (GTDB taxonomy): Bacteria > Verrucomicrobiota > Kiritimatiellia > Kiritimatiellales > Pontiellaceae > Pontiella. The sequence continues at coordinate 4,669 of JARNMJ010000021.1, forward strand.
CTTGAATTGGGGACCACCGGCGGCATTAAAGTGAATGATCACATGGTCACATCCGACCCGGCCATTTATGCCGTCGGCGATGCCATTGAAATCACCGATTTCACCACCCATCAACCGGCGCTGATTCCGCTGGCCGGACCGGCCAATCGGCAGGGTCGTATTGCGGCCGATAATATTTTCGGGCGCGACAGTGCCTATAAAAACACGCAGGGCACCGCCATCTGCAAGGTCTTTAATCTGGCCATCGGCATGACGGGCCTCAGCGAAAAAATGGCAAAGCGCCAGGGCATTGCCTATGAAAAGGTTTATGTTCACCCGGCCAGTCACGCCTCCTATTATCCGGGCTCCCACCCGATCTCCCTCAAACTGCTGTTTGATCCAACCACTGGAAACGTGCTGGGCGCGCAGGCGGTGGGTGCGGACGGAGTGGATAAACGCATCGATGTGATTGCAGTGGCAATCCGCGCCGGACTGACGGTTTACGATCTCGAAGAAATGGAACTGACGTATGCCCCGCCCTACGGCTCCGCAAAGGATGCGGTGAACTATGCCGGATTTGTGGCAGCCAATATCCTTCGTGGCGATGCCAGGATCTTCCATGTGGAAGAGGCCTGCCACCCGGCAGAACATCAAGTTCTCGTGGATGTGCGCAACCCGGAAGAAGTAGCCGGCGGCACCATTCCCGGCGCGAAGAACATTCCCCTTCCTGCGCTTCGTGAAAAACTGGCGGACCTGGATCAGGATAAAGAATATCTGGTTTTCTGTCAGGTGGGGCTGCGCGGTTATCTGGCGTGTCGGATTCTCACACAAAATGGATTCAAGTGCAGCAATCTGACCGGCGGCTACAAAACCTACGGCATGGTGACCGCACACCAGCCAGATACCATTCCGGAGCTGGAAACCACCAGCGATGATGCCGGAGGCGAAACGGTTAACCTCTCAAAAAAAAAGAGCAGTGAAAGTGCCGGGATTGTAGAGGAAATTGATGCTCGCGGCCTCCAGTGCCCCGGCCCCATTATGCAGCTCTCGCAGGCCATGGACCGGATTCAGCATGGAGATGCCGTCAGCATCCTTTCGACAGATCCCGGATTTGCGGCGGACGTTCCGGCGTGGTGCCATTCCACGGGCAATCGTCTCCAATCCTTGGAACCCGCGGATCAAGGCTACCATGCAATCGTTGTAAAACAGGCTGTTTCCGGCTCGCTAACACAGACGGCAGTCGCGGAAAAACGCTTCACAAATGTGGTCTTCAGTAGCGATCTGGATAAAGCGCTGGCTGCATTTATCATCGCGAACGGTGCGGCGGCAATGGGTTATAAAGTCACCCTGTTCTTTACGTTCTGGGGATTGAATATCCTCCGGAAAGACGGGCCGGTCGTGGTGAAGAAAAATACGGTTGAAAAAATGTTCGGCTGGATGATGCCGAGAGGACCGAATAAATTGAAGCTCTCGCAGATGCAGATGGGCGGTATGGGCGCGGCTATGATTAAGGGCATTATGAAACAGAAGAAGGTGCTGTCCCTTCCGGAGCTCATGGACGAAGCCATCAGAAACAACGTCAAGATTGTCGCCTGCACCATGTCGATGGATCTGATGGGCATTAAGAGCGAAGAGCTCATTGACGGCATCGAAGAAGGCGGCGTTGCAATGTATATTGACCAGATTGGAGGAAACGGCAGTCTGTTCATTTAGAAAGTTGGCCCTGCCTCTGCTTGTTATTTCTCGCAGGAAGTAGTTTAAACGGAGGCATTATGTCATTGAAAAAAACGGTTACCTTAACGGCGCTATTCTCATTCGCTGCGCTGATCATCAGCGCAGCGATTGCCTCCCTTTTCCATCTTTGGGCCTCCCTGACCGTGCTGCACATCAGTCTGAGCATCCTGTTCGGGATTTGCTACTGCACCCAGACGGCTCTGGAACTGAAGAAAGAGAAATCCAATAATCGCCTCTCCGGAAAAAAAATCGAGTGGCTCACGGTGAATTCCTACACCGCAATTCTGCTGACCGGCTGGGTGATTCTCGGGTCGCTCTTAAGCTGGCCGCCTTTCTCTTTTTTCCAGTCCCCGGAAGAAAAGCCGCTGACAGAAGCCCAAATTCAACAGTTGGTCGATACGGAAGATCCCGAAATACCGGCCGAAGAAACAAAGCCTGCGCTTCCGTCAAAACCGCCGATGTTCTACAGCGGCCGCTCGCTGAGCCGCCTCTCCGGAGCGTATGACCTGGACGTTCCGAAGATCATCCAATCCCTGAAAGAAGTCGGTATTGAAGCCACACCCGAATGGACGCTCAAGGAAATCGGAAAACGCAACGATATGGCAACCGAGTCGGTCTACGAATCGATCCTGCAGGTTCAATAAAAACGGCTCCCTTTCGGGGATCACCTCTTCGCCCGCAGCCCGGCCTTATTTTTCTGAAAAATATCCACCAGCACCCGCTTAAAGTATGCCGCCCATTTAAAGCTTCATTTTATTTGAATCTTTAAGTTGACGCCTGCCGCTTTTTAAATATTCTCCTCATCTGAATCTTTACAACTAAAGGAGAAAAAATGAGTACGCGGAAGCATTGGATCGCTTTAACCTTATGCATCACGATCGCCTTTTCGATCTTGGGCTACTTCGGCATTGATATCTATCGCGAGGCTCCGCCGCGCGCAGATCAGATTGTCACCGAATCGGGGGAGGTGCTCTATACCCTCGATGACCTGGAACAGGGTCAGCTGGTTTGGCAGTCGACCGGCGGGCAGCAGATGGGGTCTATCTGGGGGCATGGCGCGTATCAGGCACCGGACTGGTCGGCCGATTGGTTGCACCGCGAAAGCATGGCATTGCTGAATATCTGGAGCGAACGGGAGTATGGAAAACCGTATGCCGACGCGAATGTGGGCGAAAAGGCGGTGTTGGAAAGCCGCCTGAAAACGGAAATGAGGACCAATGGATTTGATCCGGAAACCAAAATCCTGACAATTTCCGACGACCGCGCCGAAGCGGCCCGTCAAACGGCGGCACATTATATCTCCCTTTTCAGCGGTTCCCCCGAGCTGCATGCATTGCGCGAAGATTATGCCATGCACGAAAATGCCGTTAAAGAAGTGAAACACCGCGAACAGCTCGCCGGTTTCTTCTTCTGGTCCAGCTGGGCCTGTGCCGCAGAACGTCCCGGCAGCAAAACCAGTTTCACCAACAACTGGCCGCATGAACCGCTGGTCGGCAACGAACCGACCGGAGCCAATTTCATGTGGTCGATGCTCAGCATCATCTCCCTGCTTGCCGCAGTCGGCGGACTGGTCTGGTATGAGGCCTTCCGCAAAAAACATAAACAGGATGAACTTCCGGTTCCGCCGGCAAAGGATCCGTTGAAAGGGCTGGTTCTGACGCCTTCCATGAAAGCCCTTTGGAAATACTGCCTTGTGGTTTTTCTGCTCTTTTTCGTACAGGTCAACCTGGGCGCACTGACGGCGCACTATACCGTGGAAGGGCAGGATTTCTTCGGCATTCCGGTTTCAAAGTTCCTTCCTTATGCCGTCAGCCGCACCTGGCACATTCAGGCCGGTATGTTCTGGATTGCCACGGCTTTCCTGACCGCCGGTTTATTCCTCGCTCCCATCATTGGAGGTCACGAACCGAAGTTTCAGCGTTTCGGCGTAAATGCCCTGTTCGGAGCACTGCTGCTGGTGGTAGCGGGCTCTTTTGCCGGCGAATGGCTGGGCGTGATGCAAACCCTCCCGCTGGAACAGAACTTCTGGATCGGTCATCAGGGGTATGAGTATGTCGACCTCGGCCGCTTCTGGCAGATTCTGCTCTTTGCCGGATTGCTGATCTGGCTGACCCTCGTGCTGCGCGGCATCTGGCCGGCGCTGAAACGCCGCGATGACACCCGGCAGATTGTACTGATCTTCGCCTTTGCGGCGGCAGCCATCGGCCTGTTCTACGGCTCCGGATTTTTCTACGGTGCCAAAACGCACATCTCCGTTATGGAATACTGGCGCTGGTGGGTGATTCACCTGTGGGTGGAAGGCTTCTTCGAAGTATTCGCCACCATTTCCATTGCCACCATCTTCTGCAAACTGGGCCTGGTGAAAGCCAACAGCGCCAGCCGCGCCGTCCTGTTTTCCAGCTGCATCTTTCTGGTCAGCGGAATTCCGGGAACGTTCCACCACCTCTACTTTTCCGGTTCGCCGTTCTCCGTGGTCGCCATTGGCGCCATGTTCTCGGCCCTGGAAGTGGTTCCGCTGATTCTGCTCGGACTCGAAGCCCGCGAAACGCTGCACCACATCGAAAGTGCCGAATGGATGCAGCGCTATAAATGGCCGCTGACCTTCTTCATGGGGGTTGCATTCTGGAACTTCCTCGGGGCCGGTGTGTTCGGGTTCATGATCAATCCGCCGATTGCGCTCTACTACATGCAGGGCCTCAATACCACCCCGGTGCATGCTCACGCCGCTCTGTTCGGTGTATATGGATTGCTCAGCCTCGGACTCGTCCTGCTTGTGCTGCGCTGCATTCAGCCGGATCGCGTCTGGAATGACCGGCTCCTGAAACTGGCGTTCTGGGGCATGAATGGCGGGCTCGCGCTGATGATTGCCCTCAGCCTGCTGCCGATCGGAATTGCCCAGACCGTGGCCAGTGTCGATACCGGGCTGTGGTTTGCGCGCAGTGCTGACTTTCTGCAGCAGCCCTGGGTACAGAACCTGCGCTGGATGCGTATCATCGGCGATGTGGTCTTCCTGCTCGGCGTAGTCTGCCTGATGATCTTCGGTGCCGGACTGGTGGAATGGAAAGCACTCTTCCGTCCGAAAACCGTGCTCATTCCCTGCCCCGAAACGGTCACTGAAAAGGATTAAAGTCCACCCCGTCTGTTGCTATGTTTCAGCACAGACGGGATTCTTAATTCTTTTTTACCGGAGTAGACCTGATGCATTTAAAACAAAACACCGACTATTCGCTGCGCATCCTGATGTATGCCGCAACACACCGCGACGAAATGGTATCCGCCCGCGAAATCTGTGAGTTTTATGACATCTCCTACAGTCATACCGTTAAAATTGTAAACAAGCTCGGTAAACTGGGCTATCTGGAACTCAAACGCGGACGCTATGGCGGCGGCATTGCCCTGGCCATAGAACCCGAAGCGATTGACATCGGAACCGTTGTGCGGCAATTCGAAAGCAATATGGATGTCGTGGAATGTTTTGATCCGGATACCAACACCTGCTCCATTGCGGGCGGATGCCGGCTGAAGTTTTTTTTCCAGGAAGCGCTCGACTCTTTTTTCAATGCGCTCGACGGGAAAACCCTGGCGGAAGTACTCCCGCCGCAAAAATAGGAATTCCAAAATGAATCATGAAATAAAACCCGAAATCACCGTAGCTGAACTCGTTATTCTTCATCCCCGTCTGCGTCTCCGTCTGGAACAGCTCGGCATCGATTATTGCTGCGGCGGGAAAAAGCCGGTAAAGCAGGCTGCGGAAGAAGCGGGCCTGCAATGGGCCGCTGTTGAAAGCGAACTTCTGGCCGTACTCGCAGCACAACCGGATACCGTTTCCAAAGACTGGAACACCGCTTCGCTCAGCGCGCTGATCGATCACATCGTCGAAACGCACCACGCTTTCACGAAAGAACAGCTGCCGCGTCTCCACGGCTTGCTGTCCAACGTACAAAACGCACACGGAGCACAGCACGGCGAAATGCTCAGTCAGCTCGACCGCGCCTACAGCGCGATCCGCTCCGAACTGGAATCCCACCTGATGAAGGAAGAACAAATTCTGTTTCCGCTCATCAAAGCGACCGAAGTCTTTGTGACCGGCGGCGAAAAACGTCCTGTCTCGCATTGCGGCAGCGTGGCCAATCCCATCCAGCAGATGGAAGCCGAACACGACGATGCCGGTAATGAACTGGCTGTGATGCGGAAACTGACCGACGGCTACCAACTTCCCGCAGGAGCCTGTCCGACTTTTGCAGCTTTATACGAAGGGCTCGCCGCCTTGGAAGCCGACCTGCACGAACATATCCATCTGGAAAATAACATCCTGTTCCCCAAAGCCATTGAGCAGGAAAAAAGCATGAATGCATGATCCCGAAACAAATAGAGATTAAACGGATTTACGATCCCGTCTCCCCTTCAGATGGGTGGCGGGCGCTCGTGGATCGGCTCTGGCCGCGCGGCATCAGCAAAGCCGCCGCGGAAATTGATGAATGGAATAAAGACATTTCTCCGAGCACGGAACTGCGGAAATGGTACGGGCACGATCCGGAAAAATGGGAGAGCTTCAGCGAGGCCTATCAAGCCGAACTGAAAACGAAAAAGATCGAGCTGACCCAACTGCTCACGCACTGCCCCGAAAGAACACTGACGTTGCTTTTTGCCGCTAAAGACGTACAGCACTGTCATGCTCTGGTGCTGAAAAAAGAACTGGAAAACATCAAAAGAACATGCATACATTCGCCGAATTGAATGTATGGAGTCAGACAGCAGGCGACACACGGAAACATCAATAAAGGAGGCGGAATGAAACGCATTGGATTAATCGGCGGCCTGAGCCCCGAATCAACCGTTCACTATTATCAGATCCTCTGTCGGGAATATAATCGCCGGGTCGGCGGTCTGAATTTTCCTGAAATCACCATTGAAAGTCTCAACCTTCAATCGCTCGTCACCCTGTTCGAAAAAAACAACTGGGAGGGTGTCGCAGCGATCCTGCTGACGGCATTGAGTCGGTTGCATGAGGCCGGCGCCGACTTTGCCGCCATTCTCGCGAACACCCCGCACAATGCTTACGACCAAATTCGTGATGCGGCCCCCCTGCCCATCCTGACGATCATGGATGCCACTGCGGCTGCATTAAAAAAAGACCACCGGCAAAAGGTTGCCCTGCTCGGAACCAAACCCACCATGGAATTCGGATTCTTCCAGAAAACCTTTGCGGCCATGGGCATTGAAACGTGTGTGCCGGACGCGGCTCAACGAACAGAATTGGACCGCATTGTCTGGGAGGAACTTTCGTACGGCATCCTGGAACCCGCATCCCGCAATGCAATGAAACAGATGATCGACGATTTGGAAAAACAGGGCGTTGAGGCCGTCATTCTCGGATGCACGGAACTCAGCCTGTTAATCCGGGAATCCGACACCCGCCTTCCCCTGTATGACACCACTCAAATCCATGCCGAGGCCATTCTGGAGTTTGCAATGCAGGAGCCAAGAGCAAAGGACTCCCCATCCGCCGAACTGTTCAGTCCCGTATGCTATATGCCGGATTTTTCGGAGGAACCGCAGAACTCCGGAAGCCAGGACCTTTCATGAAAATCGAAACCGCAAACACCATTCTGTATTGCGACAACTGGGAAGAGACCGCGGCATTTTATCGCGATAAACTGGCGCTTCCGATACTGACAGCAAACGACTGGTTCATCGAATTTCAACTGACCCCGGCGAGCTGCCTGAGCATTGCCGATGTCCGGCGGACCACCCAGCACTCCGCGCGGGGCGCCGGCATCACCCTCACCTTCAAAGTCAATAATCTTGAACAAATCTGGAAGAACCTTGCCGAAAAAAATGTCGAACCGGATCCCATTCGTACCTGTAAAATGGGCGGACAGGCGTTCTTCTTTTACGATCCGGAAGGCAATCGACTCGAATGCTGGACCACCTAAATGTGTCTCATGAAACGTTCCCGCAAACGCCTGAACGCCACCACTCTCGCTACTGATTTCAACCCAAGGAAACCTTATGTCTATGCCCTGGAACACCCCCGAAGTTGTTGCCCGCTTTTCCGTTTCATCCGGTAATACGGTGCTGCAGGCCTTTGCTGAAAAAGAATTTAAAAACCGGCAAAGCCATCAGGCTCTCGATATCGGTTGCGGCGCAGGCAGCAATGCCATTCCGCTGGCCCGGATCGGTTGGAATGTTACCGGCTTAGACCTTGCCCCGCGCATGGTGGAGGCCGCAACGCAGCGGGCAAAGGCCGAAGCACTCGCCGACAAAACATCCTTCCGGCTTGCACCGATGGACCTTCTGCCGATTGAAGACCAATCGCAGGATATGGTTATTGCACACGGCATTTGGAATTTAGCCGCTTCCGGAAAAGAGTTCCGGGCAGGCGTTCAGGAAGCCGCCCGCGTGGCCCGACCGGGGGCAGCGCTTTTCGTTTTCACCTTTTCCAGAAAAACCATTCCCGAAACCTGTATCCCCGTGGATGGAGAAACCTTCGTCTTCACCGAGTTTGCCGACCGCCCCCAATGTTTCCTCACTCAGGAACAACTCATTGAAGAAATGGCCGCCGCCGGCTTTGAGCAGGAGCCGGGCTGCCCCATCACCGAATATCCGCAGATTCCCGGTATGCCGAAACCGGCTCTGCTGGAAGGTATTTTCCGCAGGCGATGATCAACCGGAACTCAGGGGGCTAAACGTTCAATTTTCCAGCCGCTTTCGGTGCGGGTATATTGGAAACGGTCGTGCAGACGGTTCCCGCCGCCCTGCCAGAATTCAATCGTCTTCGGCTCCACACGATAGCCTCCCCAAAAGGCCGGCAAAGGAATCTGGCCCTGTTTGAACTTTTCCTTCATGGCATTGAATTGCTGCATCAGGAGTTGGCGCGATGAAATCGGCCGGCTCTGGGCCGAAGCCCAGGCCGCCAGCTGACTCTCCTGCGGGCGGGATGCAAAATACTTCAGCGATTCAGTGCTGCTCACCTTGCCGGCCACCCCGCAGACTTTCACCTGCCGTTCCAGTACATGCCAGGGGAAGTGGAGACTTATTCTGGGATTGACGGCAAGATCCTGCGCTTTATGGCTTTCATAGTTGGTGTAAAAAACAAAGCCCCGCTCATCCAGATGCTTGAGCAGCACGATGCGCTGACTCGGCTGCCCGTCGGCATCCACCGTGGCCACCGTCATCGCGGTCGGATCCTGAATCCCCGCATCAACCGACTGCTTGAGCCAACGCTCAAACTGGACGAGCGGATCCTCCGACAGATCCTCACGATGCAGGCCACCCTGTAAATATTCCCGACGCATTGCTTCTAATTCGACCATAACTACATCCTATTCTCTCTACCGTACTGACGCGTTCATTTTCGTTATCCGCGCGAAACAATGCACGAATGCGTTCCTCACTTCCAGCCTTTGGAACAACGTCTGTATTCAAAAAACGGGCAGAACAGCCTGTTCTGAAAAAGCAGCATTAATCCGGCCTGCCCATCACCGCATTTTCCAGTCTAAAAATGAAAGCGGCGGATTTATTTTCCGGTAAAACAGACCGAGAGCAGCAGCACGACACTCACCAGAACCAGACTGGAACAAAACGTAATGATAAGGGCTTTGGAACCTTGCCGAAGCAAGGTTTTAAACTGAATTTTGCTGCCGATCGCCACCATCGCCATCACCATTAATCCGCCCCCAAGCGTACGCAGCTGCAGGAGCACAACCTGCTCGGTGCGGAAGAGACTGCCGAGCAGCGCGCAAACAGCAAACCCGATAATGTAACCGGGTACCGGACTCCGCGGACGGCCCTCGGAACGCGCTTTGCTGCCGAGCATGACGGAAAGCATCAGTATGATCGGACCGATCATTAAAACGCGCAGCATTTTGATCACCACCGCCTGATTGCCGATCCAATCGGAAACCGAAAGCCCCGCCGCCGCCACCTGACCGACCGCCTGCAGACTGCCTCCGAGCAGATAAGCCGTGCGGATGTCGCCCAGCTCCAGCATCAGTGCCAGATGCGGTAGCACAAACAAGCCGATTGTTCCCATCAGATTCACGGCTGCAATCGCCACTGCGCAATCGTGTTTTTCCGGCTTAATCGTCGGAGCCGCCGCCAGTATGGCGGAAGAACCGCAGACCGAATTCCCCACCCCCAGCAGCAGGGCGGTGCGGGCCGGCAGCTTCAGCAAACGGCCGATCACTACCGCCGATAAAATGGAAGCCGCCATGGCAGGAATCACAATCAGCACCGCCGTCCATCCCAGATCGTGCAGAGTTGCGAAATTAAGTTCCAGTCCCATCAACGCAATCGCCACCGGTAAAATATGGCGTTCCGTAAAATCCAGCCCGTTCCGGGCCGGAACCGCTCGTTCGAACAGGTTGCCCCATACCATCCCGATGAGGATGGCCGTGCACACCGTGTTTAATGCGTGAACATGACGCGATACCGCAAAGGCGACGATACCGAGAGCGATGGCCAATAGAATTCCGGGAAGTTTCGTTTTCATAAAGCCCACCGTAGTGCGCTTTACTTAAATCAGTCCAATGCATATAATTTATGGTATTCATCTATAATATTGATATAAGAGTTTTTATGAACCTGACCTTTCGACAACTGGAAGTCTTCTGTGCCATTGCCCGACAGGGAAATGTGAGCCGCGCGGCGGAGGATGCCGGGTTAACGCAATCTGCCGCCAGCATGGCACTTGGAGAACTGGAGCGCCAACTCGGAGAACTGCTGTTTGACCGAATGGGACGACGAATTATTCTCAATGGAAACGGAAAAAGACTGCTTCCGATCGCCACCGAACTGCTGGCACGGGCAGAGGAACTGGAACAGGAATTTTCTGCCGAAGACCGTGCACTGCGAGGAGAACTGGTGATTGGCGCAAGCTCCACCATCGGCAACTATCTGATGCCGCGTTTAATTGCCGGGTTCTGCGCCGAACATCCGGAGGTCAAGGTTCGGCTGAAGGTCGCCAATACAAAACAGATTATTACGGACGCCTTGAATTTTGAACTCGATATCGGTTTTGTTGAGGGCTCCTGTAACCAGCCGGAAATCGATGTTTCCATTTGGCGAGAAGAGTCGTTAGTGGTTTTTGCCAACCCGCGCGATCCATTGGCAAGCCGCAGACCGCTTCGCCTCCGGGACCTCGCCAAGGCACAGTGGATCTTACGGGAAAAGGGCTCCGGAACGCGCGAAATTTTTGAGAAGGCCTTCCTGAAAAAAAACAGCACGCTCAACATTCGCGTCGAATTCGGGCAAACCGAAGCCATCAAGCAGGCGGTTCAGAGCGGAATGGGCATCAGTTGCCTATCCCGACTGGCCCTGCGGGAAAAATTGGAAAATAAGACGCTCGTTGAACTTCCCACCCCGGAACTGGACCTTCAGCGGAACCTGCTTCAGATTACACATAAAAATAAATACCGTACCCGATGCATTGATGAATTCATCAAGTTCGTGCACTAGTCGCCCATCGGTCGCCGAGTTTCCGCGGACGGCACCCTGCCTCGATCGTGATCAACCCGATCGAGTATATGGATATACCGGCGGTAGTTACTCAGCGGAATATCGTTCTGCCAGACCCCCGCCATGCGGGCAACCCATGCGCTTCCCGAAAAGAGGCCGACGATGAGCACGGCATATACCCAGGGACGAATCACCAGACGCTGTTTTCGCGCGCTCAATTGAAGCGTCTCTTTCACTGGACAGGCCGCCACGCATTGCAGGCAGGCGTGGCATTCATCGGATCGCACTGTCCCCGCACGATGAACCTCAATATTCACGGGACAGACCTTAGTGCATTTTTGACAGTCAATGCAGGTTTCGGCATTGCGGCGGATTTTCCAGGGACTCACCCAGCTGGCCAGGCCCAATAGAGCGCCAAAGGGACAGCAATAGCGACACCAGGCATTGCGAATCAATATGGACAGCAGCACGAGAATAGACAGCACCACGATCGTGGTCGTCGAAGGATCCAGAAAAAAGACCAGCATTTTCAGATCGGCAATCTGATTGTAGGGACTGTAGATGAAGGCCTTCAATGCAGACTCCGGCATATTCAGCAAAATGGCCCAGCAGAAAAAACCGAGCAGCAGATATTTGATACTGCGCAGCAGATAATCAAACCAGCGTCTCACACGCAGCGACTGCCGGAACAGCAGTTTCTGCAACCCGTTCATCATTTCATTCATCAGCCCGAAAGGACAGACCCAGCTGCAGAATCCCCGTTTGAGCAACAGCCCGGTCACCAGCGTAACCAGAAAGATCACCAGCCCCGCCGGATGAATGCGATTGAAGTCGCCGGAAAGAATCCAGTATTTCAGGCTGATCAGGGAACTGATCGGCAAAAATGCTTCCACCTCCGGCGGTCGAACCGCCACCTGCTCCGCCCCTTCCGCCAGATCCCGATAGAAGGCATAGAACCGAAAGCCGATCCAAACCGTCGTTGCTGCAAAGATCAGCTGCACCAACCTCCGCAGGAAATTTGCATTATTCAGCTTTTTCAACAGGCCGGCATTCTTCAACATCATTCCCTTTCATCTCCTGAAAACTGAAAAGAATAACCTCCCCCCGAAAGAACACCTTGACCCGGGTCAATAAATGGATATTCAGCAACAAAGGCCGGCGTGCTTCGTCCCCGTATAAATCGCGATGGGATAGGTGTAGTACATCGAGTCCTCCTCCCATCGGGCATTCACCCCCATTCGATTTTGTCCCAGATCTTCCCGGAACAATTTCCGGATTTTTTCCGCATCTCCAGCCTTTGGAAACGAGGCCATCAATTGCGCTTCCAATTTCATATCCACGGTATAGCGGCTGTGCTGCAGATCGCTCAACCCCGAACCGGCCAACAGTTCGGCCCAGGCGGAATCCGACAAGGCGGCGGTATGCGACGGATCGCGCAGCCGCTCCATCTGATTAAACGCCTCCACCTTATCCTCCGGCATCGAAACATCGGCCACCAGCACCGTGCCGCCCGGACGGCAAACCCGGATCATTTCCGACAGCACTGCCTGCGGATTTAAAAAGTGATGAAAGCTGTACCGGGTGATGACGATGGAAAATGCGTCGTCGGCATACGGCAATGCGTCCACGCTTCCCGTTTTCCACGCAACATTTTCCAGCCCCTCCTGCGCCTGACGCAACCGGGCCTGTTCAATCATCTTTTCAACGAGGTCAATGCCTTCCACCAGCCGGGCCTGCTTTGCAAATTCGCAGGCCACCATGCCCGGGCCGCAGGCCACATCCAACACGCTGTCCGTTTTCGAAACACCGCTCAGTTCAATCAACTGCTGCATGGCATCCAAATGCCCCGGCACCTGCGTGAAGGGAATCGCCTGCTTCGAAAACTGATCAATAATTTCCTGCTCATGGTTGTTCATACGTCTCACCTTTTCCTTTCTGTTGTTCCGTGATGGGTTTACTGACTGATTCACCCGTTCTATCACGACGTGGAAAAGTGCGATTGTATGAGACTGATCTTATTCCCGAAGTTGAGCCCGATACGCTTCCGGCGTCAGCTGAAACAAACCCTTGAAAATTCGGGTCATATGACTTTGGTCATAAAACCCCGCCTCCAGCGCCACCTCGCTCAGCGGCCGATCCGACTTCAGCAAAACCCGCGCCCGCTCCGCCTTTTGCGCCAGCTGATAGGATTGAATCGTGGTGCCATACGCCGCCTTGAACAGCCGGTTACAATGTTCTTTGGTATGCGGCAAGGTGGTTTCAATAAACGACGAGGCATCCGCCGCTTCCAAATCCGAATCCAGAAAAGCCTTAATGCGTTCGGCCGTCCAATGTCTGGAAGAGGCTCCCTCCTGAATGGCCGGCATGGAACCATAGAGACAAATCTCCGACAGAAAATCTTCCACGGAATGCGCTCCATCCAGTTGAATAAATGCAGCACATACCGCCTCATCCTGAATCAGAATTTCCCGGTGCGGCAGGCGATCCATCATCTGTTTCAAATTTTCCGGAAGCTTCAGAATGGAAAGGGTATGCACCCCGCTGAATGAGGCCGAAAAAGAAACCACATGATGCAGGGTATCCGGCGGAATCAGGCAGAGGATGCCCGGACTCAGCGAAACCGACACGCCCCGCACATTCAGTTCAATCCGCCCGCCGGTCACTGTCGAAAGCACGGCATAGTCGTGCCGATGCGGCCGCTCGCAGCCCGTATCTTTATCTGAAAACCGATGTTCGACTTCTACGTTCATCCTTTTTCCAATCCCTGGAAAATATTGTATATCATCAGCAATTCAGCGAAGGCATCCCTTTCTCCGGTCAATACCTTCACACAGGAGCATCCCGCCGGGTGCAAAAAAAAACCGCCCCCGGTAAAGGAGCGGCTTTTCGAATCAATCGGAAAGAACCGATTAACGCGCGTAGAACTCGACAACCAGCGAGATTTCGCAGGTAACCGGAACTTCTTCGCGAGCAGGCAGGCGATTCAGTTCTGCAGTCAGTTCTTTATCATTCGCAGTGATGTACTCAGGGGTCTTGGCAACCTGCTGAGCCAGTACGAATGCGTCCAGATCTTTGGATTTTTCACGCACACTCACCTTATCGCCGATGCGCAGGGAGTAAGATGGAATGTTCACTTTCTTTCCGTTTACACGGAAGTGAGCGTGGGAAACCATCTGACGGGCCTGATAGATCGAACGGGCCATACCGGCACGCAGAACAACCGCGTCCAGACGGCTTTCGAGCATCTGAATCATCACTTCACCGGCATTGCCCGGCTTACGGGATGCCTTCGCATAGTACGAACGCAGCTGCTTTTCGCTCAGGTTGTACTGGTAGCGCAGACGCTGTTTTTCGGTCAGCTGACGACCGTAGTCGGACTGCTTGCCCCGACGACGAGTCGGGCCATGCTGACCCGGAGGATTCGGGCGGCGTTCGAGAAACTTCTCGGATTTTGGGGAAAGCGCGATGCCGAGGCGACGTGCTTTCTTAATTTTCGGTCCGTTATACTTCATATATTTGGTTCCTTTCTTTTCCCCATGTGCATCCCTGCAAATTAAGCTGGTTGTTCCAGCCGCCCGTTCGAATGAAATGAATCCGGGCGCTCGCCCCGCACCACGCGGTATTTGTTCTTTTGGCGAAGATCCTTCGGTCAGGATTCCGTTTTACGGGAAAACAAGCGGGCATTTATATAGAATCGGCGAAGCGAGTCAACCCCCTTCCTTGGCAAAGTTTTACCCCGGTTTCATTAACCGCGGATCAAACTCAAAGGACTGCGGTGCACCGATTTTCAGCTTTCCAAGGTTTGGATGCAACAGGTTGCATCAGATAATTGCTCTCCCCGGAAATCAGAATACCGGGAACCAGTAAAACCGCCGCCCGCCGCAAAGACATCGGCAGCGCAGTGTGCCGGCACAATGCCTAGGTTTTCTTTTCAAGTCTGCTTTTACTGCTCACACGGTCACCTCCATCAATTGGCGCTATACACACTGCCATTTGGCTCAAAATCTTTTTCAGCAATTTTCCCCTGCAATTTCCAGCGCATGGAAGATTTGCATTATAAGAACATCGCTCTATCTTCCTTGGACTGCCCATGAAAAAACCGTTTGAACAGATTCCATTTAATCCTGCCCGCTGGCCCTTCTTCTACGGATGGATGGTGCTGTTCTGGGGCATTATCGGCGTATTACTGAGCGTTCCGGGTCAAACCACCGGCGTCTCCGCCTTCATTGAGCCGCTCATCCGTGATCTTGGAATCGGCCGGCTGGAAATCAGCATCGCATACGGAATCGGCACCTTTTGCAGTTCATTTTTCATTACGCCCTCGGGAAAACTGTTCGACCGCATTGGGGCACGCTGGATGGGTTTTTCATCCTGCATTGCACTCGGGCTGGTGCTTTTTATGCTGAGTCAAACACATCGGATGGCCGATGCCATTGCACCGATTCTTCCCGAACAGCTCGGCATCGTCAGCCTGCTTTCTTTTCTCTTCTTCGCACTCCGTCTGAGCGGACAAGGCGTGCTGACCATGTCGTCGCGCAACATGATCATGAAATGGTTCGATCATCACCGCGGTCTTGCCAGCGGCATCAGCGGAGCAGCCGTCTCGTTCGGTTTTTCCTACACGCCGACCGTTTTCAGCGGAATGATCGGCGAGCACGGCTGGTCCGGCACCTGGTTGCTGCTAGGCATTTTCCTCGTCATCCTATTCGCCCCGCTGCTCCTGATTTTCTTCCGCGACAACCCCGAAACATCCGGCCTGATCCCCGATGGGACGGCCCATGATGTCTCAATCGCCAAAGAAAAAAACCGCCGGCAATTCACCCTCTCCGAGGCACGGCACAGCTTTCCGTTCTGGGCCTTCACCCTGACCATGGCCCTGCAGGCACTGGTCATGACTGCAACCACCTTTCACATTGAATCCATCTTTACGCTCGCGGGAATGGACGGCACCCGCGGCTTTGCGCTGTTTCCTCCGATTGCATTTCTTTCTATTGCCATCACCCTCATCGGTGGATGGCTGAGCGACCGGGTGGAACTGAAATGGCTGTTGATCACCATGCTGGCTGCGATGAGCCTCAATCTGATCGGGCTCACAGTACTCGCTCCGGGCTGGCCGATTGCCTGCCTCATTATCGGCGGAGGAATTGCCAACGGTCTGTTCGGCGTTTTGATGAGCGTAACCTGGCCGCATTTTTACGGACGCAAACATCTCGGAGCCATCAGCGGGCAGTGTATGACCTTTATGGTGATCTTCAGCGCCATCGGCCCCGCCTTTTACAGCGGAATCCTGGCGCTCACCGGCAATTATACAGGCGGGAATCTGGTCAGTCTGGCTACCGCCCTCGCGCTGTTTGCCTGTGCTTTCCGCATCAGAAACCCCCAGCACAGCTAAGCCCGCCCCGCCAGCTTCCAAACATTGGAAAAGTTCAAAGCTGTACAATGCGTACTGAGCCGATATGATTTTACGCACTTTTAAACAACGAAAGGAACACCATGAAAAAATTCGGATGTATCATTATGGCGACGGCTTTTATCTGCAGCAGTGGCTTTTTTAAGAAGAGTGAAGACGGCAGTTATTCCGTTGATACCTCAGCAGTCGAAAAAAAGGCGGCGGATGCTGCCGCTTCGGCTTCAGCACAAGCTGACAAACTGACCGCCGCCGCGAGCGACATGACTGCCGGTGCCACCGAGCAGATCAAAGAAGCCGCCGCGAAATACAAGGTGTCTAAAGAGGAAATCATGGCCGATTTGGAAAAACCGCTGGAGCAGATCAAAACCAAAATCGCTTCGATGGATGCGGCTAAACTGACCTCCTATCTCGGCGAATACGGCTCTGTTTTATCGGAAACCAAGCAGAAAGTGGCCGATTATACCCAACAGATAAAAGATTTGAGCTTTACTCAGAAATTCGGCAGCAAAGCCAAAGAGCTGAAATCGCAACTGGCTCAATACAGCGATCAGTACAGCGGCTTGAAGGAACAGTGCTCCCTTTATATGGATAAACTGAAATCGTTCGGCTTCGATCCCTCTTCTCTGGGTATCGACCTCTCCGCATACGGTCTGTAAACCGGCGCGTTTCAGAACCGGCGAAGGCGTTCCAATGTTTGGAACGCCTTTTTTAATATCAGATTCGCGTGGCGAGATCTTCCGAGGTTTCCGGGTCGGTAATCACAGAAACCCGTTTCTCAAGCAGGTCTATATTTTTCCAGCGTCCGGAGCGGAAACGAAGGAAAAAGCCAACCCCCAGAATAACAATATAAACAACCGTCCAGGCCCAGCTGACATAGATATTCAGCTTCAGCCAAAGCACAATCACCAGTTGGCCGAGCACCAGCACACCCCAGGCAACAGCGGCCTGAAAATACAGTACAAAGTGCGTATCGCCGGCTCCTTTTAATGCGCCGGAAAGAATCAGCGCCGTTGCATCAGCTGTGCCCCAAATCGCCAACATCACCAGCAGAATACGAACGGTTTTAAGCAGCTCATCAAACGGAACCGTTGCTCCGGCATTGCTTTCAAAAACATTCGTATAAAATCCCGGAAAAAGAAGAAAGGTAATGCCGATCAGCACAATATAACCGATGCCGATTTTCATCGCCAGCCAGCCGATCCGCTCGGCGTAGTCCGGCTGATTCCGCCCCAGATACTGTCCCACCAGAATCGAGGCGCCAATTCCCATCCCGATCATCGGCATAAAAGCCACCAGATTAATACTCAGGGCAATATTGCTGGCAATATGCGCCACCGGCCCCATCCGGCCGACAAGCAGGACAAAAACGGTGAAAGCCGCCACATCCAGAAACCAGTGCACCCCCGACGGAAATCCGAAACGCAGCATCCGTTTGAATAACCACGGTTCAAAGCGCAGATTTTTAAACGTTTTAAACTCCGCATTCACCGGTTTTGAAAAATAGAGCAGCGCAAAGATCGCCGGGCTCAGCCAGGAACCGATCACCGTCGCCCAGCCGGCACCTGCAATTCCAAGCTCTGGAAAAATTCCGATCCCGAAAATCAGCAGGTAGTTAAGCAGCACGTTAATGCCGTTCGCAAAGATATTGCAGACCATGATTACGGAGGTTTTTCCGCGGCCGGAAAAGAAACTGCTCAAGGCCGAACTCATCGTCATTCCGCCGCCGCACCACATCAGAATTCTAAAATAGTCCTCTTCCAACGCCAGGATCTCGGGGCCGTGTCCGCTGAGCCGTAAAAACCAAAGCCCCAAGGGCGTAATGAGCATGATGAGCGGAATGGAAATCAGGGAAAAAATAATGCCCTGCGCCGTTGCTCTTGCACACCCTTCTTTATCGCCCGAACCCCACATCTGGGCCACAAACGTATTCACAAAGCCGGCCAGTGCCATAAATCCGCAGACCAGCGTAAAAAAAAGAATGCCCGCCGGCAGCGAGGCTCGGAACTCGGCCTCGCCATAATTCGAAAGAAAAAGCCGGTCGCTGAAATTGAGCACGGCAAACGTCCCGGAATTGATAATCAACGGCCAGGCAATCTTCAGCAATTCACGCCAGCCACCATATGGCCGGATATCTATTTCGGAAGCATTCATGAAGCGCGGAATCTACGCCGCCCCCTACATGATTTAAACCCTTTATTGATTAAAACCAATGAGCCCTCTCCCGCAAATTTGAATTCCATCTCAATAACCTCAGATACAGCCGAAATGTTAGCGCCATTTCCAAGTTTCTTCGGGTTTATAAATCCGAATTAACATACGCATTCAGCCCGAAATACAGCACTAGCCTTTCCGTCATAACACTAACCATTCACCCACAATCTATACACGTATTTCTTACACGTATTTAACAGAGCCCACCCATCTTTCGGGCTTTCAAGGCAAGAGTACGTTTTGCCGAATCAAACATTCAAATAAGGAACTAAAATGAAAAAATACATATTGATTACAGCATTTTTTGCTGCGGGACTCACCACACACGCCGGCCCCTTTGACCCCTCCTGGGCGGGCGACGACGGAACAGCTTATGCTGAATGGAACAGCTGGTCACATTTCAGCCAGGGTAGCGCCTCACTGGCAGACGATTTTTATGCCATCGATCAAAACGGTTCCTTCTATGATTTTACCGGAGAGACCCGTCCGGACCTTCTCTCCTACTCCGCCGCGAAAGATTCCGACTTCGCTGGAAATAGCTGGCTTCAGCTGGGAGCAACAGATGATCTTTCTTTCTGGATGCCGACCTTCAACGGCTTTGAAACAACCGAAGTGGTCATCCAATTAAGCTATTGGGATGATTATCCGAATACAGGATGGGAAGACTGGCGGGCCGAATTCAGTCTGCTTCCGCAGCTTTCCGATGCATCCGCGGGGAACATTGTCGTCTCCGAATCGCTCGGCATTGACCATAACACCGATTCCGGGCTGATCACCGAAGCCTGGGGAATCACCGTCAGCGGGAGCACCGACGGCTTCTTCGCCGATTTCACAGTGGACCAGAACAGCGTCGACAACTGGACCTTAGTTGAAGCCGTTACCATTGACACCCTTTCCTACGACGCGATTCCGGAACCGGCATCCGTCATTTCCCTGATTTTCGGCGGGGTGATCCTGACCTTCACGCGCAGAAGACTCCGGAGATAATCCGATTCTGCTGTTTAGTTAGCTCAAAAATATAACCAACCACATAAGGAGTAAGAAAATGAAAGTAACACTCACGAAAACTGCAGTCATGGGCTGTGCCCTTGCCTCCCTGTTTACAACACACACAGCAAACGCACGTCCAACCCGCGCAACCAGCGGAGCAAAATATGTCTTTTTCTTTCTGGGCGACGGCATGGCCAGTGTTCAAATGCAGGCGGCCGAAGCGTATAAAGCCAGCCGAATGGAAGGCGGAGAGGACCGCCCGGTCAATCTGAAAGCCAGCGTCCTGAACATGAATCTGCTGCCGATTTCCGGCATGTCCACCACTTATTCGGATACGCGCTTAATCACAGACTCCGCTGCAGCCGGCACGGCATTCGCCTGCGGCGTAAAGACCGGCACCGGAATAATCGGGCTGAATACAGACAAAAACATGGCCTACAAAAGTATCGCCGAACTGGCCCATGAACAGGGCAAATCCGTTGGCATCATCTCCAGCGTATCGCTGCCGCACGCCACACCGGCTGCTTATTACGCCAACGTTAACAGCCGCAACAACTACACCGAAATCGGCTATCAGGCCGCATTAAGCGGATTCGAATTTTTCGGCGGCGGTCAGTTCCGTTATCTGAACAGTTCCGACAACGCGGGGGGCATTGCTGTAAGTGAGGCATTCGAAAACAACGGCTATACGTTCGTCAACAGTATCGACGATCTGGAAAATGTTTCCGGAAAAGTGGTCTGCTCGGTTGCAACCTCCTACGACTCCAATGCTATGCCCTACGATATGGACACACCGGAGGGCAACTTCACCCTGGCCGAGGTCACCGAAGCGGCCATCAATCGCCTGCAGAATGATGCGGACGGTTTCTTCATTATGGTTGAGGGCGGAAAAATCGACTGGGCCGGGCATGCCAATGATGCCAAAGCAACGATCACCGACACCATCGCTTTTGACGAAGCCGTTGGCGAGGCACTCGAATTCTACTATGCCCACCCCAACGAAACGCTTATCGTGGTAACCGGCGACCATGAAACCGGCGGTATGAGCATCGGCTACAAAGGCACCAAATACGAAACCGCCTTCGAAACCCTTGAAGGTCAGACCATCTCCTACGACCTGTTCAATCGCCAGGTCATCACGGAGTATAAAAACAATCATACCTGGATTGATGCGGAAACCAGTAATATCGATGCGGATATGATTGATGCCATCTCCAACTGTTTCGGGCTCGTCTGGACCGACCTTTCGGAATACCAACAGGAACAGCTCGAAGCGGCTTATGACCGGGAACTTGGCAACGTGAAAGCGGACAGCCGACCCAGCGGATATGATCTCGATGGTTACACCGACGTAGACTACACCATCTACGGCGGCTACAAAGCCATCGCCGTCACCTGCTCCCACATCCTGAATCAGGAATCCGGCCTGTTCTGGGCCTCCACTTCGCATACCGCCGTTCCGGTTCCGGTCATGGCCGCCGGCTTCGATGCCTACCGCTTCGGTGGATTCTACGACAACACCGACATCGCGAAATTCCTGGGCCAGGCCATGCGTACCCCGGCTCTCCCGGTTGAAGATCCGGACTACTCCGGCGGAGGACTGCCTTACTAAGCCGCAATTCCTAACGCACTTATAAACCAGGCAGGGTGCCCCGGCACCCTGCCCTTTATGTATTTCCAACCGTTGGAAACCTATGAAATTCAAGAATCCATCCACACAGAAAGATCTAATCATCATCCTCATTTTCTCGCTGCTGTGCCTGACCCTTTCCCTGATCAGAACCGGGTTTGAATATAAGGGGAAAAAGGAACGGGATATTTACCGCCACCGCGGTGTTGTGTTATCCACCGATAACTCAGACATCCAGGTTTTCGGCGTGGTTCATACCGGATTCCAACAGATGGAAGTCAAGCTCCTCGCCGGGCCTTTCAAGGGCCGGACCCTTACAGTGCAAAATCAATTAATCGGGGTTCTCGAACGCGATGAAGTCTACACTGAAGGAGAGACATTGCTGGTACAGTATTTTCTGACCGGTGAAGGCTTCCCGGATCAGGGAACGGCGCGCGGCCACTATCGCATTAATCTGGAAATTGCGCTGATCTCCCTCTTTGCCATCGCATTAATTGCCGTGGCGGGCCTCACTGGATTCAAGGCCATCCTCTCTTTTGCTTTCGCCACACTGATGATCTGGAAAATCATGCTGCCGATGTTTCTCAAAGGCCATGATCCCATCTGGGTTACGCTCGTCGTTGTCGCCTGCCTTACCGCCTCCATCAGCTTTCTGGTCGGAGGAATTACACGAAAAGGATTTGTCACCTTTGCCGGCGCTTTTCTCGGGTTGGCCCTGACCGCCATTTTAGCCGTTGTTTTCGGAAAACTTTTCCACATTCACGGTGCGGTTCGTCCATATGCCGAAAACCTGCTTCACGGGGGATTTGCCCATCTCCGGCTGACCCCCATATTTATTGCCGGCATTTTTCTCGCAGCGTCCGGAGCGGTGATGGATCTGGCGATGGATATCGCCGCATCGATGGAGGAAGTAAAACTGAAACATCCGGAAATTCATTTTACAGAACACATCCGCTCCGGCCTGCGCGTCGGGCGCTCGGTGATCGGCACCATGACCACCACACTCCTGCTGGCCTATTCCAGCTCCTACATTTTTATGTTCATGCTCTTCATTAGTCAGGACATTCCGCCCATCCAGATTTTCAACCTTAACTATGTTGCCGCAGAAGTGCTCAACACCATGGTTGGAAGTTTTGGCCTCGTCACCGTCGCCCCCTTCACTGCTGTCATCGGCGGACTGGTCATGCGCGGAAATAAGCTCCATCATTAAACCGACCATCCGGTACAGGCTTCCTGGCATTCGAAAACGCCAAACCGTTCCGTGTGTCCGGAATGCTGAATAATGATGGCGGCCATCATTTGCGGGATTCAGAGGCAGTCAAAATTTATAAAAATAAATTTGAACCAAATCTGGCAATCGTGTGTCTTCTATTTCAATTAGTACGATGAGCGTACGATTTAATAGATAACAAAAGGAAAAACACCATGAAGAAATTGATGAGTATTGCCGCTGTTGCGTTGTTTGTTGCTGGATCCTCTGCGTTTGCCGGCTCTGCCTGCTGTGGCGCAGAAAAAAAAGCTGAAGCTAAAAAAGAATGCAAAAAAGCAGACGATGCATCCTGCAAAAAAGCATGTGATTCTGCAAAAACTGAATGCTCTGCAAAAAAATAAGACGCTAAACGCTCTATTTTGTTAGATATAAGCCCCTTTTAACCGAGGGGCTTTTTTAGTACCTCCACTCAATTCAAATGCCCATTTGAATATTTTTCAAACTTCGTTGACAATAATTCCGCACCGACCTACGTTTTAAAACTCATGATTCAAATGGGCTTTTAAAATGGAAATTCGAACTACAAAAAAACGGTTGATTTATGCGGCGAGTAAGATCTTTGCGGAAAAAGGATTTCACGATGCCACGATTGCTGAAATCTGCGAGGCGGCCGAGGCTAATATTGCGGCCGTGAACTATCATTTCGGCGACAAAGAAAATCTCTATCGCGAAGTCTGGGCCTTTCTGTTTGAAAAATCGGCGCTCGAACATCCGCTCCCGACCGCCCTTCCCGAAACAGAACCTGAACGATGGCTGCGAAACTTCATCCGCTCCCGGATCGAAGAAATTTTTGACACCGGCATCTGCAGCCGCCTGCCGCAACTGCTCCATCGCGTCATGGGTGAGCACACCGAAATACACGACATCATTTTCGAAACCTACCTCAGGCCGGGTCACGAGCTGGTGTCACGGGCGATCGAAGCGCTGCTCGGCCCGGGCGCCACAGACAACCAGCTGAAGTTGGCACACATCAACTTTATGGGCCTGCACATCTTCCTCAACGTCAGACACCAGAAAGACAAAGAGAAAAAGAACAAACGCCGGCGCCTTCCCTCCATTGACGATCCCGACCAACTGGCCCGACAGGTCGAAGAATTTGCTCTTGGCGGTCTGCTTGCCACCCGTAATTTGATTCAACACACAGGAACTTTATCATGAAAAACTCCCCTCCCCTCATGGGTGCATTTGCTGTGGGCTCCGCTGTATTGTGGCTGACCTCCTGCACCACACTGGAACCCAAACACGAAAATGTCGTGGCCGGGCAGATTCCGGAACACTTCAGCAAAACCTCCGGAAATATCCCGCTGAAAACCGCATGGTGGGAAGCCTTCAATTCCGAAACCCTCAACCGGCTGATGAACGAAGCGTTCTCCGGAAACCTGACGTTGCAGGAAGCAGCCGCCCGGCTGGAACAGGCCGAAGCCACGGCCACGATCAGCGGTGCGGCCGGAAAACTGCAGCTCAATGCCCAGGCATCCACCTCCTCAAAATACAATGCCTACGCCAACGCCCCAAACTCCACCACACCCGCAAAGACACTCGGCCTCTATGCCAGTTACGAAGTTGATTTATGGGGGCGGCTTAAATCATCCGAACAAGCCGCACTGGCTAATTGGGAAGCCACCAAGTTCGACCTGCAAACCGTCGCCATCTCCCTCTCCGCCGAACTGGCCAACAGCTATTTCACGTGGCTGACCCAAACCGAAGCCCTCTCCATTTACGAGAGCCA
This sequence comes from Pontiellaceae bacterium B12219, assembly GCA_029432795.1. Lineage (GTDB taxonomy): Bacteria > Verrucomicrobiota > Kiritimatiellia > Kiritimatiellales > Pontiellaceae > Pontiella. The sequence continues at coordinate 29,081 of JARNMJ010000021.1, forward strand.
GCTGCAATCGAGCCTGAATAAACTTTCCGCCATGGAACTGCGCTATGCAACCGGCCAGGCCACCACCCTGGACCTGCTGCAGCAACGCCAGCAGGTTGCTTCCGCCGAAGCCAAACTCCCTCCTGTCCGCGCCGCCATCAGCACAGCTGAAAATCAGATTGCGGTTCTGACCGGAAAAATTCCGGGAACCGATCTGCAATTAACCCCGGAACCGCTGCCCTCCCTTCCACCCCAGCCTGCCGCCGGCCTGCCGGTTGCTCTTCTGGAAAACCGCCCCGATCTTCAGGCCGCCCGTCTGGCACTGGAATCTGCCGACTGGTCGGTCGGTGCAGCCCGTGCAGCCCGCCTGCCGACACTCTCCCTGAGCGGTAATGCCTACACCACCGCTGAAAATGTCGATGACCTGTTCGACGACTGGGTCTCCAACCTCGCCGCGAGTATACTCGCGCCGCTGCTCGACGGCGGCGCACGTAAAGGAGAAGTAGATCGCACCATGGCGGTCTCCCGCGAAAAAATTGCGGCTTATCGTCAGGCCGTATTGGAAGCCGTTCAGGAAACCGAGAATGCCCTCAGCGATGAAGCGCATCAGGCGGACTATGTGCAGGCCCTGGCCAAACAATATGCAGCGGCACAAAAAAGTGAGGCCGAATCCATCCTTCGCTACCAACGCGGAATTCTTTCCTACTTCGACACTCTCGCCGCCATCGTTCTGCGAGAATCGTTACAGATTACCTACCTGCAGGCTCAGGCCGATTTATTAGCTGACCGTATTCAACTTTACCGCTCTCTCGGGGGCGATTGGACATTCATCCTGGAGAACAAATAATGAACCACAACACCCAACGTCTCATCTCTATTCTGGTCGGGATCCTTCTGCTGGCCGGCAGCATCATCGGTGCGATCCTTTTTGTTAAAACCAAACCCGAAGCCGAACGCCGGCGCGGCATGTCTTCCATGATTCCCGTTGTGGAAACCCTGCCGTTGTCCATTGCCGACCAACCGCTTCGAATCAGCTGCCTCGGCACGGTGATTCCCGATAAATTCGCAGCCCTTCAGGCGGAAGTCTCCGGCCGGATTGTGTCGGTTGCCGATAATCTTGTGGAAGGCAACCGGGTTCAGAAAGGCGATGTGCTGATTGAAATTGAGTCCGCCGATTACGAACTGGCGCTCGCCCAGGCGGAAGCAAACCTGCTCACCGCTCAAAGCAATCTGCGGATTGAAGAAGGCCAGCAGGACGTGGTCCGGAACGAACTCGACCTGATGGATTCCGCACAAACCGAAGATTACCGCGACCTCCTGCTGCGCGAGCCGCAACTCAAATCCGCCCAGGCCGCCGTTAAAAGTGCCGAACTGGCTGTGGAAAGTGCGCAGCTCAACCTCGAGCGCACGAAGATCCGTGCGCCGTTTGATGCAGTGATCGTTTCCGCCGATGCCGACATCGGTGACTATGCTCAATCCGCCAAAACACTGATCGAACTCGCCGCAACCGATCGCTACTTCATTCGCGCCTCCGTACCGCTCAGTGCACTGGATTCGCTTCCAATGCTTGGAACACAGCCCTATTCCGCCGAAATCGCCCTATCCGATGAAAGCACCCGCCCCGCACAGACCCATCGTCTGCTGCCCGACCTCAGCGATACCGGCCGCATGGCCCGCATCCTTCTGGCGGTAAATTCCCCCTATGCCGATGCCGAGAGCCGGCCGCTGCTGCTGAACGAAGTGGTCCGGGTGAATATCACCGGTGAAACCGCCCGAAACGCCGCGCTGATTCCCCGCAAATATCTGCGCGACGGCAATGTGGTATGGACCATCGATTCCGAAAATAAACTCCGCATTCTACCGGTCGAACTCCTGCAGGGCTATGCCGATGAAGTGCTCATTCGGATCGATCCCCCAACCGGAACAGAACTGGTGATTACCGATCTGGTCTCTTCCATCGACGGCATGCAGCTGCGCCGCGCCGGTGAACGGGCTCCCGCTCCGGAAGGCAAACGCCAACACAAACAGGACGCATAAACCATGAACGATTTTATGAATAAATCCAAAGGGCCCATCGCCTGGATGGTCAAAAATCCGGTTGCAGCCAATCTGCTGATGCTGCTCTGCCTGATTGGCGGCTTTGCCACCTTCACCACACTGAAGCAGGAAGTGATGCCCGACATCAGCACCGATATGGTAACAATCAGCATCACGTATCCCGGCGGAACGCCCGAAGAGATGGAGCAAAGCGTCTGTCTGGCGGCGGAAGAAGTCGTGCGCGGCCTGGAAGGAATCGAAGAGGTCACCTCCACAGCAAAAGAAGGTTCGGCCACCATTCAGGCCGAACTGATGGAAGGTGTGGACCGCGTTAAAGTCTATCAGGACATCAAAAGTGAAATCGACCGAATCACCACCTTCCCGGAAGGTGCGGAAGAGCCGGTCGTTTCGCTGGCATCGCGCAAGCGCGATGCCATGGCATTGGTGCTGTATGGCGACACATCGGAAATGAATCTCCGCACCCTGGCCGAACAGGTGCGCACCCGCCTGCTGCAGAACGAGTTTATTACCCAGGTCGATCTCACCGGAACCCGCGATCTGGAAATCAGCATTGAGGTTTCGCAGGAAGAACTGCGCCGTTACAATCTGGACCATCAGACGCTGGCCGCAACGATCAAAACCCAGTCGCGCGAAATTTCCGGGGGCGGCATCAAAACCGAAAGCGGCGAAACCCTGCTGCGCATGCAGGAACGACGCGACTACGGAACTGAATTTTCCGTAGCTCCGGTACTCGCCTCCGAAGACGGCACCCCGCTCCAGCTCGGCGATATCAGCACCGTAATCGATGGATTCGAAGATTCCGACCGCTCCGCCACCTACAACGGCAAACCGGCCATCATGCTCGACATCTACCGCGTCGGAGACCAAACCCCCGCTCAAATTGCAGGGGCTGTTTCCGAACTGCTGCCCCAGTTCACCGAGCAATTGCCCGACGGTATCGGGATTGCAGTGCTCAGCGATAAAACCGAGGTTTTCTCCCAACGCGCCAATCTCTTGCTGCGCAACGGCGCCATGGGCCTCGCACTCGTGCTGCTGGTGCTCGGTTTTTTCCTCGAAATGCGTCTGGCCTTCTGGGTGATGATGGGCATTCCGATCTCGTTTCTCGGATGCATGCTGCTGATGCCCGCCACCGGTCTTTCGATCAATATGATCACGATGTTCGCTTTCATTGTGGCCCTCGGCATTGTGGTGGACGACGCCATCGTGGTCGGCGAAAATGTCTACCACTACCAACAGGATGGCATGGACCCGCTGGAAGCAGCGGTGGTCGGAGCACGCGAAGTCGGCACCCCGGTCGGCTTCAGTATTCTCACCAACATTGTGGCCTTCATTCCATTGCTGGTTTTGCCCGGCATGCTGGGCCGGGTGATCGGAATGCTGCCGATCGTCGTCATCGCGGTATTCACAATCTCCTGGGTGGAGAGTCTTTACATTCTGCCCGCCCACCTCAGCCATGTCCGGAAAAAAGAACCGCGTGGGCTTTTCGGCATCCTGCACCGTGCGCAACAGCGTTTCAGTCACATTTTCCGCAACTGGATAAAAAATACATACGGTCCCTTTCTCGACCGCTGCCTGAGACACCGCTATGTCGTTGTGGCCGCCGCCTTTGGTCTGTTGATTCTGGTTGGGGGCTTCTGGGCCAGCGGCCGTATGGGCTTCTCCATGTTTACCACCGTGGAGTCCGACTTTGCCAAAGCCTCCGCCACGCTCCCCTTCGGCGCACCGGTTGAAAAAACCGAAGCTGTGGCCGAACGTCTGGTGAAAGGAGCCGAAGAAGTGCTCAAAGAAAGCGGCCATCCCGAGCTCGTGGAAGGTATTTTTGCCGATACCGGCAGAAACGGCAGCCATACAACACAGGTTCAGGTCTTCCTGGCCGATGCCGAAATCCGCGATAAAATTATGGGAACTGAAGCCTTTGTTCAGGCCTGGCGCGAAAAAGTCGGCGACATTCCCGGCGTGCGTTTTATCCGCTATGCCTCCGATGAAGGCGGTCCCGGCAGCGGAGCCGCGCTTACAATCGAACTGCGCCACGACGATGTCGACACGCTGGAAACCGCGGCGCGGACACTTGCAGCGGAGCTCGATACCTATGCCCTCGTTCAGGATATCAACGACGGCGTGGAAGAGGGGAAAAACCAATTCGACTTTACGCTGAAGCCGGAAGCCATCAGCCTCGGCCTCTCCGCCAACGATATCGGTCAGCAAGTGCGTTCGGCCTTCGAAGGCACCGAAGTCCTGCGCCAGCAGCGCGGCCGAAACGAAGTCAAAGTCAAGGTGCGCCTGCCGGAAGCGGAACGCACCCGCATGAATAACTTTGAAAACTTTATTCTGCGCACCCCGGACGGAGGCGAAGTGATGCTCTCGGATGTCGTCGATACCGAAATCGGCAAATCCTACACCACCATCAATCGTCGCAACGGAATGCGTACACTCACCCTGACCGCCGACGTCCGCCCGAAATCCAAAGCGGGCGAAGTAATGGCCAAACTCGATGCCGAATATTTCCCGCAATTGCTCAGCCAATATCCGGGGCTCGACTACAGCTATGAAGGCCGCACCGCCGATCAACGCGACAGTTTCAAAAGCATGGCCATCACTATTCCGCTGGTGCTGCTCGCCATCTATGCCCTGCTCGCCATTCCGTTCCGCAGCTATTCCCAGCCGCTCATCGTGATGATCTCCATTCCCTTCGGCGTCATCGGTGCCATTGTCGGCCACCTCCTGCTGGGGTATGAAATGACGATGATGGGCATCATCGGTATGCTGGCGCTCAGCGGCGTGGTGGTGAACGATGCGCTGGTGCTGATCAGCTTTGCGAATGAACGTCGTGCTCACCATGCCAATGCGCACGATGCGGTGGTTTCCGCCGGCATCCAGCGTTTCCGCCCGATTCTGCTGACCACGCTCACCACCTTCGGCGGGCTGGCCCCGATGATATTGGAAACATCCCGTCAGGCGAAATTTATGATTCCAATGGCGATCTCACTCGGTTTCGGGATTCTCTTCGCCACCGCCATCGCGCTCATTCTCGTTCCCTCGCTCTATATGGTGATCGACGACTGTGCCCGCCTTAAAAAACATCTGCAGGCCCTGCACCAATAGGAATGACGATGGATTCGAGAGGCGTGACTCCAGAAAGTCACGCCTCTCGTTTCATTCATCACGCAACTCATGAGCACGCTACTCGAAGGCAATATTAAAAAACACCTCTTGCAATTAACGCTGCCGAGCATTGCCGGAACGTTCGCCATGATGGTGTTCAATCTGACCGATACCCTGTTTGTTTCGCGACTGGGCACGGAAGAGCTTGCAGCCATGGGCTTCACCTTCGCGGTCGTTATGATCGTCGGAGCCCTGGCCATCGGCTTTTCAACCGGCGCGGCATCCATCACATCCCGTGCACTCGGCGCTGGAAACCGAGCTTTGGCCAGTCGCACCATTTCCGATGGATTAATACTCACAATCATCGGAACGGGAGTCGTCAGCCTGCTCGGCTATTTCACAATCACCCCGATATTTTCCATGCTCGGTGCCGAAGGTTCTGTGCTCGAACTGGTCCGTGGATATATGCAGCTTTGGTACATCGGAGCAATTTTCGCCATTCTTCCGCCGGTCAGCGACGGCTGTCTGCGCGCCGCCGGCGATATGGTCCGGCCGGTCATTGTCATGATTTCCTGCGCCCTGCTGAATGTGGTACTCGATCCCATTCTGATTTTTGGATGGGGACCGGTTCCAGCCTTTGGAATCCGGGGCGCGGCCATCGCCACAATCCTTTCCCGTGCACTCGGCGCCACGGCTTCGCTCATCATTCTGCATTATAAACATCGTCTAATCGACTGGACCCGCCCGCATATTCGCCACCTGCTGCACTCCTGGAAAAATATTATCGCGCTGGGCATTCCCGCCGCACTCACCCAGGCCTTAACTCCGGTTGCACAGGGGTTTTATATCCGGCTCGCGGCCGGCGTCGGCGGAGTGCAGGCCGTCGCCGCCATGGCCACCGGAACCCGGATTGAATCGATTGTTTTTATGATTTCCATGGCGTATTCCATGGCCATCGTCCCGTTTGTCGGCCACAACTATGGCGCCAATGCATTTGAACGGGTCCAGGAAACCCGACGCATCAGCACGCGCTTTGCCCTTCTCTATGCCGGCGTTACCTTCCTGTTGCTATTGTCAACCGCCCACTGGATTTCCAGTTGGTTCAGCTCCGACCCTCTCGTGGTCAAATGGAGCGTCACTTATCTGCTTATCGCTGCACTCGGCCATTCCGGCCTTCACGTCAGCACCTGGTTGAGCCAGCTGCTTAACGTCATCGGCACACCGAAACCCGTCCTGCTCATCAACCTCAGCCGCGTCTTTCTCTTCATCATGCCGCTCAGTTTTCTGGGCAGCCGTCTCTTCGGGTTCACCGGACTTGTTCTGGGCCTCGCCCTCGCCAACCTGCTCGCCGGCGCTCTGGCCTACCGCGTCACCCGCCGCCAACTCGCCTGCTGACTTCCAGCGTTTGGAAAAATCGAAAGAAAACCTGCTCTATCTGTGTGAAGCTCAACGCTTCCATCCACTCCTCCTGCCTTTCGACAAATCTTTGCGGCTCATAAAACCGGCCCGATTTTCGGCCTCATAAAACCATACTGCGGAAAAGTTGACTTCCGCCGATGCTAATTCTAGTTTCCCGAACAAATAATTAAAATTGGCGTTTAAAAAATTATGGGCAAAAAATCAAAAACAAGAATTCGACTCATCAGCGCTGCGAGTGAAATCTTTGCCGAAAAAGGGTACCGCGAAGCCACTGTGGCGGAAATCTGCGAAGCGGCGGATGCGAATATTGCCGCTGTGAACTATCACTTTGGCGACAAAGCCAATCTCTATCGTGAAGTCTGGGCCTATCTTTTTGCGGAGGAAGCGGTCCGCCAGCCTCTCTCGGAAGATTTCAGTGAAATCGGAGCCGAAGCCTGGCTGCGCCTTTTTATCCGATCCCGAATTGAAAATATCTTCGATACCGGCTTTGCCGGTCGCCTTCCCCGTCTGCTGCATCGGGAGATGGGCGAACCCACCGAAATGCACGAAAGCCTTTTTCAAACCCATCTGAAACCGACGCGTGAAATCGTTAAGCGGGCAATCAAAAGTCTGATCGGCCCTGAAATTACGGAAGATCAGCTCAAACTGGCGCTGCGCAATTTTATGGGATTACACATATTCCTGAATGTCGGCCACCAGAAAGCCCAGAAAGGTGAACTTCCCGATGGCCCGCAACATCGCCTGCCCTCTTTCGACGATCCTGCCGAACTGGCAAATCAGGTGGAAACTTTTGCCATTGGCGGCCTGCTTGCCGTCCGCGATTTGATAAAGAACACTGGAACGACCTCATGAACAAAGCCCGCCCGATTGGCCAGATTCTACTGCTCACCACAACCGCTTCCCTGCTTTTCTCCTGCGCTATCTATGCACCGGACGAACGGGACACGCTGGATGCCGGGCTTCCGGAACAGTTTTCCCTCTATTCGGACAATCCATACGACACCACCAACCGCTGGTGGACCACCTTCCAATCCCCGGAACTCGACGGATTGATTGAAGAAGCGCTGACCAACAGTCCGACCATTCATATGGCGTGGGCGCGGCTGGCTCAGGCCGATGCCGCCTATGCCCAGGCCCGATCGTCGCTTGTTCCCACGCTGAACTACGACGGCCGTGCGGGAACCACATGGACTCAGGGCGACAGCAATCCGGTTGAAAATTACAATGCGGGACTGAATGCGGCCTATGAAGTTGATCTGTGGGGCCGGATTAAATCTGAAAACCAGGCCAGAGCACTCGACCGTGAAGCAACCCGCGAACAACTGAATACAGCGGCCATCACGCTTTCCGCACGGGTGGCCCAAACCTGGACGGCCCTGCTGGCCCAGCGGTTGCAAACAGAAGTCATTCGGCTTCAGATCGAAGCCAATAAAAATGCCCTCGAATTAATTGAACTCCGTTTTAAAACTGCCAGTTCCAGTGCATTGGATGTTTTCCAGCAGCGCCAGACGCTGGCCGGAACCGAATCCCTGATTCCGCTTGCGGAGCGCAACGAAGAATTGCAGCAGAACGAACTCGCGGTGCTGCTCGGACAACCCGACTTCCAGGCCTTGGAAGTCACCCAGAAAGAACTGCCAACCCTTGGAAAACTTCCAGCCCTTGGAATTCCCGCTGATGTGTTGGCCAACCGCCCCGATGTACGCACAGCCGGCCTCAACCTCTATGCGGCGGACTGGCAGGTCAGCGCCGCCCGGGCCGACCGCCTGCCGGCCCTTCGGCTGACGGGAACGCTCGATTATAACAGCAGCGATATCAGCGACCTTTTTGATGATTGGGCCGCTAATCTGGCCGCCAGCCTCACCGGTCCCGTTTTTGACGGCGGCCGACGCAAAGCCGAAGTGGAAAAACAACGGGCCATTGCCGCCGAGCGACTCGCCATCTATCGCGAAACCGTTTTAAATGCCATTAAAGAGGTGGAGAATGCCCTCGTCTCAGAACAAAAACAGCATGAATACATTGAGCGGCTCGATGCCCGGCTGACCGCGGCAACACGATCCTATGAAGAATCCGTCAATCGCTACCGCAACGGTATAATCGAATACACCACCGTGCTCATTCAGCTCAATACCCTCCAGGGGCTGGAACGCGACCGGGTGCAGGCCCAGTTCGACCTGCTGAATTATCGCATCAATTTATACAAATCTCTGGGCGGTTCCTGGCCCAATAAACTTTCAGCCCCTTCAACCGGAGAATAAAATGCCCAAATTTCTTAAAGCCATCATTTGCATCATACTGATTATCGGCGGTGTGATCGTCGCGAAAGTCCTCATTGCCACCGCGCCTAAAGCAGAGAAAAAGATGCCGCCGAAAATGGCTCCGCTGGTGGAGATTCAGCCGTTGGCGGCCACCACCGAAATTGTGCGGCTGCACCTCATGGGAACCGTTACCCCGGCAGAAACTATTTTTTTACAATCCCGGATCTCCGGCGAAGTGACGGCCCTTTCGCCGAACTTTATCGATGGCGGAATTTTGAAAAAGGGAGAACCGATTCTGACCATCGATCCGGTGGACTATGAACTGGCACTGGCCGATGCGGAATCGAAGCTGGAAGCCGCCCGGTTTTCCTATAAACAGGAACTCGGTCGCCAGGAAGTGGCCAAGCGGGAATGGGAACTGCTGAAATCCGATGATGCAACCGAACTTGAAATGGAGCTCGCCCTGCGCGTGCCGCATCTGGCCGCCGACGAAGCGGCGCTGAAAGCCGCCGAGGCTGCATTGAAAAAAGCACAGATCAACCTGGAGCGAACCAGACTCACCGCCCCGTTCAACGCATTGGTATTGGACCGCAACGTCCATGTCGGCTCCCAGGCCAACCTCCAGGTTCAGCTTGGCGAACTCGTCGGAACCGATGCATACTGGGTTACACTTTCCATTCCGGTTGACCGGCTGAACTGGGTTTCCATTCCCGGCAGTGCGGTTGAAATTCAATCCACAAGCGGCGCCATTCGCAACGGACGCGTTATTAAGCTCATGGGCAGTCTTGAAGAAAAAGGACGCATGGCGCGTCTGCTGGTGGAAGTAAAAGACCCGCTCTGCCTCAAACCTGAAAATGCAGGCAAACAGCCCCTGCTGCTCGGCGAATTTGTAAAGGTGGTCATCGACGGAAAAGAATTGGAGGATGTTTTCTCTGTTCCGCGCAATGCCCTGCGCGAAGGGTCGGTGGTCTGGATTGCAACCCCGGAAAACAAACTCGATATCCGACCTGTTGACGTGCTCTGGCGCGATGCCGAAAAGGTGATCTTCCGCGACGGGCTGAAAAACGGCGAACAGATCATCATATCCGACATCAATACCCCGATTAACGAAATGGATGTGAACACCGGACAGAACAAAAAGACACCGCACACGGATGTCTCTGCCGAAACCACCCCCTAATTTTCACCGTTCACGATTTCCGAGGATTGGAAAATGAGTATTGATTTAGAACAGAAACGCGGGCCGATTGCCTGGATGGCCAATAATATCGTCGCGGCGAATATCCTGATGATCGTTTTATTAGGCGGCGGCATATTTTCGGCAACCAAGATTAAACAGGAGTTTCTGCCGCAGGCCGAATTGGATGTTGTATCCGTCAGCGTTCCTTATCCCGGAGCCAGCCCGGACGAAGTGGAACAGGGCATCCTTTTGGCAATTGAGGAAAGTGTGCGCGGAATTGACGGCGTTAAAAAGGTCACCTCAACAGCCAGTGAAGGAAGCGGAAGCGTTCAGGTGGAAGTGATTGAAGGGTATGATGTGAATATCATCACCGACGAAATCCGCAACGAAGTCGACCGAATCCGCACCTTCCCGCTCGATGCCGAGGAGCCGGTCATCAGTGCCGCATCCGTGAAGCGTTCCGTTATGGACGTCATTGTATCGGCCGATGTTTCCGAGACCGTTCTTCGGGAACTGACAGAACAGACACGCGACAAACTGCTCCAGTCCGGCGGGGTTACCCAGCTTGAACTTTCCAATATCCGGAGCTACGAAATTGCCATTGAAATTCCGCAGGCCAAACTGCGCGAACTCAATTTATCGCTGCAGGACGTTTCCGATATTATTTCGCGCAGTTCCGTGGAGCTGCCGGGCGGCGGGATGAAAACCACTTCCGGCGAAATTCTGGTTCGCGTGAAAGACCGCCGCGATCTCGGCCGCGAATTTGCCAGCATTCCCATCGTCACCGCCACCGACGGCACCCGGGTTCTGCTGGAGGATATTGCAGAAATCCGGGACAGCTTCGACGAATCGGATAAATTCACCTTCTTTAACGGAAAACCGGCCATGACGATGACCGTTTACCGCGTGGGCAAAGAGACCCCGCTTTCGGTTGAAAAAGCCGTGCTTGATGTACTCGAAGAGCTCGAAGCCACCATGCCCGACGGCGTGGATTTCACCCTCTGGAACAACCGGGCGGATTCGTTTCGCGGCCGTATGGGGCTGCTGCTGAAAAACGGGGCAATGGGGCTTGTGCTCGTGTTTGTTCTTCTCGGCCTGTTTCTTGAAATGCGGCTCGCCTTCTGGGTGATGCTCGGCATTCCGATTTCATTCCTCGGCACCTTCCTTTTTATGGGGCCGATGGATGTGAGTCTGAACATGATCACCATGTTTGCCTTTCTGATTGCACTCGGCATTGTGGTGGACGACGCCATTGTGGTGGGTGAAAATATTTATCATAAACACCAGGAAGGCATGCCCTTTTTACAGGCGGCCATTGCGGGAGCCCGCCAGATTGCCGTGCCCGTCACCTTCAGTATTCTAACCAACATTGTCGCCTTTATGCCGCTCTATTTTGTGCCGGGCGTGATGGGAAAGTTCTTCCGGAACATCCCGTTAATCGTCTGCACAACCTTCCTCATTTCGCTGGTGGAAGCCCTCTATATTCTGCCCGCTCACCTGGCGCATCAGAAGGATCTTAAAAACCCGCATATGCTGCACCGAATACAGCAGCGCTTCAGTCAGAAATTCACGCACTTTGTCCGCGATATTTACGGTCCGTTTCTGGATCGGGTACTGAACTTCCGCTACATCACCGTCAGTATCGGTATGGTGGTTCTGATCGTGACAATCGGTTATATTAAAAGCGGCCGCATGGGTTTTGAACTGTTCCCCAGTGTGGAGTCAGACATCGCCATGAGCAGCTTCACGCTGCCTTACGGTGCTCCCGTCGAAAACACACGTATGGTGCACGACCGCGTGCTCGCGGCCGGCAACAAGGTGATTGCCGAAATTGAAAAGGAATATGGCAAGCCCATCGTGAAAGGCGTCATATCAAATATTGGGGCCGGGGGCCGGGGCGGACCGTCCGGCGGTCATGTGGCCAGCATTTCCTATGAACTGCTCGATGCCGACAGCCGGCCGGTTTCAACGCAGGTTTTTGCCGACCGCTGGCGAGAAGCCACGGGCCCGATCAGCGGGTTGAAAAACATCCGCTTCCGCGCGGATTCCGGCGGACCCGGTGGCGGGTCCGATGCATTGACGGTGGATCTGTCGCATCGCGATATGAATGTGCTCGAAGTCGCCAGCAAAGAACTGGCAGCAGCACTGAGTGCGTATCCGATGGTACTGGATATTGACGACGGCTTCACTCCGGGGAAACCGCAAATCGACTTTTCCATTAATGCCGAAGGCCGCAGTCTGGGGCTGACCTCCACCGAAATTGCCCGTCAGGTGCGGAACTCGTACTACGGATCGGAAGCCATCCGCCAGCAGCGCGGACGGAATGAAATCAAGGTCAAGGTGCGTTTGCCGGAGGCCGAACGCGATACCGAATTCAGCCTGGAGGAAATGATTGTCCGCACTCCGGCCGGCACAGAAGTTCCACTGCGCGAAGTGGTGAATGTGGAACGGGGACGGGCCTATACCTCCATCACCCGAAACAATGGCCGACGGGTTGTCACGGTTTCCTCGGACGTCAAACCACGCGATCAGGTGCCGCAGATGCTGGCCGTGTTAACCGGCGAAATTCTACCGGATCTGATGCAGCGGCATAGCGGACTTTCCTACTCCTTTGAAGGACGCCAGGCCGATCAGCGCGAGAGTGTCGGCGGGCTGATTACCGGATTGTTTCTCGCCCTTATCATGATTTATGTATTACTCGCCATTCCCTTTAAAAGCTATTGGCAGCCAATGATCATTATGGTTTCAATCCCGTTCGGGGTCGTTGGCGCCGTGGTCGGCCACCTGATGCTGGGCTATACGCTCAGCCTGATGAGCCTGTTCGGCGTCGTGGCCCTCTCCGGCGTGGTAGTGAACGATTCCCTGGTCTTCATCGATTTCGCCAACCAGAAACGGCGTGAAGGAATGAATATGCACGATGCGGTACTCTCTTCGGGCATTCAGCGCTTCCGGCCGATCATTCTGACCACACTCACCACCTTCTTCGGACTGATGCCGATGATTCTGGAAACATCCCGTCAGGCCCGCTTTCTGATTCCGATGGCGATCTCGCTCGGTTTCGGCATCCTCTTTGCCACCGGCATTACCCTCATCCTGATTCCTTCGCTGATTATGATCCTCGAAGATATCGGCCGACTCTTTAAAGGACAAAAGTGACCGGTCAAAAATGAAGCCTGATGTTCAGTCACGCTTCACGACCCACTTTTCATATACACGATGAGCACTCTTCTTAAAGGCAGTGTAATTTCACACCTCACCCGGCTGACGCTTCCAAGCATTGGAGGCATGTTTGCCATTATGGTCTTCAACCTGACCGACACCTGGTTTGTCTCCCGATTGGGGACCGATGAGCTGGCGGCAATGGGATTTACATTTTCCGTGGTGATGATCGTCGGGGCCCTCGCTCTAGGTTTTTCTTCGGGGGCGGCCTCCATCATCACCCGTGCATTGGGGGCGGGAAACAAAGCCCGGGCCCGCCGGACCGTTTCCGATGGAATTATTCTGACGATTACCGGAACCATTCTTGTCAGTGTTCTCGGTTTACTGACGATTTCGCCGCTGTTCAGTCTGCTCGGTGCCGAAGGGCATATTCTGAGTTTGGTCCGTGAATACATGTCCATCTGGTTCCTCGGAGCAGTTGCCGCCATTATGCCGTCCGTAAGCGATGGCTGCCTGCGCGCCGCTGGAGATGTTAAACGCCCGGTGATCGTGATGTGTGTTGCCGCCCTGCTCAATGTCATTCTCGACCCGATTCTGATTTTCGGTTGGGGCCCTCTTCCCGGCCTGGGTATGCAAGGGGCCGCGCTGGCGACCATCATCGCACGCATTGTCGCAACAACTGCTTCGCTGAGCTTTCTTCATTTTAAACACCAGCTGATCGACTGGTCCCGGCCGCACCTCAAAGAAATGCTGCTTTCATGGAAGGAAATTATCCGTCTTGGTATCCCCGCAGCACTGACTCAGGCCCTTAACCCTATCGCTCAGGGATTTTACATTCGTCTGGCGGCAGGCACCGGTGGTGTACAGGCCGTTGCCGCCATGGCAACCGGCACCCGCATTGAGGCGTTTCTGCTGCTGATTGCCATGGCCTACGGCATTGCGCTGGTTCCCTTTGTGGGCCACAACTATGGAGCAAATGCCAATCACCGCGTGCAGGAAACCCGGCGGTTCAGCAACCGGCTGGCACTGATTTATACCGGGATTACCCTGCTCATCCTGATCCCTGCGGCACGCCCTCTTTCCAGCTTATTCAGTAAAGACCCCGAAGTGATCCGCTTAAGTACGGCCTATCTGCTCATCGCCACCCTCGGCATGGCCGGACTGCTCGTGAGCATGTGGATGAGCCAGATGCTGAACGTCATCGGCAGACCCCGCCCGGTTATGAAGATCAACCTGTTCCGGGTGTTCCTTTTCATTATTCCGCTCAGCCTGCTGGGCAGTCATTTCTTCGGATTCTTCGGGTTGGCGGCCGGCATCACCGGAGGAAATCTGCTTTCCGGAATTAATGCTTATTTCACCACCCGCCGGCAGCTTCGATAATTCTTCCCTTTTATTCCAAGGTCTGGAACCATCCGCAGAAATTCAGATCCTGAGATTGGAAAAATTATGGGCGAACAAATAGAAAAACAAGGTTACGCGTTCGGAACGTTTAAAGGGGTCTTCACCCCCAGCATTCTGACCATCTTCGGGGTCATCATGTACCTGCGCTTCGGCTGGGTTCTGGGTAATGTCGGGCTTCCGGCCACCCTCTTGATTGTCACCATTGCCACTTCCATCACCTTTTTCACAGCACTTTCCATCTCGGCCATGGCAACCAATATGAAAGTCGGCACCGGTGGAGCATATTATATTATTTCCCGATCGCTCGGCCTGGAAGCCGGCGTGGCGATCGGTCTCCCGCTGTTTTTTGCGCGCGCTTTCGGCGTCGCCTTCTATGTGGCCGGCTTCACCGAAGCCCTGATGGCCGTGGTTAATCCGCTGCCGATGCTCGACCCGGCCATTACCGCCAAAGTTCTTTCCGCCGCCACCCTGATTGCCTTAACCGCACTGGCTTATATTTCCGCCGACCTCGCTCTGAAAGTTCAGTTCCTGATTTTTATAGCCATCGGCGCATCGCTGGTTTCCCTCTTCTTGGGCAATCCTGCAGTCGCCGATGTTGCCGTTCCGGCCGGCACCCTCATCCCGCCCAAAGCCAGTTTCTGGGTTGTCTTTGCGGTATTTTTTCCAGCAGTAACAGGAATTGAGGCCGGGCTCGGTTTATCCGGCGATCTTAAAAATCCGGCCAAATCGCTGCCGCTCGGCACACTCGCGGCGGTAGTGGTGGGCTATGTCGTTTATATGATCCTGCCGGTCTTTATTTCCTCCAGAGTACACAATTCCGATATCCTGCTGGTGGATCTCAATATCATGAATTCCATCGCCCGCTGGGGCTCGCTGATCATCGTGGGTGTCTTCGCGGCATCACTATCCAGTGCCCTCGGTTCGCTGCTCGGCGCACCGCGTATGCTGCAGGCTCTTGCCCACGACCGAATCATCCCGCGCTTCATCGGCCGGGGATACGGCAAAGACAAAGCCGATCCGCGCATTGCCACCGCCATTTCGTTTGCCGTGGCCATGGCAGCGGTTCTTCTCGGCGATCTCAACCTGATTGCCCCGATTCTTTCCATGTTTTTCCTGACCTCCTACGGACTTCTCAACCTCTCCGCCGGATTAGAAGGCCTGATTGAAAGCCCGTCGTGGCGTCCGAAATTCAAGGTCCATTACGGTATTTCTCTGCTCGGAGCTCTTGGCTGTTTCACGGTCATGCTCATGATCGATGCCGGGGCCACCCTCATCGCCATCACCACCATCAGCATTGTTTACTATCTGGTCAAACGGCGGCGGCTGAATTCCCATTGGGCCGATATGCGCTACGGCATTCTCACTCAGCTCGTTCGCTTCGCCATCCAGCGCCTGAATAAACTGAAACCCGATGAGCGCACCTGGCGACCGAATATTATGGCGCTGAGCGGCTCACCGAAATCGCGTTGGCATCTGGTGGAAATGGCTCATTCGCTGACCCAGCACAGCAGTGCGTTGACGGTGGCGAGTATCCTGCCGGTGGAAGACTGGTCGGCTGAAAAGGTCCAGAGTATGGAAACATCCATGCGCGATTATCTCGAAAAGCGGGAAGTCGAAGCCATGGTCAAAATCTTTCCCTCCCCCGATATGCTGTCCGGCGCCAAGGCACTGGTTCGCGCCTATGGTTATGGCCCGCTGGTTCCGAATACCATTCTGCTGGGCGATAGCGAGGACCAGTCCAGCTTCAAGGATTTTGCAGAACTGATTCAATTGGTCTACCGCACGCAGCGCAACCTGATCATGCTGCGGGAAGGCGATATGGAACCGGCAGAAGAAGCCGTTGAAATTCATGTCTGGTGGGGCGGCAACAAAAACAACATCGGTTTGATCCTCACTCTGGCCTATCAAATCCAGAAGAGTCCCATTTGGAAACAATCCAAACTGATTCTGAAAACCATTGTTGATACGCCGGAAGAACACGCTGCAGCAAAAGAACGACTTAACAGTTTTATTGAAGAACAACGCATTCCGGCCGAAGCGGATGTTCTCATTAAAGATCAACCCAGCTTTTACGATATTATCCGGAAATCATCGCCCAACGCCGGCCTGGTCTTTATGGGAATGCGCCCGCCGCGAGCGGAAGAAACCTACGAGGAATACGCACAGTATTACGGCGACTTAATGGATGCCACCAAAGGAATGCCTCCGCTGGCCTTTGTACTCGCAGCTGAAAAGATCGAGTTCCGTGAGGTCATCGGAATCAGCGGGAATTAAATCATACCAAGGCTGGAGAGAATCACCGTCTTCAGTTCCTGGTAGGCCGTTTCCAGATCGTCGTTGACGATCTGAAACGTGTATTCCTTTGCCGAGGCCAGCTCATCCGAGGCATTCGCCAGACGCTTCTGAATCACCTTTTCTTCATCCGTACCGCGTCCGCGCAACCGTTTTTCAAGTTCCTCCATCGACGGCGGTGAAATAAAGATATCAGTGAATCCACGACGTACCGGATTCCGCGGATCCATACTGACCAAAGATTTGCGCAGTTGATTCACACCCTGCACATCAATATCCAACAGTACATGATTCCCCTCTTCCATGGCATAGACCACTGTATCCTCAAGGGTCCCGTAAAAGTTACCGTGCACTTTGGCATATTCCAGAAATTCGCCGTTTTTTATGCGCTCTTTGAATTCTTTTTTCGAAAGGAAGTAATAGTGCTGCCCGTCTTTCTCTTCGCCGCGCGGGGCACGGGTTGTGCACGAAACCGAATAGGTGATCCGGGGAAATTCATCCACTAAACGATCGCAAAGCGTGCTCTTCCCGCATCCGGATGGCGCAGAAACCACAATTAACAGCGGGCGCGACGGGCGCGGTCCCGGGGGTTCTCTTTCAATTAAATGATGTTTCGCTTCTTCCACGTCCAACTCCTGCACTTCGTTATTCAATATTCTGAACCTGCTCACGAATTCGTTCGAGCTCGGTTTTAAACGCCACAACCGTCCGGGTGATTTCCACTTCGTTGGCTTTGGAACCAACCGTATTGATTTCCCGGAACAATTCCTGACAGAGGAAATCCAGCGTACGCCCAACCGGCTCAGTCGAACGCAACAGCTTCCGCGTCTGCGCCAGATGGCTCTTCAAACGGGTCAGCTCTTCGCTGATGTCGCAGCGATCTGCAAAAATTGCAATTTCCTTCACGATCCGTTCATCGGAAGCCAGATCGGTCAGTCCGGCGTCTTCCAAGCGTTGGAAAAGTTTTTCCCGGTAACTGGAAACCACCCCCGGCGCCTGGGCACGAATAGATTTTGTGTACTCATCCAGCAAGCTGATGCGATCCCGTAAATCCTTTTCCAACGCTTTGCCTTCGGTGGCACGCATTTTTGCGAGTCCCTTCAGGGCCTTGGACAGCGCTTCGTCCAGCACAGAGGAAACAAGATCGAAATCCAGATCATGCTGCTCAATGCTGGTGACGCCGGAAAGCCGCGTGAGGCAATCGGCTCCGAGATCGTCAGGCAGATTCAGCTTCTGCGCGGTTGAACGAAGGTGCACCACATACTGTGCTGCCAGATCGGCATTCAAAACCACCTGACCGAGCGAACCGTCCGCAGCTTCAACCCGCACCACTCCGGAAACGCGCCCGCGGGAAAACTGTTTGCGCACTTCGCTCTGAACCTGTGCATCCAATGTGATGAGGTTCCGTGGAAGCGTTACATTGATGTCCAGCTGCTTGCGATTAACGGAGCTGAGCTCAACCGTCACCCGAATACCCGAAGCGGAGGCTGCGCCCTCGCCGAAACCTGTCATGCTTTTCAGTGCCATAATTGTCCTTGAAACCTGAAACGTGAAACGTGAAACTTAAATTCGAAATCGGGAAGCAGGATTTAGGATTTGGGGGAATATGTCACGCATTTTGATGAAAAGCGAAAACCGGCCCGTGCTCATCGAAACCGTACTTTTTGCGGAAAGCACGGCTCAGCGCATGAAAGGACTGCTCGGTCGGTCGGGTCTGCCTGCAAGCTCCGGCATGCTGATACGCCCCTGCCGCAGCATTCACATGTGGTTCATGCGCTTTCCCATCGATGCCGCCTTTCTGGATGCCAACCTGAATGTGCTGAAACTGTCCCGCGGACTCAAACCCTGGCAGCTTGCCTTTGCCCCGCCCCGCACCCACGCCGTGCTGGAAACGGCGGCCGGTGTGCTCGATCCAGTTCAGGTCGGCGATACGTTGAGACTGGACGAATAACGACGCAGCCCTGGAGGGTCGAGTCCACCTCGACTGAACCCGCCCGAATGGAAGACCGAGAAGGAACCGGTCCCTCCAAAAAAAATCCAACCCCTGTAAATTTCCAAGGATTGGATATTCAGCATTCCGGAGATTGGAACTAATCCGGCACGGCCTCGCGGCTCATTTCAATCAGCCGCCGGGCTTCGCGGTTGCTTTCGTCGTCCATTGAAATGGGCTGCACATCCCGAATATCAGCGGCCTTCGCGGTGTCATACACCCCGGGATAGCGCTCATAATAAATGTTCCCGTTTGGAAGTCTGTATTCCATCCGGCATTTAATGATGTCGTTATCCGTAATGATTTTGGTGTCGTACACGAAGATGCGTTTCAGAATTTCGTGCCGCGTAACAATCTGATCCACCTCAATCTGAACCGAAGTCGTCAGCGAAACAAAACCTTCGCGAACCAGCTGAATCATATGATCCTGCCCGGACTTCAAGGTAATCCGTACGGGTTGCGACAACGAATCCGATCCCCCTTTAGGCTGTGTGGTGGTCAGCAATTTTCCATTCACATAAATCTGAACACTGGCCGGCTCGGTATCGATGACCAGCGTGCCGCTGTTCTTTTCCATATTGAACTCGACGCTGTCGTTAATATCGGGTTCGAGGTAAATACTTTTGGTCAGGCTTGCGTACCCATCGAGCGTGGCGGAAACCTCGTGCGGTCCCTCTTTCAGGTTCGATAAAGTGATCGGCGTTTCCCCCACCACTTTATTGTCGATTGTAATCCGGGCTCCTTCCGGTGTGGAAAGCACCGTCAGTCCAGATGGAAGCGCCACCAGCGAAGCGTCCACTTTATACGGTTTTGTGGCCTCAAACTGCATACGGATCTGATACGGCGTGTACCCGCGTTTCGAGACTTTCACATCCGCTTCACCCGCCTGTACTTCCTCAATGCGCAGCGGCGTTTGGCCGGCCAGAATACCGTTGATCCGAACCTCAGCCCCATCCGGAACAGACGTGACGTCAAGTTGTGCTGTATTTGAAACCAGTTCCGCATACACCCGTACCGGTGTGCGGTCAGCCAGCTCCGCCTTCATCGTGCGGGGCAGCAGCTTCGGCGATTTGAATTCCAGGTTATATTCCCCCAGCGGAAGGTCGGTCAGCAACAGCGGCGTGCTGCCTTTTGAAATTCCCTCAATCACCACATCGGCACCCTGCGGATTGGAATCCACCAGCAGCAGGCCGGTAATCGGCTTCATATTCAAGGCCACTTCCATTTCCTGCCCTTCGAGCAGACTTACGCTCTTATAGGCCCGCTCGAATCCGCTTTTGCGGAGTTCAACAATGTAGTCGCCTGCAACCAACCCGGCAATGGTCACCGGAGCCGTTCCCTGCACGGTACCGTTCACCAGCACCTCGGCCCGCTCCGGAGTGGACTTGATGACAATGGATCCTTTTCCGGCCTGCATTTCCATGTCGCACCCGGGAAGAAAGGCCAGCGAAAGCAGTGCCAGAAGAAGAAATGCCGCGGTTCGTATCAGTTTAAATCTTTTTCCAATCATTGGAACTTACCTCAAATGCTGTTCAACGTTCAGGAGCTTGGCATTAATTTTTTCATACCGCGGATCGGATCGATCCGGAATCAGCTCGCTTAAAATTCGGAGATACTTCGCCGCTTCATCCCAGTTTTTCAATCGGATGGCACGGTCGGAACGGAAGAGATAATCATCATAACGCACCGTCTGCTCAATCTGCGCCGCTTCCAGCAGTCCGCTCGCCCGATGGAATATGGCCGGTTTGGGTTCAATGGTTTCCAGATAGAGTATCGCTTCCTTAAACTGCGTGATCGCGGTTGCCAGGTTTCCGTAGCGCACATCCCGTTCCGCATAACGCGCTTCTCCAACTTCGAAGGCATGTTCGGCCAGTTGCATCAACTCCTCCGGGTCCAGCTTCCACGTGAACGAAATTCCGAGTTCACTCACCACAAAATCTTCAATCAGCTGCGTCGTCCGCTGAATGGCGCTCGGCGGCGTCCAGTTCAATACCTGGATATGATGAAACCGATGATTCCGCTGAACCGCAATATTGTAGAGGTCGTATTGGTTGTCCGAAGTCCCGGCATAGTCTGAATCCACATCAAAGAAACCGGCGGCTGCAATTCCGTGCGACAGCTGCTCAATGACACTCTGCGGAATTTCTTTACTTTCGATCTGATGACGATTGGTTTTCAGATCGTCGATCCGAACCGAGAAGATTCCCTTGTCATCAAGATCCACCCGATAGCGGAAAATGTTTTTCGTGGTTCCCATTACGCGCTCATAAGCAAGCGTGAGGCGTTCCTCCTGCTGCACATTGCTCACATCCGCCTTCGACAGTTCCATCAGCGAAGGGCCGACAATCATGAGCACAATCAGAAACAGCAGAATCACCGAAACCTGCATCAGACGGGCTGTCAACGAAGCCGGTTTATGCTCGGTCTTCTTATCCGGTGCACGGCGGGATTTTTTCTCACGTTTAAATCCGAGATCAATCTCTTCGGAATGTTCTTCAGCTTCCGGTTCTTTACGCTCGTGTTTTTGCGGAGCGGCCACCGGCGCAGCTGCGGGCTCCTCCTGTTCGAGCGCAATATTGATGATCCGGAATGCCGTGGCTCCCACCTCCACCAGGTCGCCTACTTTGAGCTGATATTCGTCCACGGGTTCTCCGCCTACCGTCGTTTTTTCGCCGGCACCGAAGTCGGTCACCCAGAGGAAGCCGTCGGACTTAAAGAAAAAGCGTCCGTGAAAAAGCATCACAGCCGGATCGTCTAAAACGAGATCGTTTGCGGGAGAGCGGCCGAATTTCATGCCGGCGGCAGGAACATCAACCTCTTTCCCGACTTCGCTTCCTTGTTCTATAATTAAATGAGACATGTGTTACTTTCCGTTATTAGTTATCTGTTATTCGTTATCCGGGCCTTTTTGCCTGATAACCAATAACCCTTAACGATTAACTCCAAATTCTAAAATCCCCCGCGAATGGCCATCTGCAGAATCACCGGCCCGAGCAGAATTAAAAAGACCGACGGGAAAATGAAGGCAATCAGCGGGAACAGCATTTTAACCGGTGCTTCATTGCCCAGTTTTTCCGCTCGTTGGAACCGTTTCACCCGAATCTGATCCGACTGAATCCGCAGTGCGGTTCCAATGCCGGTGCCCAGCTCATCGGCCTGCACCAATGCATTGGTAACCGAACGAATATCTGAATGGTCGATACGATCAGCAAAGTTCTGCAATGCCACCTTTCTGGAACGGCCCACCTGAATTTCACGGAAAACCCGGATCAGCTCTTCGCTCAACGGATCAATTTTACGATATTGAATGATACGACTGATTCCGGTCATGAAATCGAGGCCGGATTCAACGGAGAGTGTCAGCAGATCGAGTACAAACGGGAGCGCACGCTCGATGCTTTTGTGCCGTTTTGCAACCGAGGCCTTCAACCAGACATCCGGATAAAATCCCAATAGAATCAACAGCAGCAGATACAGCATATACTGCCGGGCTTCGAGCGCAGCGCCAATGCCCGACGGCATGCTGTCGAACGAAAAGCGCAACAGTAAACACAGCGCAAGCCCCAGTCCCAACGGCATCATCGCACGCAATGCAATCACTTCATGGGCTTCGATCAGCCCTTCATATCCCCCCGAAACCAGCTTTTTGGAAATTCGCTGACGGCTCTCCTCCAGCGATTTATTTTCTGTAATAAAAGCCGGAACCACACTGCAGAACGGAAGAACTAAACGGATAAGCAGCGGCAGACTTCGTTCCTGCCGGCGGCCATCGGCCAGCGTGATATAGGTTACATGCTGCGCCGTGCGGACAATCTGCCAGGCAATCGCCAAGGCCGCCACGAGGAACATTAAACTAATGATGTAGATTTCTTTAGTCATACCGCCTACACATCAATGTTTACAATTTTACGAATAACAACCATGCCGAGGGCCACCATAACAATCACCATTCCGATAATGATCATTCCGATATATGACTGAAAAAAGGCGGTCATCATGCCCGGATCCAGCAGATAAATGGCAAAGCCGAGCACAAACGGCATGGCTCCCACCACATTACCCTGAATTTTTCCCTGCGCGGTCATCGATTTAATTTTGCCTTCGATGCGCCGCCGTTCCCGAATTGTTTCCGCAATGCGGTCGAACACTTCGGTCAGATTACCGCCGGTCTGCCGCGCAATCTCAACCGACTGAATCATCAGCGTAAGATCTTCGCTGCCAACCCGGCGGTCCATATCCGCCATCGCATCTTCAAATGTCATCCCGACCCGGATCTGCTGCTGGAACATGCCGAATTCCTGTGAGATGGGGTTTTCGCGTTCCATCACAATGGCTTCGATGGCCTGCTGAATGCTGAATCCCGCTTTAAGCGCATTGCTCATTCCGGTCAGAGCATTCACGAGCTGCGAATTAAACCGTTCCAGTCTTCGGATACGCAGCACTTTGAGAATCAGACGCGGGAAGAAAAGGGCCAGCATACCGCCGATGCCGCCAACCAGCGCACCACTCAGCATGGTGATCGGCGAATCAAAACTGCCGGCAGAGAAAAAGAGCAGAAAGAACACAATCACGGCGATCAACCGGGAAATATTGAGCATCTGCTTCGGCGAAATGAACAGGAACAGATCCTCGAACTGGCGGGCGGTGTCCGAAGTGTACTCGCTCGCGTAGCTCTCTTCTGCTTCGCGCAGCGCACGCAGGACCACATAGCCCATAAGCATAGCGCACAACGCAAACAGAGATGGAACCAGCCAGAACATACTTATCTCCACTTCCCGGCAACGTGCTGGGTTTCAAAAATCGAACGATCAAACGGAATGCCCCGAACCGTAATTTCCTCAATAAAGGTCGGTACCGCTCCGGTGGGCAGCGTTTCGCCCAACACCTTGCCGGTGTCATCCAGGCCGGTTTGCTTAAATTCAAAAATATCCTGCAGTGTGAGGCGGTCGCCTTCCATCCCCGAAACCTCAGTGATCTTGCTCACCTTGCGTGAGCCGTCGGAAAAACGCGAAATCTGACAGATTATATGAACCGCCGAACCGACCTGTTCCCGAATGGCCTTCACCGGCAGTTCCATCCCGGCCATCAGCACCATGGTTTCCAAACGGGCCAATGCATCGCGCGGGGTATTGGCGTGAATGGTGGTCAGCGAACCTTCATGACCGGTGTTCATGGCCTGCAGCATATCGAGTGCTTCTGAACCGCGGCACTCCCCGACCACAATGCGGTCCGGGCGCATACGCAACGCATTCTTCACGAGATCGCGAATCGTGACGGCACCGCGGCCTTCAATATTGGCCGGACGCGCTTCCAGACGAATAATATGCTCCTGGGTCAACCGAAGTTCGGCTGCGTCTTCAATCGTCAGAATCCGTTCATCAGAGGGCAGGTAGCTGGACAGCACATTCAACAGTGTGGTTTTACCGGAACCGGTTCCTCCCGAAACAATGATGTTCTTTTTAAGCGCCACGCAGATTCGAAGAAATTCAGCCACGTCGGGCGTCAGTGTTCCGAAATTAATCAGGTCCTGTACTTTAAAGGGATCTTTCGAAAATTTACGAATGGTGATGCACGGTCCGATCAGCGAAAGCGGATGAATGATAGCATTCACACGGGAACCGTCGGCCAGGCGCGCATCCACATAGGGCTGACTTTCATCAATACGCCGCCCGATCGGGGAAACGATTCGCTCAATAACCGAATGCACAGAGGTGTCGTTAATGAAACTGCAGTCGGTCAGAATCAGTTTACCGGAGCGTTCCACATAAACCTGCGACGGCCCGTTCACCATAATTTCCGTCACGGAATCATCGGCCAGCAAATCTTCCAGCGGCCCGAGACCGACCGATTCATCAAAAATTTCCTTCGCGAGGCGTTCCGGATCCAGCCCCGCAGGAAGACGGCCCTGGATTTCACTGATGATCTCTTTCAGCGTCGTCTTAATTTTAGTCTGCAGTTCTCCTTCCTGAAGTTTGCTCATGCTCAGGCGTTTCAGATCCAGACGTTCCACCAGCTCGCTGTGAATCTGCTGTTTCACGGCCTGGCTTGCTGTAATTTTCCGCGAAATCGACTTGGGTTTAAACGGCTCCGGCGCAGCGGGCGGAGGCGCAGCAGCAACTGCAGGTTCCGGCTTCTTCTCCGGAGCAAGTTCTTCCTCAGTTCCAAACAGAATGGTGTAATTTCCCAGCTGAATCGGAGCGCCATGAAAAACGCGGCGGCGATTCTGCACACGATCCCCGGCCACAAAAATACCCGCTCCCATCAGATCTTCGATATACGATTCATCCTCCATCAGCGTCAGCACCGCATGCGCTTCTTCCACACTGCCGTCGTTCAATACAATGCGGTTGGACGCATCCGAACCGATCATATAAACCCCGAATGGAGCTTCCAGAGTTTGGATGTCACGAGTCGGGTGTGAAATCTGTATTTTTAGAGCGCTCATAAAAAATGGGTCCTACATCGAAGTTCGATTGTCCAACTGGCGCTGTTCATTAATAGACGGTAACATTGATTCCAGATACTCAAAGTTCACAGATGGATACTCCGCTTTATAATCGACATCACTGGGGTTTCGCAACGAAAGGTACAATTGCCCCCGCGTCTGTTGAGCAAAGACCAAAAGTTCGGCTTCCGCAGGAAACACTTCAAAGGTGACCATACTGTAGCCGGCACTCTGGCCATTCCCGCTCTCGGTATTCTGGCGGGCCAATTGACTTCCGGTTGCGAGTACAGTAACACCTTCCAACAGGGTAAACGTGACTGATTCCACCTGATTCGGGTTGGTGCGGGACGGAAAAGTGAAAGTTCCGTATACATCCACGCGATCATTCGGCTTAACCAATCCGCTCACCGCCGCTGCTCCGGAAATGGCAATCGAGAGCGCGCGCTTTCCTTTCTGAATAACCGGTGCCAACCCCGTTTCAATATCGCGCGGCATGTCCACATGGGTCCACCAGAGCGGTTCATTCTTTTTGAGGGGATATTTCAGGCGCTTTCCGATGACGCGATCCGCATCTTCAGGAAGAAATACATTGTCGCCCACCGCGCTTTTGTAAACGGACTTAATCCCCAGATCGTCACGCGTCAATTCCGTCATCGCAGCAATATCCTTGTCCGCAGCAATGATCTTAATTTTGACGGCACCTTCATACAGCTTCGCCCGTTCCGAGGCCAGATAGCGCGCACTCATCCAGAATGCGAGAATCCCCACCAATAGAGCTACCACCAAAACCAGTTTATTCTTCATAATGCATATCTCCAGTAACCGCAGAAACTATCAAAGCGTTCCACCCTTCACAAGTAATGTAATCATGTTCGGACCATCCCCCCGATCAACAGCCTGTACATAACATATCTTTTTTTTCTTCTGGTAAATTGCCACCCCACTAACCGAACCACTATGAACTCGTGCCGGCAGAACCATTTCCCAACCGTTACTTTTAAGTTGTGTTGCATAATATGAATGTACCTCTGTTGAGGTGTCATACGTTTTGTAGGTTGCGACAATCGTTGATGTATCAAGATCCTCAACAATACTCAAACGCTCGCCATTGCCATATGACGGAACCGGCAGCTTCGGGACTTTAATTTCCATGCCTTTATCGGGGTACGTAAAAAACATAAAATGAGTCGGCATTTGCGGAGAGGATATAATCAGAAATTTAGCAACAGCATCCTCCCATTTTGCAATTCCTATTGCCCCTTCAAGAGTAGACCTGACATTTACAGTTGCTCCTTGCATTTCAAATTGCCGGCGGATTTGTTCAATAACGGGCTCAGTATATCGAGCCGTATACATTACCAAATCTGATTGACGTCCATTGACAGACATCCGTGTTTGGTACGCCTTTGTCCAGGGGAGTCCCGTCGGGTTAATCCTTCCGTGATACTCACCAACCACCCGCCAAACTTTTGCATTACAAAGTAAGGGCGCCGCACATAATGCTATCGAGATAGTCAGAATTCCTTTCCAATGCATCAGGGTGTACCCATAAGATTGCCAAGTTCCGGCATCCACACTTCTGTTTCGATATCAATTCTACCTTTCCCTATTAACGGAGATATAAATGGTAGAACGAAAATATCATCTGACCCCGGTTGATAAAGCATATCAAATGGCTCTGCCAGATTCGCTGAAACAGAATCTAAAGCCATATACGGATCGTGGAGGTTATAATCAGATAAATATTCCTTTGTGCTAAGTCCTCCCTGCGAACTGGGAGTAGAATACCCCGAATGATCCATAAAATTCCCTAAAAAACTGGAGATTGAACCCGTCATCATTTTATCGTCGGAAGTATACATTCTATTGTCCGCACCTCGCGTGTGCCCTTCTGAATAATTCAAAACTCCGCTTTGTAGCGAGCCTGATCCCGTCATTTGGTCCGCAATATTTTCTCGAATATCTAGGCTCATCTGAGTACTCGTCCAGGACAATTCCCGCACTTGAAGCAACCCAATCAAAAGAAACATGATTCCAACTAAGCCGAGGATAAATTCAATCATCGCCTGACCCGACTTTGCTTCAGCGATTCTGTATTTTCTAGGAGCCCCCGGATGCACCAGAACCTCCTCCGCCGCCGTTACCTCCAGCAGAATTATCAACACATGGATTCTGACTATCCGGCAAAGCATACATTTTTTCCAACCACTCAAGACCTGCCTGCCGATCTAATGTCTCCCAGGTTTCAAGAAGTCGACAATATTTACAGTTACCTGACAACCCGGGGAGCCCCTCTGCTAAATAGGGCTGAAGATGATATTTAACGTGCTGGTAAAAGTCTTTATCTAAAAGGGGGTCACCTATATCAGAATGCACCAAGCGAACGTCATGGAAAGCGGGCAAAACAAATCCAAAATAATTGGGCGTCACTTTGCTATCTGGAAATCTTGTTTTCAGATCCGTATCCGTTGGATCAAATTCCAAATACCCGAATGCTTTAGCCTTCGATTTATAATTTAAGTCAACCGTGTCATCATCACTCGAAGACAGAATTCCGCGCTCGATGGAAGTCGCCATGCTGACCCCTGCCTCGGCTCCCATGTAGTCAAACTCCGGCTTAATATCCGCGTAAAACGGAAACTCTCCCGCACTCGCCATCCCCGAAATACTGGCCTCCGGCCACTGCCCCTTCCAGTTGCTGTCATACGCGTGCCACGATACATCCGTTAAAATATATGTAGCCCCCAGATTTCCGGGATCTCCTCTGTCTTCAACAACATCATTCGGCTCATTCGCTAAATAATCATAATACTCAGTTAAATAGTCACTTGCTTTAGGAAGCGCCGATGCCGGCATACGTCCGCCTTGCAACCCAGACATGACATTGGTAAACGACTGCAACTTCAGCCCAAAAAAATCGGTTTCCCCACGATAATCCTTAATCGTCACATTCCATGATTCATATCCATCGTATGACTCTAAGTAAGATTTATATGGGTACATCAAACACCACCATCCCGTTGCCGCCTGAGCTATGGCAGCATAAAATGAGGTCGACTCTAGCGGAGATCCCCCAAGAGGCAGGGAATAGGACCCAACCGCAACATTTCCCGAAACACCGCGTAGTATATCAACATACTGCTGCAAAGCGTCTTGGTAAGGCCCGGGGTAGCCCGAATAAACTAATTCCTCCACATCGTCCGCAATATTATTGATTTCATCCTCAAGATCGTAATCGTGATAGGCCCCATTATGAAATGCAGCCTGCTGGGCAACAACAAATGAAGACAGTGGGCCTAATAATTCCAAGCGCGACCGAAGTTCTTCTAATGCCGGAACATCAGCCGGAATTTCTGAAAACTCATCCACGACTTGGTCTGTCATTATCGCAACCTGAATTAAATTCAGCTCCCCGATCATGTTCAGTGTATATCCCTGCCATCGAGCGGCTGCCAGAGCCGCAGCATCGCCCTGGTTTCTAACCTTAAATTTTGCAGAAATTACCCGGCTCAGATCAAAATTCCAAATAACAACAAACAGACCAACAACCATCACCATAATCAAAAAGATAATCGCTTGGCCTGATTTACTGTTGTCTGCCTTGGTATTTTTCATAATCAGTTCTGGAGGTAGTATGCCCCGTGATCCTCAAGTGAAGCCGAAAATCGCATCTCAAATGCAGGATATGTTCTCCCATTTAGGACAACACTGTTTCCTAGATGGCCTGTAAAAACGGAAGCAAAGGGAAAGGTCAGGGGCAGATCCTGTTGCAGTGTTGAGGTAATTACTCCGCCGCTTGATTGAGTTGAACCTTGAACTCTGGTCCTCCCCGTTTCCCAATTTTCAAAATTCAAAACCGTACGATATTCATTATCGGCAGCAGTGTGAAATGCCTCTTTAACAAACACCTCATAGGAGCCGGGATAATCGATGGGCGTATTTTTTCGACTTACTGCATAGTCCATCTGTTCACCAATCGAGTGATTATCAAAGAGATTCCCACTTCCAGTCGTTGGATTAGCATTCGCTCCTGCAGTTGGGATGCTTGCATATAAACTTACCCGCTCCTGCATCTCCGGGTTCAAACCAACTGATGCTGCTCTGGCCGTCGCGAACGCTGTATACCGCAGAACATTCCCAGACATAATTACATGGGATAACTGCAGAAATCCGAAAAGGATCAGGCACAGCATGATCATGACAAGACATGCCTCCACCATTGCCGCACCTTCCTTGGCCTCCTGCTTAAAGCGGAACATTAGAGCTATCTCGCATCCAAATCCTTAAGGCCCTGAAGAGACTCCCCATCCTCAACAGTCACATTTGTGGTAGAGTCCAGCTCATTAATCGCACCACCAAGTTTTTGCTTAATCGTGTCCCCAAACATGCCGAACAACACTAATGCCGCAATTGCAACCACCGCTACAATGATAATGTATTCAACCATGGCCTGGCCTTCTTTACGTTTCACCCTTGATTTCATCTTCATTTCATTCTCCATTTAAGGTTTTTGCACAATTAAGCTGCAGACATAATAGTAATAATTCTACCGCCATATACTTTGAATGAATAAAGCAACAAGGCACTCAATCCGATCAATGTAAGAAAAATTCCAAACGCGATGACGTATTCCAGCATCACCTGCCCGCTTTTCCGTTTATTCCGCTGAGTCGTCTTCATCGTGTGCACCTGTACATAACGGTTTCCAATAACTGGAAATTGTACGCATTATACCGCCATTTGGAATATAAAATATGTTCTAAAGCTCAATCATTACAGCCGCAGGCTTCAGATCATGAATCTTTTGTCATAATAAAAAAAGGACGCCTTTCAGCGCCCCTTTCTGAGTAAATAATTACTTAAAATTCTGTTCAGGCAGAATGATTTCCGCCCGTCGCACAGCAGGTATTCCGCAAAAACTTCCGGCGGATTTACTGATTCTTGGCTTTCCACTCGGCGAGCTGCATCACATCTTTATCTCCGCGACCGGATACATTGACGATAATTACGTCATCTTTAGTAAATTGATCCGCATTTTTCACGGTCCAGGCAATGGCATGAGAACTTTCCAATGCCGGGAGAATACCTTCCCACTGCGACAGTTTATCGAATCCTTCAACGGCTTCCGTATCGGTTACATAGGAATATTCCGCCCGCCCCAGATCCCGCAGCAGACTGTGTTCCGGCCCAACGGCGGCATAGTCCAATCCCGCACTGATCGAATGTGTCAGCGCAATCTGCCCGTCATCGTCCTGCAGCACATAGGTTTTTGTGCCCTGAAGAATGCCGATTTTATCCTCCGCAAAGCGCGCAGCATGCATGCCGCCCTCAACGCCGAAACCGCCGGCTTCCACCCCGATCATCCGAACGCCGTCATCTTTAATGAACGGATGAAACAGACCGATTGCATTGCTTCCGCCGCCGACACAGGCGATGATGGCATTGGGCAGCCGCCCTTCCGCCTTTAGAATCTGCTTGCGCGCCTCAACCCCGATCACGCTCTGGAAGTCGCGAACCATCATAGGATACGGGTGTGCACCCAGTGCAGAACCCAGGATGTAGTGCGTGGTTCGAATATTGGTAACCCAGTCGCGCATGGCTTCGTTCACCGCCTCCTTGAGCGTCTGCTGCCCGACTGTAACCGGAACCACTTTTGCACCCAGACTTTCCATCCGGAATACGTTCAGCGACTGCCGTTCCATATCCACCGCCCCCATATACACAATGCATTCCAGGCCGAACATCGCACAGACCGTCGCCGTGGCCACGCCGTGCTGCCCTGCTCCGGTTTCAGCAATAATGCGTTTTTTACCCATGCGTTTGGCCAAAAGAATCTGACCCATGGAATTATTAATCTTGTGCGCGCCCGTGTGGCACAGGTCTTCACGCTTCAGATAAATCTTTGCCGTACCCAGCTTTTCGCTCATCCGTTCCGCAAAATAGAGCGGCGTCGGACGGCCCACATATTCGCGCAGATAATACTGCAGCTCTTTTTTGAACTCCGGATCCTTACGGACTTCCTTATAAACACGGGTCAATTCATTCAACGGTTCCATCAGTGTTTCCGGCACAAACATGCCGCCGTAAGCACCGAAATGGCCATGACTGTCAGGTTGAGTAGGTTTCATTTTAAAGTCCTCTGTAAAAAAGTAGGGTTCGGATAATGTGTCCCGAACCCTGCCAATTCAAGGCCCTTTTCTCTTTTCAAGGCCCGTAAATACCATTCCCCGGAATCCGGATAACAAATAAGTTCACGATCGTGAACTTATTTGTTATTTATTTTCCATGAAATGGCAACAGTTTCACCACCCGGACTGGTCGCTTCCCGTTGTGAAAAGACGGTTGAGCGAAGAGTGGATTGATGTGATGAAGGATGTGGGCGATATCCTGCTCACCAACGGCCGATCTCTCACATGGAATCACTCCTACCCCAGCCGGACGGCATTCAACATGGCGATGTCCAGATTGCGAAAACAGGGATTGATGGTTCAATACACAGATGAAGTCCATCTGCCCAGGCTCAAACTGACAAACGAAGGCCTCAACAGCCTCCCGATTTACCATACGCCCCACAAGCGCTGGGATTCGAAATGGAACGGCATCTGGTACCTGCTCATTTTTGATGTGCCGGAATCCGAGCGCCCCTACCGGGACAACCTTCGCCGATTTCTGAAGAAACTGAATATGGGCTGCCTCCAAAAGAGTGTTTGGATCACACCGCGCGATATCCGCCCGGAATACGATGATCTGGATCAGGCTGCGAATGTTCATGCCGTCTCCTACCTGCTGGAATCCCGGACAGTTCTGCATCGGGAAACTTCGGAAATTGTGGAGTCCGCCTGGAATTTTGACCGCCTGCATGAATTGCACGACCGATATGTACGCATCTACCGGAATAACCTGAATGCACTCCGCGCCGCACAGCACGAAACCACCGAACTTATGGAATTACTTTATCAGGAAGCCGAAGCCTATATCCAATGCATGCATCAGGATCCCCTTCTTCCCAGCACCCTGCTGCCGGAAACATATCAGGGGAAACAGGTCTTTGCCCTGCATACCCGCTTCCGAAAGGCTCTGGCAGAAGCACTGCTCGCCGACAACAAATAAGTTCACGATCGTGAACTTATTTGTTATTTATCGAACAGCAGTAGTGCCTCCGAGCAGGTTAAAGATTGCTCGGTTTCGGTCAATCCTCCGAGAAAGGCGGCTTTACCGATAAGCTCTGACGCAGAGGCGCCCTGCTCACGGAGTTGTGTAATACTTTCCGACCGCTGGCGTTTGCTGAGTTTATTTCCGGTGGAATCCAAAATAAGTGGATGGTGAAAATAACCCGGAACCGGAGCTTCCAGCGTTTTGAAAAGCTGGATCTGCCGGGCGGTGCTGAAAAGAATGTCCTCTCCGCGAATCACGAGATCAACACCATGTCGAATATCGTCGCAAACGCAGGCAAATTGATAGGTCCACTGTCCGTTGCGGTCGCGCAGCGAAAAATCGCCGCATTGGAGGCGCGGGTTCTGCCGCTGTTCCCCCAGTTTCAAATCCTGAAAAACAGTTTCACCTTCCAGAGTTCGGAAACGAACGGTGTTGCCCTCTAGCGGCAGTCCCTTTTCAGAGCAGGTTCCGGAGTAGCACAATTCTCGAGAGATACCCTCTTCGGCGTCCGCAGACCGTGAGGACACGGTCCCTCCAGACATTACCTGCTGAATTTCTTTCCGGCTGCACGTACACCCATAGACCAAACCGCGTTTTTCCAGCGTTTGGAGAACAGCTTGATAATGATTCGTGCAATCGCTTTGCCGAAAGTCGGAGGAGCCTGTTGCCGATGCAATGCTCATTCCAAGGTCTGGAACAAAGCCGAGCCATTCCATGGTTTCCAGAATGGCGGATTCATATTCCGGACGGGCACGGGAAAGGTCGTGATCCTCGATCCGGCAGAGGACGTTGGAGCCCATTTTCCGGGCCATACCCCAGACATAGAGCATGTGCAACACATGACCGAGATGAAGGTAACCGGTCAGGCTGGGCGCAAACCGCGTAATCATTATGCCCCCCGCGCGGCAGCGATGAAGGCCTTTACCTTTTCAATATCTTTGACGCCGGGTTCGATTTCAACGCCCGAGCTGACATCCACACCTGACGGTTTAACTTCAGCAATCGCTTCCGCCACATTTTCCGGAGTCAGTCCGCCTGCCAGCACAATAGGTTTTCCCACCGCCCGGACTAACGTCCTGGCCATGCTCCAATCGCAGATTTTTCCGGTTCCGCCTACCGTTTTCGGATCGTAGGAATCGAGCAGATAGCGATCGTACTCAAACCACGCTTCGGAATGATAGAGCTCGGACGGACCCAGAGCACGCCAGACTTCCAGGCCCTGGAACAGTTCGCGATCCATTTTCCAATGGTCCGGAGCTTGATGCACCTGCAAAACATCGAACCGCCCGTATTGCGCGGCGTGGGCCAGTTCGGCCTCGGACGGGCAGACAAAAACGCCGACGCGCTTCATCCCTTCAGGAGTTTCCCACAGCCCGACCGTTTCCGGCTCGATATACCGCTTCGACTTCGGCCATTGAACGAAGCCGAGCGCATCAGGCCCTAACGCAGAAATCTGCTCAAGGTCGCCCTCTGAGCAGATTCCGCAAATCTTGATGAAAGTATCCATCAACTTAGTCGACCGAAACCTCTTCAGCAGCAGGACTCAGATCGAGTTCTGCAACGTCTTCAGCAATTTCAGTCGCCGCTTCAAGCGCCATGGCTTTGCGATCTTCGCCATCGATGAAGAACAACGGATTCTGGCCATCGGCCCAGACAATTTCGATATCATTAATTCCGATCAGACCAAAGGAGTGGCGAACCTGACGGGTCAGCGCATCGCGCGGATCGTCTTCCATATAAACGCCACCGGAAGCCACGAGCAGCACCACACTCTTGATTTGGTGCAGTCCTTTAACGCCTTCTTCCTTACTGATGTCGAAGGTCAGTCCGGGGCAGAGAATCTGATCCATCCAGGCTTTCATGATGGCCGGAACGGAGTAGTTCCACATCGGCATGGTCAGCACCAGCACGTCGGCATCGTTGAACAGTTCTGCCTGCTTGGAGGCATAGTTCATGGACATTTCTTCCACTTTCGAAAGCTCGTAGCCTTCCTGATAAACCGGATACCAGGCCGCACGGTACAGCTCGTAGGAATAAAACGGCGGTTTTTCGTCGTAGAGGTCGACATTAACCAGTTCAACTTCAGGTTTAAGTTCGATCAGCTTACCGAAAAATGCGGCGGCCAACTGCTTGGAAACCGACTCTTCGGTCGGTTTCGGATTAGCGCATACATGCAAAACATTCATTGTTGGGGACTCCTTCTCTATTCTCTTTTGTCAGAGGGTTTTCAAAATTGAAGTGAGGGTTATAGCCTAAAACAAAAGCGGGATACAACCAATAACCCCTAAAAGCGGTCGCATTTCAGGCCCTTTATCAAAAAACCTCCGCGCGATGCAGAGGCTGCAGATTTACAAGTCTTGTTAAATTTCGTTAAAAGGAGGTTATTTCATCATAAAATCCGACATAATCCTCTTTCCGGTCGCTATCACGCAGGGCAATAGCCGTGCGGGGATGCTCGTTCTGATGCCCGGTAATCATGTACGGAATGCTGTAGCCCCAGTCGACCTCCTGGCTCAACGGATACATCGTATTTTGCACAAACTTCAAAATCGGACGCAGATTGAACTTCGGATTTTTCAGAAACCCGACCAACAGTTCCGTCGGGCAGTTTCCGGCACCGCGGCCCATTCCCATCATCGTGGTATCCAGCAGTTTCACACCGTTGATCGCTGCATAAATGGTATTGGCATACGCCAGCTGCTGATTGTTGTGCGCGTGAATGCCGAGCGTTTTTCCGGTTTTCGCATATCGCTCAATCAGATCACCAATCTGTTCGTAGTAGAGCGATCCGAAGCTGTCGACCACATACAGATAATCGATTTCATCAACCTTCGAAACGACATCCAGCCCATTATCCAGTTCAAAATCCGGAACTGTCGAAACGGCCATCAGATTCAGTGCCACTTCATAGCCCTTCTGCTTGGCATCTTTAACGATTTCCAATGCGGCGGGAATCTGGTGGATATAGGTGGCAACACGGATCATATCGATCACGCTTTCGCTCTTCGGCAGAATGTCGGAAGGGTTCGTACGGCCCGTATCGGCCATCACACAAAGCTTGAGTTTGCCCTCATTATCCCCCACTTCCCGGCGGATATCGTCTTCGTCCGAATATTTCCACGGACCGCAACCGCTACCGGCAAACAGTTTTTTGTCGGCCTTATAGCCCACTTCCATATAATCAATGCCGCCTGCAACGCAGGTATCATACATATCCTTAAAAAAACCGTCCGCAAACTGGTGATTATTACAAAGGCCGCCGTCGCGTACCGTGCAATCAACAATCTTCAGGTTCGGGTCGAATGTCACCCAACCGGCGCTTTTATCCGCTGCTTCAGTCATCATAGCTCCTGTGTATAGTATTCCCAAAAAGGTTCGGAAATATAACATCGAGCCCGGATTCAACGAATGTTTTAACCAATTATTTGCACGTCGGTTAACCGCAAAGAATCGAGGCCACATTTTCAGCGGCTTTTTTGGCCCCGAGAAGTTGGCGGACCTCGGCATAGCCCGCCAGCATGGCCCGTTGCTCCGGCGTATCCGCCATAAGTTTTCCGGTTTCAGTCGCCAGCGCTTCCGCCGTGGCAGCATCCTGAATCAGCTCCGGGCAGACCGTCCTGCCGGCAATAATATTCACTAAACCGATATGCGAAATCTTAACCACCGACTTCGCGAACCAATACGTAAAAGCACTCGTTTTATACACCAGAATATGCGGCGTTCCAATCAGCGCCGTTTCCAGCGTCGCCGTCCCCGAGGCCACCATCGCCGCCTGCGCCTGCCGCATCACTTCCCGCGCTTCCCCGCAAACCACATCCAACCGCGCCGGTTTTTCCAGACATTGGAAGATTTTTTCCTCTACCAGCTTTTTGATCCGATCGTTGGGAGACGCAATAATGAATGAGGCATCAGGAAACGTTTTTTCCAGTAATTTAGCGGCAGATAGAATCGCAGGAAGAATACGTTCAATTTCCTGTTTCCGGCTGCCCGGCAGCAGCGCAATCAGTCGATCGCTCTGCCAGGGAAGCGACTTCCAATCGCTGGAAAGAAAATCGTCGATCTGCTCCACCAACGGATTCCCGACAAAATCGACTTTTAAACCCGAGCCCTTAAACAGATCCACTTCAAACGGAAAAATCACCATCAGGCGGTCGATGACCTTCGCCATTTTCGGAATGCGCTTTTTATTCCAGGCCCAGACCTTCGGCGAAATATAATAATAGACCTTCACACCGCGTTTTTTCAGTTCAGCCGCCAGGCGCATATTAAATCCGGGATAATCCACCAGCAGCGCGGCATCGGGTTTACGCCGATCCACTTCCGCGCAGATCTGCTTCAGTACCCCTTTGAAAAAGGAATACTGTTTAAGCACCTCACCAATCCCCATCACGCCCATGCGGTCGGTATGCTGCAGCAGTTCGACGCCCTGCTCTGCGAGATGATCCCCGCCGATGCCCCAGAACTCCGTTCCCGGCGATTTCTTCTTAAACTCACGCACGACGCCCGCAGCATGCAGATCGCCCGAGATTTCACCTGCCACAATTAGAATCGATTTCTTCATTGTTGAAACCACGAAACACACGAAACACACGAAAATATACCTGCCCAGCCCTTCGTGTATTTAGTGTATTTCGTGGTTAGTCTCCCGTTTCAACCGCAACAAAGGCCATATTGAATTGATCGGCCATCTGAATCAGCTTTTCCTTTTCCAGCAGAATGGTTTTTCCCGCTTCAACTGCAAGGCAGGAAATTTTCGCACGCTTCATCACCTTAAACGTTTTGGTTCCAACCACTGGAATATCAAAACGCATATCGTGTCCAACCTTTGGAACCTTCACCACCACGCACCCCGCCTTGCCGAACTTCCCCGCCCGCTTGAGCGTGTAGTTGGTCCCCTCGAACGCTTCAACCGCAATGATGATCCCGTCTTTAATTGCCACCGTTTGGCCGATCTCAAAATCGCTGGTTCCTTTCACCAATTTCAGCCCCAGTTCAATATCCGCCAGTTCCCGCTCCGTCGGTGCGCGCTTGCTCAACTGACCGACTTCGGGCGTGTAGCATTCCATGAATGAATTACCCGGAAGCACTTCAATGCCCCGCGCTTCAATGGCTTCAACCACGGCCCCGAAAATGGTGTGGGCATTCCGGACATCCAGCAACTTGTACATTTCCATCGCCAGCTTATCCATCCGCACATGAAACAGATTGCCCGGCGCAATCTGCCCCACCATGACGCACTTTTTAATCTTCAGCGATTCCAGCTTTTCGAGAAAGGGTTTCATGCTGCCCAGATGCACCCAGTGCATTTCATCCACAAACGGAATGATTTCGCGGCGGGTTTCCCCTTTAAAACCGACCACGGCAATACGCTTCACGCCGGCTGCACGCGCGGCCTTCGCCATCATTAATGGATACGCATGCCGCCCGGCAATAATCAATAGGGATTCTGGAACGTCCGAGTTCTTCATATCGGCGCATAGTGCCAGAAAGTTCCAATCCTTGGAAAACCATTTTTCCAAGGGTTGGAAACGGACAGGATGCCCGCTCTGTTCTAAAACTCGATCACAGCACGACCGCTGAGCGCATAGGCGGAATAGTCTTCGCCGAAGCGCCCGTCGACATCGATCACAAACTGGAGCTCGTCGTTCAGGATGCAGGTAATGCCCAGCCCGGCTTCCAGCACATCGGATTGCGGTGGTGCCATGAGGAAATAATATTGCCCGCCCATGCCATTCACCAATTCATAGTCAACCTGGCCGTCATCGTCATTAAACTGATGCAGCCAATAGAGCCGCGCCTCGGGCTTGATTGCCATCGTCCTGAATTGCTTCTTCCAGCCCACCGCGGCCCCTAACGTCGAAAGCAGGTCGTTGCGCTCGTAGGCATCAACATTCCGTTCAACGCCCTGTGTAGACGTTTCGGTGTAGTCCTCCTGATAATAGTAGGACCAAAGCACAGACGCTTTTGGCGTGACGATCCAGTCGCGGTTGATTGAGATTTCTTTCCCGCCACCCAGCTGCAATGCAAAGTTATTGGCGGCGTAGTCCGACGAATTATGAAAGGCGGTTCCGGAATCGTTCTCAATTTTACTTTTTCCGTATCCCATATTCACATCATAGAACCAGTCTTCTGTGCCCCAGTTCAGATAGACCACGCCATAGCCCGTTTGCGCTGTGCTCTCATCGCCGTTCTCCAGACTCAGCGAGGAATGCCCATACCCACCGGCCACGCCGAGCAGGGCGCCATCCATCGGAAGGTCGAATCCGACTACCGTGCCATATACCTGCTGATCGTATCCGGAGAAGCCATCCAGCGCGGCGTTATCCGCCCACAAGCCATAGGGTTTAATCCAACCCTGCAATTCCTGCTCCGGGTTATAGGGTCCGTTTGCTCCAGTCGGAGCAGCTTGTCTGGTCTTATGCTGCAACGACGAATGTTTCCTGATTTCTTTCATGCCTTCGGTCATGCTGCGGGCATGCTGATACGCAGGCGCTCCCTGACTGTATTGCTGCTCCAGCTGCACACTTTGCTGAGAGCCCGACATCGTATTGAGCAGGTTGACCATCGCGTTCGCGTTCGGATCGCCCAACAACGACATATCGTCGATCTCCTTGGAAAGCTGCCCCATCATCGAACTTGTATCGAACCCGGCGGTGTCGGCCAGATAGTTACGGCCGACGAGACCGTAGATATCCTGTTCATTTTCCCAGAAAACCACATCCACCAAAGTGCCGGAGGCATCCAACATCTCCAGATCGAGCGAGTCGGCATCTTCAACACCGGCAACAATCAGTTTGTCAGCTGCAATGATTCTATTGGTGTAGAACGTATCGAACTGAAGTTGGCCAACATTACTGGCGTATTCAATCGTCGCCCCCTTTTCAAACTCGGCCGTTCCGCCGACCGTCACGAGCGCATTCAGCGGTGCGCCCGCTGCATTGGTTTCCACACCGAAACGCAGTGAAGACGTCGCATCCTGATAGTAATTACTCGCCACATTAATCGACGCACCGGGATCGACATTGATATTCGACCAGTTCCGGTTGTGCAAATCGCGCCCAACCGTCACCAACCCGCCATTCCCGACATACAGCGAATTTCCGCGCCCGCCATCAACCCAGTCATTTTTCAGACCATTGAACGTCTGATAATAGAATTTCGACATCCGGCCACCAAGCGAGAGATCCCGAAACGTACGCCATTCAGAATTCGAGCCCGTCACTGACACCGCATTAAACCAGGCATTGGACATTTCGCCGATGATACCAAAGTCGCTGGCCACCAGACCTCC
The DNA here is from genome assembly GCA_029432795.1 of Pontiellaceae bacterium B12219. Lineage (GTDB taxonomy): Bacteria > Verrucomicrobiota > Kiritimatiellia > Kiritimatiellales > Pontiellaceae > Pontiella. Next base: position 68,807 of record JARNMJ010000021.1, read on the forward strand.
ATCTTCAATATCCAGTGTGTTAAATGAGCCGGAACTACCGACGGCCAGATCGCCAAAACTGACTTCATAAATCAGCTGCGTCGCAACCAATAACGGAGGGAAAGTAACGCCGGGATAAAGTCCACTGCCACCGCCCGCCGCAATATCATTTGACCAAAAACTTCCGTTGGCCCAATAAAATGTGCCGGGGGTGATGGAGACATTTCCGGAACCAACAGAAATCCCTTGGCCGCCCGGAATCAGCAGTCCAAGATAGCCCGCATTCCAGGTTGACTCATTCCCCGCAACCGTTACGCGGTTGGAATCAGCCAATGCACCGTAGCCGATGCTACCGCCCCGACTGTAAACATAGCCGCCATCCTCGATCTGCATAGAGTTATCGGAACCGTTGTAGCCCAAATTCAGGTCCCCGGCACTCTTGAGTAATGATCCAGCACCCGAAACAGATACAGCGTTTCCATTTCCGGAGAACCCATAAGCCTCAGCAGAATTTTCCCCGATAGTTATGGAACCACTCGTAACCCGACCACCGTCCTGCACTGAGAGCATATTTCCAGCGCTTCCATAACCGATGACTAATTCTCCGGAATTATTCCAGAGAGAACCGACACCGGAAACTTCGACCTCATTATCCATCGCCAATCGATTTTCTCCGATTATGCCGGACGCAGAAAAAACCTGCCCGCCATCAGAAACTGATAAACCACTTCCCCGGCTCCCGCTTGAACCTACAACAAGTGCTGAACGATTACTCCACACAGAACCTACCCCTGAAACCAAAACGCTGCTACTCGGCATTACCCCAACACCAATTACACCGAACTCATTTTCAACATGACCACCATCAAGAATCTGCATCACACCTTTATCTGAAACAGTCAAATCGCCACGGTTACTCCAAACGGACCCTTCTCCAGAAATGATCGCTGTATTATCCCCAAACACTGCAGCACTCGAAGAAATGACACCCGAACCACTACTGACAGCACCGCCATTTGTAACAACCAAGGAGTTCCCGGAGGAACGTAATCCAACAAATAAAGTGTCACTGATATTCCATGAAGAATCGCCCCCCTCGACAACTACGCTGTTGTTCGAAGCTGATGGGTGCAGTGTGGGAAACTCGTCATTGTTATGACCTCCAATAAAACCGAAACGGCTATCTACCGAAGCCCCTTCCTCTATCACCAATTGATTACCCGCACCTTCATAACCGATATACAGGTTGGCTGAATTACTCCATGACGAACCGATTCCAGAAATTATTGCCGCGTTATCATCGCTGGCAAATCCTATTATCCCGTCGCTACTCGCTACCTGACCTCCATTTGAGACGTCCAACAAATTGCTGTTGCCCAAATATCCCAAATAGAGCTCTCTTTCATTTATCCATTGGGAAGTTTCGCCTGACACTTCGGCATAGTTGTTACTGGAGGCATACCCAATATATCCGGCATCGTTGTAAATTGCTCCCCCGTCCAGAACCATTAATTCATTTCCGGAACCATAGTTGCCCACGATCAGTTCTGATGAATTACTCCATACGGAACCTGTGCCACTAACAGTTGCACGATTGTATCCCTGATGATCGAAGCTCGCGATATTCGCACGATTGTTATTACCGACGATTCCGGTCTGACTAAACACCTGCCCTCCAGCAACAACCTCCAGACTGTTGCTTCTGCCGTATCCTCCGACGATCAGAGCAGATTCATTGCTCCATTGAGAACCCACACCCGAAATTTTAACCAGGTTGCGTTCTGCTTCGAACTGCTCCCCAATCTCAGCGGCACCACTATAGAAATTCCCACCTGAATTAACTGACATCACATTGTCGGAACCATTGTGGCCGACCACAAATGCAGCTTCATTACTCCACAGCGACCCACTACCGGAAATCAATGCCCGATTGTTATTTCCGATAAAACCGATATTCGCCTGACGAGAACTGAGAGTAGCTCCATTAGAAACCGATAAAAGATTACCGAAGGCCCCGTCAAAAGTAAGCGAGTCTGAATAGCTCAGATGTGATCCGACACCGCTGACCGAAAATACGCTATCACTGGAATACTCGGATCCTAGTGTGTTGAGCCGTAAATAGGTTTACATTACAAAAAGTTATGGCATGATGGTTTGCATGGGTAGACCAATTCTTCAAATAGAAATCAATGAC
>JARNMJ010000220.1 GCA_029432795.1 Pontiellaceae bacterium B12219
TTAAGCCGGTTCTGCGCATGCCAGGAGAGTGCGCGTACTTCGCGGCTCAAGCCTTCCTGCCGTTTCGAAAGCGCTTTGGATACCTTGGGCGGCATTCGGTAATGCCCGGCGCTTTCAATGAGCATCCAGCGCGCATGCGAATTGCCGCACTTGGTGATATTCCCCTGCCGGCGATGTTGGCCGGTGGTATTTTCCTTCGGCACCATACCCAGAAATCCCATGAACTGTTTCGGATGTGCGAACCGCAGAAAATCACCTACCTCGGCCGTAAGCACCATCGCTGCCGTTGTCTTGAATCCCCGGAAGCCCATCAACGCCTCAACGAACGGGCGGCGGCTCCAGGTCTGCAGAAGCAGCTCCATCTGATGATCAATCCGTCCAACCTGCGCCGTAGCGGCATCGATCCGAAGCAGATATTCCTCCATCACCATTTTCTGTGCACGCTCCGGCATCACCAGTTCGCGCAGGTAGCGCATATGCGCCTCCGTCCAGTTGGCTT
>JARNMJ010000221.1 GCA_029432795.1 Pontiellaceae bacterium B12219
TGGTGCAAAACAAAAAATTCCAACCAGTGGCTTGAGCCTACGCAAAAAACGCAGGCTGATTTTCAACGTCAGTTGCACGCATCAAGTTTGAAAAGCACGGATGATTTTTGCGAAGCTCATCCATAACGTTCGAAATAGAAAATAATATGAACAATCAAGAACCACTCTCTGGATATTTTGATGATGATGGAAATGAACTAAATCCAGACCTCATCAAGAAACCATCACTATGCACAACATGTATAAAAGATTCTGATCCTACTCAGGAAATTATGTGCAACCTGACCAGATTGGATCAACAGGATGAAAGTGATTTTCACTGTGAGGCACATCAACAGATAAAATAATTTTCGAACCAGCGGGTTGACCTTACCGTGAAAACGCCCGTTGATTAGGTTAAAGTTTATTTCCCGGGGCGGCTCACCCGTAACGTTCATATGGCTGAAGTTTTGTCAACAGGGTAAAAAAAATTAG
>JARNMJ010000222.1 GCA_029432795.1 Pontiellaceae bacterium B12219
CAGCGTTCCACGGTGGCTGTCCCGATCCGGCAGTTACGCCTAATCTGTGCCTGGGAGATGCCATCACGATGGTTCAGGCAAACCTCCCTGCGAAAATACTCTGCGCTCCGTTTGTAGGGCAGGATACCGGGCATCCGAGCCCTGAAATAACGACTGCAACCCAAGCATTGATATTTGCGGACGACCAGCTTGATCCAGCTTTTACGCCGTCCAAAGCTTTCATGGCGGATCATCCGCTGAATACGATCTTTGGTCCGTAGCTGCTTTGATCCGCAGTCGGGACAAGCAACCGGTCCGACATATTCGGCTTCAATAATGATGGGGTCATAACCACTCACAGAATGGATATTGAATCCCTTACCAATGAACTCTATCTTTCTCTCGGGCATGGCGATCTCCTTTACTTAATCCAACTGCTATCGTAGCAGTCGGAGATCGCCCTCGCCCCCGTATTTGATGGAGAGCC
>JARNMJ010000223.1 GCA_029432795.1 Pontiellaceae bacterium B12219
TACCGCTTCCGCATCCAACAACTATCACTTTGCATATTGGAGCGGAGACACGAACGAGAGTGTCATCGTCGGAGATACCATCACGGTTCCGATGACGCAGGCCCGTTCGATCGCCGCCGTCTTTGCGCTCAACAAACATACGTTTGAAGTGGTTTCGGCGCACGGTGTAACCGAACCCGTTGCCGGCATCTATACCAACAGCTACGGCACCGCGCTGAGCAACTCGGTTGATTCGATTGAAACGCTCGGCAGCACGCAGTATGTCAACACCGGCTGGAGCATGATCGGTCACGATCCCGCGTCCGGCACGACCAATGCCTTCACGCTGGTACATACCAACGACGCGGTGCTGACCTGGACCTGGAGCACCAACTACTGGCTCGAGGTTGATTCCATCGGCGCCGGATCGGTGAATCATTCCAATGACTGGATCACTGCCGAAAGCAACGTGGTACTTATCGCCGC
>JARNMJ010000224.1 GCA_029432795.1 Pontiellaceae bacterium B12219
AACGTTCGGATAAAGGAAAATATGAAAATGAAATTCTCTACATCATTAGTTTTAACATGCGTCATTCTCACCATTGCGGGATGCAAAACCAAAACTCCCGAGCCGTCTAACATGACTCAACGGGAAATCAAAGCGCATATCAAAGTTCAGAAAACTTATATCCAAGTCAGCGAAGATTCCATCGCTGAGAAACAAGCCGAGTACAAAACCAAGGAAAATAAACTGACTCAGTTACTCCAGAATCCAAGTCATGATGAAAAGGAAGCGAAAGCTTTGGCAACAGCATGTGTGAATCTGAAAGATGAAATAGAGATTTATGAATCCTTCATCATAAAACACAAAGCCAGACTAAAAGAGCTGGAAGCATATCAACCAAGATAATCCGAACCAGAGGCTTGACCTTACCGTGAAAACGCCCGGAGATCCGGTCAACGTTTGTGAGCACGGCAGGTCAGCCTTAACGTT
>JARNMJ010000225.1 GCA_029432795.1 Pontiellaceae bacterium B12219
CTGTGCCTTCAAATTCTGTTCCGATGATTGGAAATTTTCAGTTGAGCAGAATTGTTTTTATTTCTGTACCGAACGTTATGGGTGAGCCGCCGGTGCTCATAAACTTTACTTAATCAACTGGCGTCGGCCACCGTAGGCTCCACCCACTGGTTCGGTTTTTATTGTTTTTCAGTCCAGTTGCGTATTCTTTTTAATTTCATCCGCAAAGCAATGATGCTCAGAAACTTCACTCTGTTTCGTGTGATTGAATACGTGTATTCCTGCATTTTTTTCTCAACTGTTAATTCTGTTTTAGATCGATTTCTGTGCCTTCAAATTCTGTTCCGATGATTGGAAATGTTCAGTTGAGCAGAATTGTTTTTATTTCTGTACCGAACGTTATGGGTGACTTTCGGTGAACAAAAACTCTGACCGGATCAAACAGACGTTTTCACCGTAAAGTCCAACCACTGGTTCGGTTTTTA
>JARNMJ010000226.1 GCA_029432795.1 Pontiellaceae bacterium B12219
ACATATTTGACGATTGTTTCTTTATCAACGCCAACACTGCTGACGAAATATCCCGGCGACCATACAATATTTTCTTTCCAATACACCTTTGAGAGCCATTCAAACTTCTTTCGCAAGACCGACGCCGATTGACTTTTTAAGCGGCCCATGACCTCAGAAATGCTATATTTCGGGGGTATAATCATGACCATATGAAGATGATCTGCGTCAAAGCCAATCAGCTCGATTTCAACGCCGGGCATACTTCGCAGCAGCCCATTCAATACCGTTTTGAGATAAGCCTGGACTCCAGGCTTCAGGATCCTCCGGCGGTATTTACAGACCCAAATGACATGATACTGCAGCCTATATGCACAATGTGATGCTATTCGTACTTCCATAACTTGGAACCATAACGCCTCCGGGCTCATTCATCCACGGGTAAACCCGTGGTGTTCTGTCTTCGACCGCATAAA
>JARNMJ010000227.1 GCA_029432795.1 Pontiellaceae bacterium B12219
TTGCGGCAGATCGGCTCAGCGAACGTGCGGACATTTCATCGAAATGTCCCTACCCAGAGCAGCAGGTAGGGCGGTTTCGACGAAACCGCTTGCGGTGGATCGGGCCCGGCGAACGTGCGGACCTTTCATCGAAATGTCCCTACCTGATCGAATCGCCTTTCGGGCTTTATCTGAATTACTGCATGCCGTCTTTTATATTGTACTTGGAAAGATATTTCTGAGATTGTAGTTCTGATTTTAAACTGCATGAGACGGCGTAAATGGATGCGGTACTGTAACGTGAAAAACTGCATCTATCTAAGTCATAAAAAAACAGATTCGGTACATGCAGCGAATAAACCGAATCTACTCAACACACTGTTCGGTACAGAAATAAAAACAATTCTGCTCAACTGAAAATTTCCAATCATCGAAACAGAATTTGAAGGCACAGAAATCGATCCAAAACAGAATC
>JARNMJ010000228.1 GCA_029432795.1 Pontiellaceae bacterium B12219
TCAAAGAATTGGCTATAACAAACCGCACCACTTCTGATTCGAAGCGATGCTTCATTTCGTCATATATTTCTTATGAGTTATTCTGATTTCAAAGAACAAAAAGCTTCAACTCAATGACGCTGCGGACAGTGTCTTTTCCGTTGAAGCGGCGGACAACCTATCAGACTCGCTGAGTGAGTCAACCGCTTTCGTTAAAAAAGTTTTATAAAAGAGCAAACCTCATTCATATGGCCCGTTTCTCTCGGACTCGCATAGTATTGTGAGGGCGGTAATCGGCAGCCGGAGCCGCATGAATTACCCGATGCCTGGTCGAACCAGGGAAAATATCATCTTCCAATCACTGGAAGAAAAAAAACAAAAACCGGCTGCGTGCTACTCTCCCAGGGTCTACCCCCTAGTACCATTGCCGCTGAGGCCCTTCACTTCTGTGTTCGGAATGGGAACAGGTGTT
>JARNMJ010000229.1 GCA_029432795.1 Pontiellaceae bacterium B12219
CGGGAGAGCAGCCCGCGGAACCCCCGAGGGCACGCCTCTTAATTTAAAGGGAAAAGGACCGAGGCGCCATCAACTTCAGGCATAAGGTCTGGGCTGTGGAAATAAATTGATTTGTGACAGAGTAAAATTTGGAAGAAGAAATCAATTCGGATTCTCCGAGAAACCAGACAGGAACGAAAATCAAACAGGAAGAGAAATCCCATTCTGGATAATCAATTCCGCTCAACGGATAAATCAAATCAGGACCAATGTGAAACAATTTCCGAACTTCGGAAAACAAACCATTCAACCGTAAAAAAAATGCCCAACCAGTGGGTGGAGCCTACGGTGGCCGACGCCTGTTGATTAAGTGAAGGTTATGTTCACCGGCGGCTCACCCATAACGTTCATATGGCTGAAGTTTTGTCAACAGGGCAAAAAAATATAAGACCCACTTTTTTCTCTCTTTGAA
>JARNMJ010000022.1 GCA_029432795.1 Pontiellaceae bacterium B12219
ATCGCTGGGTTGCCAAAGGCAAAGACATCTTGGAAAAAATCAATCGGGCCAGAACGAAGTTAAATAAACCTATTTATGAATCAGGACACTAGAGTGTGGTTTGTTCTTCATCCAGCAGTTGTTTGCTTACTTAATTAAACCCTTTATTTTCGGGTAAATTTCGCTGAAAAGTATGGGGTTGTATGTTAGCTTGTTTCATTCGCTTAAAAAGGAGCCGTACCCGATGAATGAAGCCGATAATGAGCCTCTGGAGAACCGTCCCGACAGGAGGATCACTCAAAAGGATATTGCCATCGCATTGAACGTATCACACGTTACGGTTTCATTAGCCTTGCGCAATCATCCCCGGATTTCAGAAGCCATGCGGAAGCGCGTGCAGGAAACCGCGGTGGATATGGGGTATAATCCGGATCCGATGCTTTCCGCCTTATCCAATTATCGGCTGACCGGGAAAAAAAGGCCGTTGCAGGCAGCATTGGCCTGGGTCAATCCCTGGAAGGAACCGGGTAAACTTCGGGAGTATCTGGAATTCGACCTCTATTGGCAGGGGGCCTTTCAGACCGCAAATCAACTGGGATTTCGCCTGGAGGAATTCAGGATTGCGGAACTTCCGCCGCGCCGTCTAAATGATATTTTTAAAGCCCGCAATATTCGGGGCCTTGTATTGGCTCCTCTGCGGGATCCGGAATTTAACTGGTGCGGGTTCCCCTGGAAAGACTATGCCATCATTCGTCTGGGGCGAACCATTCCGTTTCCTGAGGCGCACTTTATCACGGGGGCCCAGACGACCAATGCAATGCTGGCGTTTGACCAGATTCGCAAAAAAGGGTACGAGCGCATCGGCTATGTGTGTGAGTTCTTTCGCAGCCGGATATCCGGTGTCGGGTTTTCCTGGGCGCAGCGGGGACTTCCTCCGAAAGATCAGCTTCCGCTGCTGGTTTTAAATGAAAATGATAATAATACGATGCAACTGGAACGGCTCGATCAATGGATTCGCAGTGAAAAACCGGATGCCATTTTTACAGATATTGGAAAACTCCCTTTGATGCTGGAGCATCTGGGCTATCGTGTGCCCTCGGATATCGGCCTCGCCACCGCAAGTATTCATGACACCCCGATCGATGCGGGCATCGATCAGAATCCCGAAGAAATCGGCTGTGCCGCCATTCGGGCCTTGGTGGCGCTGGTGAATACCAATCAATTCGGGATTCCATCCATTCGAAATGAAATTCTGATTGAAGGGCATTGGCAGGATGGATCGATGCTGCCCGACCGTTTCCCAAAGAAAAAAGACCAATAGCATCACCCGGCTGCTCTGCAGCGTTCGGGAGACGCTGTTGATTCGTGATCTGAATGCCGCCGATTTTGATAAAATCCGGCGACTTGCTTTCCGCCTTCAGGAAAATTGGATCCCTGCCGGCCAAACATCCGGCCGGCATCATCGTCCTTGAATCAGGGGTGAGTATGGATCAATGCATAATTACCGCGCAAAGTGCCTGTGCAGGCAGTTCAATCGCATATTTATTTCCAGATGACAGCTCAATATTTCGTGTGATCGGTTGCTCGGCATCGTTCTGGAGAAAGAGAACCAGCCGATCCTTGTTACGCACGGCAATCGCGTGCACATCTTCCGGCGTGCTAACCGGCAGGCTCTGATCGCCCGGACGAATGTACTGACTGAACAGGGCCATCGGCGCGAAGTCGGAATTATAGGTTACAGTTCCGGCGTTTCGGTCAATATTGATCAGGCTGTTCTGTTTCCAGCCCCAGGCACTTTCGCTGGATTCGTTCAGCACGATATTCCAGTAGCAATAGTTTTCGCAGCCGCCATTCAGCCACATTGCGACTTCACTCAACCGCTTACGCGCCTGCGCCATGGAGTTTCTTCCGTTTTCGCATCTTCCTTCAGTATGCATCAGCTTGGTGTCGGGGTAGTTTGTGCGAAGCGTTTTCAGGGTTTTTGAACTGCAGTACTGCAGTCCCAGTCCTGCAATCTGATCGGCGCCCGGCAGCGTCATAAAGGTTTCCGCATCTCTCCGCTTTCCTCGGAAACTGCCGGCCCATAACTCGGTTTTAAGGCGGGCTTTCTTCAGTGCGGGCTGAATATAGTCAAAGGTCAGTTCGGCCATTTGCTCCGGCTTCATGTCGCACCCCGGATATTTCGGATTCATATCGGTTTCATTCTGAATAATTAGCCGCTCAATGTTGACTCCATGTTTCGCATAGGCCTGGATATATTTGGTGAAATAAAGGGCATACGCTTCATAGATTTCGGGGTCGTCTTTGAGCACATTCTGCTCTTTATTTTTGTCGCCCCCATCCATCGATCCGGACTCTTTCATCCAGCCCGGCGGACTCCACGGAGAGGCAAAAATGCGAAGTTCCTCATTTTCAGCCTGTGCGGCGTTAATAAAGGCCAATACGGTCGGCACATCCCGGTCGACCGAAAAATGTTTCATTTCATAGTCATCCGGTGTTTCGCTATAACTGTACTCAGTCAGCCCGAAATCTGAAGCCCCGACGGCGGTGCGGCAGAGCGAAAAACCACAGCCTTCAGTGGGGCTGAATAATGCTTCAGCCACCTCTTTTTGTTTGGTCTTGGGTAGGCTCGCAAAGGCCTCTCCTCCAATCTCGTTAAAGGCTCCGCCAATCCCGCTTAGGTTTGGGTTTATCACGTTCTTTACATCGATGACTATGGTTTCATTCGAGTCAGCGACCGGGACGATGTTCGGCTTTTTGTGTTGCACGGGATGCGCACTCACACTGGTGCCATCCGCCAATTTGACATAGTTCAATTCAATCGGTTGCACTGCGGCGATCGTTGAACATCCGATTAAGCAGCCTGCCGCCACTGCACTTCCCGTCATTAACAGATTATTATTTTTCTTCATTCCAGCACCTTTCTTGTTGTGTTTGTGGATCGAATTTATACGACCTATAAAATAATCTGCTCATGATATATCCTGATAAACAGTCGTAAATAGATTGATTGCTCAAATTTGTTGGACAAAATGCTCAGATGATTTGTGAGAATGCCATTCACCGCAATTTTCAGACGATGCCACGGCGCTTCGATGGGTTACGCCTACACGGTGCAGGTTATTTTCCTGAGAAAAGTGAATGGGTGGATCGGGCGGGCCCCACGTTCAATTATTCAATCATCCTTTCCGGCCGAGGCACTTTCATTCATAATGGGCAGAAGCTCGCCATCGAGGCGCCGTGCGTATTCACCCAGTTTCCCGGTGTGCGAGCTACCTACGGACCGCTTCCGGGAACAACCTGGGAAGAGTTTTACCTGACTATCCCGCCGGAAAAGCAGGGGGAGCTGCAGGCAAAGGGATTGATGGGAAAAAATAACCATTTATGGTCGATCCAAAATGTTCCGACCGTAATGCGTACTATCCGGGCGCTACTGCCCCTGCTGGAAACTCCGGATTAGCGGCCGGGGAAAGCCGACCGCATCGATGCCCGGGCTGAAAATATCATTATGGAAACGCTGCTGCCCGGCGACGAAAATCCGGATCCCGGATCTGAAGCCGTAGCCGCCTTGGCCCAGGCCATGGCCTCGGCACCGGAAAAAAACTATGATATCAGGGAGATCGCAAACGATTTCGGGGTATCCTTTTCCACTTTCCGGCGACGCTGGGGAGAACAGTTTGATGTTCCTCCTGGTCAATACCTTCATAATCTACGCATCGCAGAATGCTGTCGGTTGATGACTGAAACCGATCTTCCAATCGTTGAAATTGCACAATGTGTCGGTATCGAAGATCCCGCTTATTTTTCTCGTATATTTAAACAACGTATTGGAATGACGCCCTCTGCCTATCGCACCATCCATTCGGAGATGAGGCGGTAAAGAGCTGCTCTGTTCGACGGCTGCCGTTTAACCATCAGGATGGAGAGCCGGCGAATAGCGTCGTCGGATCAAGCGGAGATTTTACACTCAATCCACCGCCTTGGGGGCAGGAAATATTCTGTAGCCGTTTTTGAATCAGCGGTATTTGATTTGTCGTTATTATATTCAATCGTAATAACTTTGCGGTATGAATTTAATTTCTCGCAGAGATGCTGAGAACACAGAGAAAATCTGTAATACGGCTGAGCGGGGAACAGCTCTGCAGTTTGGTCCGGTATGTTTTGGTAAATGGTATTATACGGAATTAACTCCGTCAGAACTGTCCCGCATCAGTAAACGCAGCGCGAAGAAAGGTGAATACCTCTGTTAATTAGAGATTTGAATATAGTCTATATTGATCGAGTCTGGGGAGCTGGATTCCGCCCTCAGGGAAATGGTATTCACGCCGGCATTCAGGAAAATCGAAACAGACAGATTATTCCACGTGTCCCAGTCTCTCGTAGACTTAAAGCTGAGCATCTCGCTTTTTTCGCCATTTGCATAGATTGCCATATTCGAGCTGTCGTTATGACCGGCTGCATATCGAATCAAAACAGTATAGGTTCCCATCTCAGGCACATTTACCGCAAAGGTCGTTTTTGCGGTACCGCTTTTGTAGAATCCGCCCACAAAGCCCGTTCCGGAAAAACCGGTGTGCTGCTTCTCAATTTTTGCTCCGCCGGACAAGTTGGCCTGTTCGGCTTCATATCGACCTTCGGTCGTCGGGGCAACATAGTCCACTTTCACGACGGCATTGGGATCAACAATTTGCTCGCGTGTATCATAGCGCTTGCCGGGTTCAAAAATAAGTCCCGGAATCACTTCAAGCAGGTGCTGGTATTCCGCATCGGGGCCGGCCGCACGAATGATGGCCAACGCTTCCTCCGGCCAGTCGGCATTGGGGATTACATGAAGATCTGAAATCGTGCAGTTGGGTGCTCCCTCCCGCTGGCTCGAAGACGTCGAATAAATGTTGCGGTAGTGGTTGTCGTGTTTCCAACGCCACTTATTCAGCTCGAAATTATCCTGCCCGGGGGTGATTTCAAACACCAGATTCGATCCCGTATACCAGGCGGTGCCTTCGTCCGGATGATAGACGCCCTGGAAATGCTCCGTTGCCGCCTTCACATAGTTTCCGCTTGCTTCGGAATCCGGTTGGCTGCCCAGGGTGTAAAACGCGCCGCCGTCGTGCAGCATTTTCATGCAGTCATAAACACGGTTGTTGTTAAAGGTGTTATTCCGACAGGTGGTGGTCGGGTTGTCGGGAATCGTAATTTCATCAAAGTTATTCCAGCCCCATCCGAGACTGACGGCGGAATAGTTGCAGTTCTGGATATGATTTTTACGAATCCTGAGGCCATCGACAAAATAGGCCGTGATCGGTGCATGTCCGTAGAACATCGTCGTCATATCGTAGAGCACATTATTTTCAATGAGCACATTCCGGCAAACGCCCTCAACATCAGGCGGATAGATGGCATGTTCATGCTCATCGCCTTCATAGACATGCTGGGGATGGCCCACCTGAATGGCGGAACCGCCGATGTCGTAGACGAGGTTTCCGATAAATTCGGTGTCGACGACTTCATTGATAAAACCGATGCCCTCATTGCCGATGTGCTTGAGGATGTTATCCTCAAACAGAATGGACTCCGCACTGGATACGGTGATGGCGTTGGGCATGGTGTCGTAGGCGCGATAAGCGGTTGTATGCCAGTTCGGCTCATCAAAGGCCCTGACAAATGTAGCCGCCTGCACGGTGGATTTACCAAACGATCCGTCTACTTCGGGAAGCACCGCTTCGGTATACGCAAAGGTAAGGCCTTTAAAAATAAGGTTATGAACCCGCTCGGTTTTAGACCGGCCCTGAATCGTAATCAGGCTTCCAAGGGTTGGAGCGTAAACTTCAGCAGTTTCCATATCCTCACCGGAACGCGGATAGTAATAGAGTGTCTTCTTTTTGGTGTCGAAATAGAACTCACCCGGTTCATCCAGAAATTCAAAGGCATTCACGACCGCATGATCGCGGTCAGGTGTGTATCGGCCATACTTGATATTCATCGCAATGGCCGCATAGGGCTGCTGAAATTTAAGCACCCGATCGCCGGCTTCGGTTGCGATATCCCGAACGCAGATAATGTGTGAGTTGAATTTGGTGTTTTTGCGAACCTCGACGTTCTCCGCATTTTTAAGATCCAGGATTTCATTGGAATCAAAAGTCACGCCATCGGCCGTCGACCCGTTCACCCAGGCCCAGTCCGCTTCGCCGGCTTTGACTTCAAAACGGCCCCAGGCTCCTTTCGCCGCCGCAGCCGTTTCTGCCATGTAGGCCCGCCGGCCATTCACAAACAGGGAGCGCAGCTTTTCTGTATGATCCAGTCGAGCCTGTACGATGTTCCCATCATATTTTTTCCAGCCGGTGATCTTTGCGGCTCCGTTGAAAATCGGTTCATGGTCTTTATAGGGCTGATAAATAATCTGGTGGCCGTTCATACCCGAGTCGGCCGGCGTGAACGTAACGGGTTCCTGAAAGCGGTAGGTTCCTCCGGCAAAATGAACGATGATGTCATCCTCCATGTTCTGATTCACCTGGCGCACCGCATTCCGGGCACCTTCCAGCGATTGGAAGGGCTTTTCCTTCGTTCCGGGGTTCCGGTCATTTCCCTGCGGCGAAACATAGAATTCCAGCGGAGCCGCAGTGACGCACCCGATCGATAACACGATGGCTAAACTTGCGATATATTTGATCATCATTTTTAAACTCCTGTTAAAAAGGTTCGTTAAAGGTTTGTAGTTCCGCCTTTAGGCGGTCATTCCGCAGAGCCGCCTAAAGGCGGAACTACATACTTTTTTCCACTGTATTCAATTTCAGTTTCTTTCAATCCTTCCACGGTATGGAACGCTACCTTCAGCGTGCGGGTTGAGACCATGCCCTCAAACGATTCTTCCCGATCAGAAATATTCAACTTCTGCTCGGCTTCATTCCACTTCAATGTCACCCGTGCGCATTCGCCGTTTTCATACGCATACGTGTCGCCGGCATCTTCATACCAAACGAACGAGGCATCAGCTCCCGTGTAGACATGGATTTTCAGCGGGGCTTCCGGCAGTTCTCCGGCATATTGCTCAACCGGCCCCATCGGCAGAATGGTTCCAGCCGGAACAAACAGCGGAATCGTTTCCAAAGGAGCCGCCGCCTCAATATGCTGGCCGCCTTCGTGTATTTCACCCGTCCAGAAATCGTACCACCCGGAACCTTGCGGAAGATAAACCGGCCGCATTTCCGGAACCCTTTCCAGGGGTTGGGAATTTTGCTCATAATACATCGGCTGAATCACCGGGCAAACCATCAGACCGGGGCCGAAGAAATACTGATCGGTCAGGTCGAAGGTGTTGGAATCCGTCGGATATACCAGCGCCACCGGGCGCAATAGCGCCAGGCCGGCATCGGCCACACCGGCCGCCACCGAATAGATGTATGGAAGCATTTGATACCGAAGCCGGATGAATTTCGCTATTGTATCGTAAAATCGGTTGCCTTCATCGCCAAAGCGCCAGATTTCGCGGGCGGCATCGGTTCCATGCGAGCGGAACATCGGCAGGAAACAACCGTATTGCAGCCAACGGGTATAAAGCTCCCAATACCCGAGATCGGTGCAACCGTTGTCGTTGGCAATCGGTTCGGTTCCCTCCATCGGTCCGAGGCCGCGGCATCCGGCATCATAATCGCCCTTCCAGAACCAGCGGTTTTCCGGATCTGAGCCGACAAAGAAGGCCCCTATATCGAGTGTCCAATACGGTTCGCCGGTCGCGCAGAAATTGACGCCTTCCGGAATGGAGCGTTTGAGTACTTCCCAGGTGGCGCAGATGTCGCCGTTCCAGCTGATGGTTCCGTAGCGGTGCTGTCCGGCATAGGAAGAGCGTGTGAGGTTTACGACACGCTTTTTATCATTGGCCGCTCGCTGGCCATCATAAATTCCCTGTGAGTGAAACAGCGAATAGGCATTCGTCTGGCCTTCATCAAGATACCGTTTGGCCTGATCCGTATTTTTGATCAGACGAAGATGCGGCTCCGGTTTAACAGTACCTTCCCAATCGGCTTCAAAGGGCTCGGTGCAGTCGCACCACCAGGCGTCAACGCCCTTGCTGAAAAGGCCTTCATTCGCCTGATTCCAGTAGATTTTCCGAGCATTGGAATCAAATGCGTTGTAGGTGGACTGATTTCCAAGCATCAGACCCTGCTCGCGCAGCTCAATCTGGTTTGGGCAGTCTCCGGACATGATGGGCCAGATGGAGACCATCAGTTTGACGCCCATGGCGTGGAGTTCATCAATAAATTTTACAGGGTCTGGAAAACGCGCGGGGTCGAACGATTTCTGGCCCCATCCATTGCCGTCCGGCCACGACTTCCAGTCGAGCACCAGCACATCGAGCGGGATATTGCGCCGGCGGTATTCCCGTGCAATACCCAGCATTTCTTCCGCGTTCACATACCGTTCTTTCGACTGCACATAGCCGAAAGCCCAGCGTGGCAGCAGGGGAGGGGTACCGGTGAGGGCATAATAATTTTTTGCGATGGCGGAAGCATTGCCGCCGCCGATAAAGTAATAGTCGATCTGGTCGACGCACTCTGCCCACCAGTAGCTGCCGTAGGCGTCGTCGTGGAAAACCATGGTCGAGGAGCAGTCCCACATCAGACCGTAGCCTTTGGAGGAGACCAGACACGGTACCACCATTTTCATGTTCTGCTGATACAGCTGCTGCGATTTGCCTCGTAAATTGCCGTAGCCCTCTTCGTGCGAGCCGAGCCCGAACAGCGCTTCGTCGTCGGCAAAGGTGAATTCGAGTTTGGCCTCAAACGCATGGCGGTCGAAGATCCGGTCAACCGCTTCGCCCTCGGCGCGTGCGCCGTCAATATTCTGCCCGGTTGAAACTTCAGCCGAGTGGTCATACACATTGCGGAATACGTCTTTTTTGATCAGCGATTTTCCGCCGCGAGCCGGTTCCTGCTGCAGCACGTTTCCTGCGGCATCCATAAACCCGATTGCACCGGATTTCTTCGAAACGGACACCTTCAGATCCGAGGTGGAAAGGACCACCGAATCGTTTTCTTCTGCAACGGTAAAACCGGAATGCGAAGCCGGTGCTGTTACAATCGCGCTTTCACCCTCCACAAATGCGTCTGCTTCAATATAGGATACCCGGACCGTTTCTGAGTTCATAAAGGTGATTTTCAGGCGCTTTCCATTCGCCGCAAATACACCGGAAGTTTCATGCTGAACAAAATTAAACATCAATTATCTCTCCGCGGCGCGTCTTCAGCTCTTCATGAATCCGAGGCTCCATCCTTTCAAATTTCCGATAAAAAAGTACGGGCAGCAGCGCGAGAAAATAGAAGATTACCGGTAACCAGATAAACCCGAAGTTAATTCCGGCAATCGCGCCGGCAGTCTGCTGTGTATTGGCAGCATAGCCTGTTGCACCAAGTATCCAGGCCGGTAAAGCTCCGCCCAGCCCGCTGCCTGCTTTCAGGCAGAACGCCGTGCCGATGGCGGTCAGCAACCCGGCGGAACGAACTCCTGTTTTCCATTCGCCGTAATCAACGCTGTCCGCAATCAGCGAAAAGGGAAGCGCCAATGCCACACCGCTGGTGAGAATGCCGGCAATCCAGCCGCTCATCAGCAACGGAAGCGAATGCGTTGCCAGCCCTGCATAGAGAATAAACTGAGCTCCGACGGATCCCGCCAGCCCCCAGCCCCAGACCGCAGCCTTGCTGCCCCATCTGCAAAACCAGGGAATCAGAAAAATCGCGAGCATCGAAATTACATCCATACTGTTGGCCAGCGGAACGAGATCTTTTCGATCCCAGACATACTCAAAGAAATAAGGCACCATGGTGATGCGTGCGATGAACGCGACCCAGAAGAAGAGGCAGGAGACGAAAATAATAATCCACGGCCAGTTGAATTTAAATGCCTGGAATGCGCGTTTAACCGGCATCGGTTTGTGCTCCACCGGAACCGTTTCCTTCAAGTTACGGAATGCGATCAGATAGAGCAGCACAGACACCACGGCAAAAATCGGCATCACCATCATATAGCCCCGTTTATCATCGCCTTTGCCAAACCAGGCCACCAGCGGCAGAAAGGTGGCGTTCACCAGCAGGACTCCCGCCTTGGAACCGAACATGCGGAAACAGGTCAGCGTGACCCGTTCCTTGGAGTCCGACGTTAATGCGGAAAGGATTGAGGATACCGGTGTGTTAATTCCGGTGTAGAGTGAGCCGAGAATGATGTAGGTTGCTCCGGCATAGATCGCTTTCGCCTTTCCATTTAGATCGGGCGCGAGAAATGTCAGCACCCCGAACAACGCAAAGGGAACGCAGAGCCATAAAAACCACGGACGGCTTTTGCCGTATTTACTTTTGGTTTTATCCAGGAAAATTCCCCAGATCGGCGTGTCGAGTGCATCCTCGAACCGGGCAATCAAAAGGATGGTTCCGGCCACCGTGGCGGAGAGCCCGACAACGTCTGTATAAAATTTGAGGATATAAAATGAAACCACGCAGAAAACCAGCTGGCCGGCCATGTCGCTGGAGGCATAGCTGAGTCTGGTGGAATATGAGGTTTGCTTATTCATAGTATGATTATATCCAACTGAAGATTGTATCTGTTTTTATCGGACCCATCAGCGAGAAATGCAGTCCGGTTTAAAACGTATAATTAATCATATATGCTTTTCGGTATCCTTTATTATTCCCCAAACATATAGCACAAAGTCCCAAAGCTGAAATTCAGGCCGTTTTATAGAATGAAGGTAGTGCTTCCTGCTGAAAATTGGCGGAACCGACTGCCATGATGTGCGGCGCAATCATCGCACTCGGTACAATCCCCATTTGCACCGGATATCAGCGCCGTACGGTCTGTGCCGGCCGCAACTGAGCTGGAGTTCCTAAGCGTGGACCCGGTGTTCTCCGTTGTGTTTAGTGGGGAAGCGGAATGCTTCCCCATTAAAATCAGTTCATTGATTCGTCTTCAATGTACGCCCGATAGAAACTTGCGGCTTCGGAAACGATAGTGGTTACCGAAACTTCAGAGCCCGTGCCCGGAATACCTGTTGCCACATTGCCCCACACTGGAAACGTGAGGCTGTCGGTTGCCTCAAGTGCAAACGTTCCGTACTCGGATGTTGCCCAGCTGATCACGACATCCGCTCCGCCGGAAATCATCTCGATGGATACATCGCCGATCGAAGTCGGGTAGGTAACCGGAACTTGATAGATGGTCTGGAAGGCCGCCTGATTATCGGCAAGTTCCGAAGGGGCCAGCACCCGGTTATAGACCACCAGATCCGCAATCGCGCCCTGCCAGTTATCGGTATCTCCAAGCGCGCTTCCGCGTTCACCGGCGAACAGGCCGCCGGCTGTACCAATGGCACCAACCCAGTTTGTTGCGTCGGCAACAGAGAGTGTATGCGTGAATACATTGGAACCATCTGATAACAGATTGCATTGTGCCACCAGCTGGGTGGTTGACATCGGATCTACCGTAAGGGTGTAAATGCCCCAAACATCCGTAGACATGGTGCTGCTGGCATTTTCAATCAGCAATGCCGAGGCTTTGGTTCCCGTGTTCCCGAGGTTGCCGGCACGTATATCCGAATTGCCGTCATCGGCCGCCCGGAGCCCCATGTAGAGGCCTCCCCATCCGCCGGCTTGTGCCAGACCATATGGTCCCTGCCGATCATCGGTATTTCCAGAATCAATACGGATGACCGCCTGAATCGTGAAACCGGTTGAGGAAAGTGCGCTGCTGCGGGTGAAAGCCATATCCAGCCCATTGTCTACATTCACCACTGCCGGCCGCCCGTTCGGTGTGTTGGTTGTGATCGAGAACCCGGCAATATTGCTCGCGGTCGCATTCTGGGCTGACGATACGCTGTCGGTCCAGACTCCGGAAGACGGATTGTAGTCGTAGGCCATATAGCGCTGATCAAAGCCATCAATAATGAGCTGTTCGGTCGGGCGCGGCGGAAGAACCACTTCAGCAAACTGCGCTCCGTTGGTATTGATTTCGATGTAGTTCGGTTCCGAGTTTGTGACATAGAAAATGTAGTAATTTACACCCGCCGAGTTCTGCACGAATGCAGCATCTGCATAGTTGCCGAATTCGCCGACCAGTTCGTCAGCTGTTGCAATCACTCGCTGCGCTCCATCCAGATTTCCATCGAGAGCAAGCGTCGCTGCGCTTATATCCAGCGGTCCCATGACGTCAAGTGTTCCGGAAGAGCCCGCTCCAATGCCGAAAGTCAGGGTGGCCGCACCGAATTCCGCTTCTTCAATCACGGTAAGTTTTCCACCGTCAGCGATAGTCAGGTCTGCTGAAGTTTTTACCCGCAACGATTCGATACTTTCCTCCGTTTCCAGCGTAACATTGGCCCCGATATCAATCGTGGCTGCGTCGGATGCAGTCGGTACACCTGCAGACCAGTTTGCCGAATTCGTCCACGATCCTGAGGCACCTGCTGCATAAACGGTTCCGCTGTCTTGCACGGCACCGACTTCAGCGGCGGTGGTTGCGAGAATCAGGTCGGAAAAATTCATCTGGAATCCTGCACCGATTCGAAGAGTGTCCACGTTCGCCAGATTTACTGAAGAGACGGTGACGTCGGGCAGACCCGAGCAGTCTACAGCATCGGTATTATTTGTTCCGACCCACAGTTCAACAATGCTTGCGGCTCCGGCTCCGAGCGTGATTTTCGCTGCACCCGTTTTAATTCCGGTCGTGGAAACCGTGGACTTACTTTTTGTAGATCCAGCCTTGCCGTCGAGCCCCCATACATCCTGCCCGTAGTAGTCGCCGATCAGAAGGCGTTCGACGGACCCTTCGAAGAAAGAGAGACCGCCGTAACTGTTTAGATTGTTATCAACACCGAAATCAAATGAAACCCAGATGGTGCCGTTTGAGCCGAGGGGGCTTGAGAGCGAACGCAGCGAATTGCCCGTTCCGCTGACAACGCCACCGGCGATAGTATATGAGCCGCCGGACCATGCATTGGTAAAGCCGCTGCCGCCGGTTGATCCGTCCAGCGCACCGTCCAGAGGAAAGTTGTCATATGCGATAACCGCTGCCTGCGAGCTCGCTGCCATCAGCAGGGCACCCGCGCCAAATATGCTCTTGATAAACTTCATTTTTCATCTCCTTTCATTGTGCTGCCTTTCAGTCCGTCCAAGGCGAAGCTCCCTGAGGAGACACCTTGAATTCAGTATTAGCATTTAATCAGTAACCGTTCTTAATTGCCTTTACTATATCCCGATAAATCTGAACGATATCCCAGTGTTTAAGCATTATATCCAAGTTTGTTGTCGGGAGGGGGGATGGTTTGGGGATGTTGCATCATATTGTAAACAGGTGGAATGCGGACTGTAATAAGGGCTGAGTTGGATTATTTTTCTTGCGGTTCTTCTCATTAAAAGCATTATATCTCTCACCATGGAATCACTCGTAGCAGATGGACACGACTATTTTGGAATGACCGGATTTCCGATTCTGGTGGGGAGAAGTATCACGAATCCTGCCCCGAATGATCCTCCGCCGCATCCGCATGATTTAACCGAGATCGAGCACAGTCACGATTTCTGTGAACTCGTCATTGTGGCGCAGGGGCAGGGCCTCCAATCGCTGGAAGGAATGGATCTGCCGATTACCGCCGGCGATGTTTTTCTGCTCCAGGGTCGCCAGCGCCATTTTTTTCATGATCGGAAGGATCTGATTTTATATAATGTCATGTACAGCCCGGAACAGCTTGCGCTGCCCGAAAATGAACTCCGTTGTATGCCGGGCTACTGCGCCATGTTTATGTTAGAGCCCACTTATCGGCAGCAACACCGCTTCGCCAGTCGCCTGCACCTTAAACGAGTTCAATTGGCGCATGTTCAGGCGATTTGCGATGAGATGGAAAAGGAGTGTTTAACAAAATCGCCGGGCTTCGAAATCGTTCTTCGCGCTAAACTGCTGGAATTGATCGCCTATTTTTCGCGGGCCTATACCCGGGGAAACTCGACTGAAGCACAGGCCCTCCTGCGTGTTGGCGATGTGATCGGCGCGGTGGAAAATAATTATTCCAAAGATTGGAAACTTGATGAGCTGGCGCGTATCGGCCACATGTCGAGCAGTAGCTTACTGACCATTTTTCGCAAAGCCACCGGTCAGACGCCCATCGATTATCTGGTTCGCCTGCGTATTCAGCGCGCCATGGAACTCTTGCGGCAGACCGATGCCTCCATCACAGAAATTGCTTTTCAAGTGGGATTCAACGACAGCAACTATTTCACCCGTCAATTCCGGAAAGCCAGCGGGATTCCGCCCCGACAGTTTCGGGTTCAAAACAGGCCTTCTTAAAGCTGTTCACCCAGATTTAAATATCCCGGTGCCGAGAGAAAACCGGAGCAGTGTTCCATGGTCGCATTAAACGCTTCGTCCCCGCTCTTGGGTCGAAAGAAGGAGCCATTAAAAAAGCCGTGGTTTTTGCCTTCGAAGGGGACCAGCACACATTCGTTCCCGGCTTCCTGCATCAGTAAGGCAAACCGCTCTGCATTCTCAAACGGAACGGTTGTATCGTTCGTTCCGTGAAAAATAAGCGTCGGCACGATGCCGGGTTTTACGTGATGGCAAAGTGACAAGTCCGTTTGCTGCTCCGGCTTGAAGTTCTTTGCGCCATAACCTTTGTCTGTTGTATCCAACACGGGATTATAGAGAATCATCAGGTTGGGGCGGGAGCTGATCTCCAGATTTTCACCTTCTTCTTCATATCCGTCAAGTACGCCCGTGGCTCCGGCAATATGACCGCCCGCCGAGCCGCCGGCCGCGATAATCCGGTTGGGATCCACGCCGAGTTCCGCTGCGTGTTCCCGTATCCAGCGCACGGCTGATTTTGCATCTTTCACGCATTCGAACGGCGTGGTTTTGTTCCGGCTCTTTACCCGGTAGTCGGCTGAAAAGGCAACGAGGCCGAGATCGGAAAAGGCGCTGGCCTGCTGATAAAACTGCTTCGGGGAACCGGAGTTCCAGCCCCCTCCGAAAAAGAAGACAATCGCCGGCCGTTTATCCGTAGGCTGGAAGCCTTTCGGCTCGAACACCTGCATCTTGAGCTGAACGCCCTCTACCTGTTTATAAACCACGTTGCGGTCGGGTTCCATTCCGGCCGCCAGAACGGAAAACGGAAGGGCGAGCATGAATACAGCGGTAACGACAGATTTCATCAGAATTCTCCTCAACGGCTCTTCCAGAGCACGATTTCTTTAATATCATTTTGCTGCGGAGCACCGTCGGTACTGCGTCCGCGTCGCAGGTCGGATTCAAGGTGTTTCAATAAACGCTCAGCCACCTCGGGATGGGAGTCATACAGGTTGACGGTCTCGCCGGGATCTTCTTCCATATTATAAAGCTGGGCGATGGGGGCGTTGTCCGGCGCTTCTTCTTCGGTGGGGGAACTCCATCCGCCGGACGCTTTGGCGAGGAGCAATTTCCACGGGCCCTGCCGATAGGCAAAGTGACCGCTGAAAGAGTGATGGACGATACCGTTCCGGGTGGAGACAATCGGCTCGCTGAAAAGTGCCGGCAGAAAACTGACGCTGTCTTCGCCGGCATGTTCCAAGGTCTGGAACCCGGTCAGTTCGGCGCAGGTGGCCCAAAGATCGTTCAGGCTGATCAGCTGATTGCTGACGGAACCGGCTTTGACCTTGGCGGGCCAGCGCACAAAGAACGGAACCCGGTGGCCGCCATCCCATAGATCACCTTTTGAACCGCGATATCGGGCACTGTAATGATGTCCCATTTCAAGCAGTTTCTTAGTGCCGCACCATTTTGAAGTGCCGTTGTCGCTAGTCACGATCACGATCGTATTTTCGTTAAAACCTTTTTCATCCAGTGCATCGATAATCTCTCCGATCACGGCATCGGTCTGCATCACAAAGTCGCCGTAATCGCCGATTCCGCTTTTACCTTTCCACGCGTCGGTCGGCTCGAGCGGGGTGTGTGGAGAAGTTAAGGGAATATACATGAAGAAGGGCGTGGCGGCATTCTGCCGATTGATGAATTCAATCGATTTTTCCGTGAGCAGCGGCAGGGTATCGATGGCTTCAAAATCCTTTTCGGCGGGACCTTCCCGATTGAATCCTTTGATGGTTGTGCACTCGCCGACAAAGCGGTCATTTTCCATATAGATATATGGCGCAATATTCAGCGAGGCGGCAATGCCGAAAAAATAATCGAATCCGAGATCAACCGGGCCTCCTGTAATTTTCCCCGTCCAGTCTACATTGGAAAGTCCGTCTTCATTCAGCGCCGCACCATCGATGGTCGGCATTTCCAACCCGATATGCCACTTGCCGATGCAGGCGGTGTTATATCCGCTTTGCTTCAACACGTCTGCTACGGTGACCCGATCCGCATCGATTAACGGTTTATCAAATCCCATCAGAACGCCCGACTGCAGTTCGGTTCGCCAGTTATAGCGACCGGTCAGAATACTGTAGCGGGTAGGGGTGCAGACCGAGGAGCTGGTATGCGCATCGGTGAAGATCATGCCTTCGCTCGCCAGCTGATCCATGTGCGGTGTATTAATTTTTCCAAGCTCCGGATTCAGGCACGACACATCGCCGTAGCCCAGATCATCCGCCAGAATATACACGATGTTCGGCTTTGTTCCTGCGGCTTCGCTCGGCAGTTGGCTTGAGACGGCCGAAGCGATGCCGGCCAGATTGAACAGGCCGATAAAAAAGATCGCCGGTTTTATCATAACCTATTGCTCCGTATTGAGAGGCTCAAACTGATCCGTCCGGAAGGGATAGGCCGGTAATCCGGCACCGTTGATGAGATTCACCTGAGGTTTGCCGGCAAAGGCGTAGCGTACATAAAGCGGTTTTTTGAGTTCGGCAGATTGCAGAACAATGGTCTGTCCTTTGATCGTTGCATCGGCGGGAACCCATTCTCGGGAATCATCCGACAGCCAGAATCCTTTCGGCGCTTCACCATCGCTGGTCGTCAGGCCGTCGGAATGAGCGAACGATAGTACCAGTGTGTTCCCCTTTTTCTTCAGGGTCTGGAAAACGGGGCCTTGCGCTTCCACATCTATTCCCAGCGTATCGCGCTGGGCGAGCAGGGCCAGACGCTGGCCGACCGGAAGTTTGTCTTTCGGATGGATATTTTTTGCGTCGCCCAGATCGATCAAATTGGCCACAGCAGTATTCGGAAGTTCCAAGGCCTGTAATTGCGATTCACGCATCCAGGCCCAGGATGGAGCGGCTGGATCCTCTGCCTGGTCGAGGATATCTTTTGCATAACCCGGCAGCATCACCACGAGAAAATGAAAATCATGCTGTCCCCATTCTTTGCGGAGTCGAAGCATCCATTGCTGCAGGGTGTCGCCATACTTCAGCATACCGGAATTGCGGGAAAACCAAGGTTCTTTAATCATGCCGAACATGGACTGCGTGTTGCGTTCGCCCTGATACCAAACGAGACCCCGGCAGGCGTAGGGAGCCAGGGGAGCCAGCATTGCGTTATAGAGAATGTTCGATTGACGGCGCAGGAAAATATCCTCCTGTCTGCTCCAGGGCTTCGGCCCGTCCAGAATGGCCTGAATTTTATCGCGCGTCCCGGTGTCCGCATCGAACTCCTCCATCATTGTTTTAAAATGGGGGAGCGTTTGAGTCATATCGCGCGGCATCCACGCTTCGATCGACGAGCTGCCCCAGCAGGTCAGGATGATGCCCACCGGCACTTCAGCGGCCTGTTCAAGAAAGTAGGCAAATGAAAATGCCACGGCGCTGCCGGGAAACGCATTTTTCCATGTGCCTTCGCACGATTCCCGTTCGGTGAAGGCAACGGTTCGCGGAACCTCAAAGGTTCGGATGTTTTTAGCGGAAGTTTTCAAGGCCTGGATTTCAGGAATTCCGCCGTATCCAAACTGCATATTCGACTGTCCGGAACAGATCCATACGTCGCCGATCAAAATATTGGAATAGTGGATTTCAGGATCAGTGGAACCGGAGGAGACCACCATTTTAAAGGGTTGGAGACTTCCGCTCATTGGATCGAGTATGATTTTCCAATGGTTGGAAGAATCGGTGACGGTCGTTTTTTTCTGACCGGCAATTTCGACTGTGATGGTTGAGCCGGCATCCGCCGTACCCCACACCGGCGCGGGCATATCGCGCTGGAGGACCATGTGGTCGGTAAAGAGCGAACCCGTTTTCAGTTCGGCCTGCACGAGTGCAGCTAATACCGTGAAAATTGCGCAAAACTTAATTCGGATCATCTCTTACTCCTATGGATTTTCACCTGTCGATTAAGTCACAAACTATTTCAGTTTTATCTGTTAGAAACCAGCAGAAGGGGCCGCGGGTTTTTCGGTTGCTTTGTTAATTCTCAGTGGTGGCATCCGCAAAAGGCCGGGGGGGGGTCGGCAGGCAGCGGTTGCAGTCATCGTCGAAATACCATCCCACATGGATTTTCCGCAGGTTATCCAGGTTGCGATAGAGATTTTCGCTGGGGGTTTGGTAGGCAATGACCTCGCCGCGGGAATCCGTAATCACCACCAGAAAGCCGCTGTATCGTTTTCCGCGCCGCTCCTCGTTGAGGTTATAGTCGATCAGTTCGACCGGGGGGCCGCTGAGCTCAAAGCTGTAGTCATTTTCTTCCGTCAGCGAAAATGAATCACGCTGGTAGTCGAGAAGGATATTTTTCTGTCCGCCGATTTCATCGCCGATCGCGAAATATTCGATGGTTAACGGCTGGCCGTACGGCCGTGTTGAGGTTTGTTTGACCCGGGTCGCGAAGTTGTAGAAGTTGGCGCGTGCTGTTAATTCTCTGGCACCTTCTGTGGGCCCGAATTTGCGCGGCTTCGTTGTTTTTGAAAAATTAATATCCAGTTTCGGGGGCATTTCGAGGGAGATATACCGGCGGTCTTTTTTCGAGAGTCTTTTCAGCGGAACCTTGATCTGTTTTTTCCGCGCCGATTTTAGAATGGCATTGCCCCCTACAGCCGTCATAAATTCGGCTTCAAGGGTCTGTCCGGAAACGGTGGTCCAAATGCGGGAAGCAGGTTTTTTATCCCGCTCCTTTACCGGTTTTTCGGATGCTGATGGAGGGGTGTCGGCGACGGTGGGGGCCGGTTTTTTGGTGTAGTAGTCATTGAACACGGGACCGTTCGTGAGGGAGCACTCGTCGGCCGCTAGGAAACGCGAAATTTCAGTGAGAGTGTCCCACGAGAGTTCCTCGGTTTTAAATGCAGGAAGCAGGGGGCCGCCGGTCCGGGCGGTAGGATAGTCCTCTCCTTCCACCTCGACCAATAGCATCCCGGTAAACGAGCCGCCATTCCATTCGCCGAAGAGGATTTTCAAGTCCAGCGGTTCGCCGGCTTTTAACTCAATCCAATCGCCCACCACCATGCGTTGATTTCCCAACAGGTGGGTGCGGTCGCCTCCGGCGGAACTTGTCCACCAGTCAAACCAGGGATGGTGGAAATGCCAGGCCGTCATCAGCACTTCTTTTCCGCCGACGTTTACGAACATATAGGCATCGCCAACACCCCAGAAGCGGAACTTGATATCTACCGGATAAACCAGTTTACCCTTGTATTTAACGAACAGCCAGTAGTCTTCCAGTTCGGGGGCTCCAAATATTCCCGGGGCCATGCACGTGGGAATCGGGGGCACGATAACGTGTGTGGAATACAGTTTTTTCGGAGAGCGGTAGTAGGGGGCCAGCACGGAATCCTTCCACCCGCTGAGGACGTATTTCCGAAGCACATCGCGGAAGGCGTCTTCATCCATTGAAATTGTGCCGCCACTGCGACTGCGAACCAGTGAAAATACCTCACCTTCTAAATCACTTCCGATAGACTGATCGCTACCAAAGACGCTGGTTACACTCAAATTCGGGTTGAGATCGAATCCGCCGCCTAAATCGCCGACCAGCCCTTCTCCCATCCCGCTCATTTCCGGGAGCTGGATGTCGGGCATATTGGCCTTCTGCACTTTGGTTACGATGCGGTTGGATGACGCAGGTTTGGTATTCTTCTTCACCTGCACTTTGGGTTTCTTCAGTTTCATCTTCGGTCGATCAACCGGTTTGGGAGGAATAAATTTTTTCTCTTCCTTCTGATGCACCGTGAATACGACCAGCAGGCCGGCCAGTGTGAATGCCACTGCATGCACCATTAAACTGATCACAAAACCGCTTGGCGCGCCCTTGATCAGGCCGGCAGTCTTCTTCTTTGCTTTCATGATAACGTCTCCTCTTTTTCTGATTCCAACCAAAAACAGTCCCTTGAACCCGCCGATATGCTGATTTCAACCCAATCGGAACGTCACGTTCTGAAACGACGTTTAGCGGATAAATAAAGCATGTCCGTGCAATGAATGCCAGCAGTCCTTAAGTTTATTGCTAAACTCGATATGTAAGGGCGTTATTTTAAATGGAATTGCGACTTCTTTGTGTTTATTTCATTATCTGATAAAGTAAATCCGGTTTGATCGGAACAGAAACATCAGGATCGGTTTTTCTTTATTTTCGAACTCTAAGAGGAACACATAGAAGGGCATATCATCAAAAGGACTCTACCACATTAATAATGGGTTCTGGGGGCGTGGGAAGACAGCGCTTGCAATCTTTATCGAAATACCAACCCACCCGAAGTTTCCGAAGATTGGAAAGATTACGGTAAAGATTCTCGCTGGGCGTTTGATAGGCAATGATCTTTCCGCGGGTATCTGTGATCACGATCAGGAATCCACTGTACCGTTGCCCGCGCCGTTCGTTGTTAACGGTGTAATCAAACAGTTCCACGGGCCGCCCGGAGAATTCGAACGAAAAGTCGTTATCCGCATCCAGCCTGAAATCCGACTTTTGATAGTCCAGCAGGATGTTTTTGTTTCCGCCGATTTCATCACCGATCACAAACATTTCAGCCGTTAATCCAAACCCGTAAGGCTGGGTTGAGGTCTGCCTGATCTTAGCCGTATAGGTATAAATATTTCCTCTGACAGTCCGGGGTTCTCCATTGTAGGTATCGCCCCATTTACACTGGCTGGATGATTTCGACAGTTCGAGATCCAGTTTCGGAGGCATGGACAGTTTTGAATAGTCCACATCGGCATCTGACACGTTGTTCAAGGGGAGCTTCAACTGCTTCCCTGCAACGGTCTTCAGGATGAGGTTCCCTGCCACAACGGTCATGAACTCAGCTTCAACCGTACGCCCGTCTTTCAATGTCCATAGTCGCATTTTTTCCGGTTCCTCGGCAGCCGCTGGCTCCTCCGGCGATCCCGAATCATCGAAAGAAACAGATTCCTCTGCAGGCTCCGACTCCTGGGAGGGAGTGTGGAAATCGTTAAAGACCGGCCCGGTGGTGAGAGAGCATTCCCCGGCTGGCAGGTAACGGGATATCTGGGTCAATTGGTCCCAGGTGAACTCTTCAGTTTTGAACGTGGGTAGCAAGGGGCCGCCATAGCGGGACTTGGGGTAATCCACCCCATCGACTTCAACCAGAATCTGAGCCGAAAAGTCACCGCGCAGATATTCTCCGTAGAGGACTTTCATGGTTACCGGTTCTCCGGCCTTCAGCTCAATCCAATCGCCCACCGACATATATTTTTTACCCAAAGGATATGTTCCGCTTCCTGCCGCACTGCTCCTCCACCAATCAAAATATGCATCGTGGCCGGTCCAGCCATTCGCCAGGACCTCTTTTCCGTCAACGTTGATGAATAGGTAGGAGTCGCCCATGCCCCAGAAACGGAATTTAATATCAGACTTATAAACAAGCTGCCCCTCGTATTTGGCAAAAATGTAGTAATCCTGAAGTTCCGGCACCCCGAATGCACGCGGCGCCATTGCCGTGGGTATGGCCGGCACCATAAAATGAGTTGTATACAGCTTCTGGGGTGACCGGTAGAATCGCGCCAAAACAGAGTCTTTCCAGCCGCTCAGAACATATTTCCTTAAAACTTCGCGAAACTCATCCTCTCCCATGGATATGGAGCCGCCACTCCGATTGCGCAGCAGGGAATAGACCTCTCCCGTAAAATCATTGCCAATGGACTGCGAGCTGCCGAATACGCTGACTTCGCTCAGGTTCGGGCTGAGATCGAATCCAACGCCGACATCGCCGGAAAATCCTTCTCCCATTCCGCTCATTTCCGGAAGCTGGAT
Source organism: Pontiellaceae bacterium B12219 (assembly GCA_029432795.1). Lineage (GTDB taxonomy): Bacteria > Verrucomicrobiota > Kiritimatiellia > Kiritimatiellales > Pontiellaceae > Pontiella. Next base: position 22,114 of record JARNMJ010000022.1, read on the forward strand.
ATCGGGCATATTGGCTTTCTGCACCTTGGTTACGATGCGGTTGGATGTCGAAGGTTTGGAACTCTTTTTGACCTGCACTTTGGGTTTCTTCAATTTCATCTTCGGACGGTCAACCGGCTTCGGAGGAATAAATTTCTTTTCCTCTTTCTGTGTCACAGTGAATACCACCAGCAATCCTGCCAATGTGAATGCCGCTGCATGCACCAGAAGGCTGATCACAAACCCGCTTGGTGCGCCCTTTATCAGCCCGGCAGTTTTCTTGTTTTTCATCATTTCAGCGTCCCCGTTTTTTTATGAAACTCTCTCAGTAATTGTCTCCTGAACTCTACCTGATCTTACTTCGTCATGGGTGCATCCCATCCCAAGAGCGTGTAAGAATCTTTTTTGAGCAAATCTCATAGATAGATTAGCAAATAACAGAATGTGCGCTATCCCGTATATGACCGATGGAACGCATCTCTTTTGTGTCCAGGGCGTTCGGGGGGGGGCTGTGCCGAAGTAACAGCAGGATATCTGCTGTGATCAGCGGGAGACAGGGGGCATCCGCAACGATCGGGATCAATTCATAGATCTGATTGAAACGACCATGGCCACCACAGGTTGCACCATTTTCGACGATCCGATCAAATACCGAACCTGAAATGATTATCGTTTCAGCATTTTGCAGAAAGACAGAATGCCCGCGTTTAGCCACGATGCTCCCAAAAGGCATGCCGCCAAATTTCCGCGCATCTTACGGCGGTTTTCGCAGGAAGCCCGGTCTTTCAGTTCAACCTTCCGGGATTGCAGATGTATTGAAACCCGAGTGAAAGGCAGGGTTGTTTTCGCTTCAGGTCAGCTCTCTGGAGGGGCCGTAATGACTTTCGCAATGGTTTCCGCCATGATGGCTGCTCCGGCGGCATTGGGGTGAACCGTATCTGGAAAAAGTTCTGCCTGATCGCTAAGGGCCGTATAGAGATCTATAATCGGCACATCGGTGCGCGAGGAAACGTCATGAATCATCGGGATGACTTCATTTTTTATCACCTGATCGGTTATGCCCATTTTCCGGGATAGGCCGGAACCGGGTAACAGATCCAAATGGTTGGATTACTTTCCAAGGCCTGGAACGTTTCAATCAGCTCCACATAGTCGGGAATATACTCCGCTTTATGCGCCCAGTTCTCAGGCTTGGAGTCATTTGTGCCGAGTTTGATAATCACGATGTCCGGATTGAATGCCAGCGCATCAGTATAGGCTTTTTGCTTCCAATAGGGTTTGTTGCCGTTTTTGAGCAGGGTGGAGCCACTGTTTCCGAAATTTTTGACCGTGTACTGATCCCCCAGCAATTCGTTGAGCTGCGCCGGATAACTATTTGTGGTGCGATCCTTAATCTTCGCCCCAAAGGTAATGCTGTCGCCAACACAGGCGACTTTTACGGGGGCAGCCTTTTCGGCTGAAAAGGACGCTATTGAGCATAGGCAAAGGGTTAATGTGATGATTCCGAAAAATTTATTTCTAACCATTTTCGACGTTTCCTTTTTTGCAGGGCGGGCCGGGTTGACAGAAGAGACCTGCCCGCCGCTGGCTTTTAAGCCCTGCAGTTTTTCTTTATTATCAAACACTGCAAACATTGCGGTATTTAAGACCAGAGCTTCGCATTTTATTTTGTTCTGCTTATTACGGAAGTCCAATCACACGATAAAATCCGTTGGAATTTGTGGCAGGTACCGCAAGGTCCACCGGTGATGCGGCCAGCGAGGTGATGTTGCTTACAATCAGCCAGGAGTTTGTTGTCAGGTTGTCGGAATATTCGACCTGATATTGCGCTCCGATGGAACCCGTAAATTGCGTATAGAAGGTTCCATTCGAAACGGACATGTTCGAAGAAAATACCGGGACATCGACCGTTGTTTCCTCTGTCGGAACCCCGAAGACATCAATCTCGCGGATGGTCGGGCTGGGCTGAATACCCCCGGAGGCGGGAACGGTGTAGGTGAAGCGAATCGCGTCCACGCCGGACGCGAGGATGCCATCGGTATCGGTGACGGTTACCTTGCTCGACCCGGCGGTATCCGCCGCACCGAAGGGGAGGTAGGCCACCGTGGCGATGTTGGTGAACTCGGAACTGCCCACCGGATGGACCTCGACCGTATAATTCTGGTTCTTCTGGTTGCCGGAGTTACTCTTCCAACCGTGAATGGTTTGCAGAGAGGTAATATCGTAACCAAGGGTATTGCTTGAAGTATCGAGTGCGTAGGTGATGGTATACGTTTTGCCTGCGGAAGAATCGATCCAGAAGGTGATATCGCTACTGGCGCCTGCAGCACCGACCGACCCGTCATTATTTGCGGCAGGGCCGAATCTGGGAGGCTCACTATAGGTAGGTCCCGAAGCAAGCGTAGTTGAGCCGGCGTTGACGAGATCGGTGGCGGAAACAAAGGAGACATAGTCGGCATCTGTGGTGCTGAAGACGCCATCGATCATGACGGAGGAAACCACCGTATTGCTTGTTGAAAAGCTCAACGCATCATCCCAAAGACGCTCCACACTGTTGGTGGCACTAAACGTGTGGTAGACCGTCGACCCCTCCGTCAGCGATGAGATGGAAAAACTCACAAGATTGGAATCCCCGGTCGTCCACGGTCCGAGCGATGCCGTGTGATCCCACGCCGCCGCGTTGGTTCCGCCATCGGTCGTTCCCCAATACACCTGAATGTCATAATTCGTTCCCGGCAGAGAAAGTAACCCGTTCAGCGTTGCGGAAGTTTCATCAACTTCCGTGGCCTCCAGATTATGAACTTCATTCATGCTGTTCAAAATAAAATCAATAATGGGGGTCGGATCGGTAAGGCCGTGCACATGGCCGATTCCCGGCTTATGAATCACATTAATCCAGCCGCCGAATGCGTTATAGCGGCTCTCGACGATCGCCGTATTTTCAGCAACGGGCACCGTGGTATCCGCATCGCCGACGACATGCAGCAACGGAATGCCGGCCTGGGCCAACGGCAGCATATTGTCGACAGGATTCCCGCCATACGCTATCGCTTCCGCATCCGAGGCGAACCCATAGGCGGCCTTGCAGGTGTTCCACGATCCTGAATTTTCATCGCCATCGTATAAACCGGCCGGCCAGCTCTTAAAATCACAGACCGGAGCATCGGCATAAACACAATGGACTTTATCGGGATTTTGCGCGGCCCAGTTATAAATGGCTAAACCGCCGCGGGACATGCCCTCCAGGACCACGCGGGTATCGAAATCATGATTCTCCGTCAAAAAGTTGTAGAATGCATCGAAGCGCGCAACCGCAGTCGGGGAACCGAATAACCCCGCCACATCAACATAGGCCACATGATAGCCTGCCTCCAAAAGCGCAACATCCGGGCCAGGCTGATGCCCCCAGAATCGGGCACGCCAAATCCACGGTCTGCCTGCAGCAATTGTTTCGGGAACGACGACTTTGCAACTCAAACCGTTTGTCGTGAAATCATATTGGTCGAACCCGTGAAAATCGGACAGCGTTCCCGACCATTGATTGATGTCCAGCGAATCAGAAATGGCATCCAACCAGTTCTTTGCGATCACATCGTTGCCCGCCGCATTGGGGTGCAGGTTATCGGAACGCATCACATTCGCATAATCATCATTCAGCGATGTATACTGATCCACAAAACGGACATTTTTCCCTTCATTCTGCAAATCGGAAACAACGCCCGGCACCTCCGCATTAAAGGCGATCACATTGGCGGTCTGTGTTTCACTCCGCCCAATCGACGGCGGAATGTTGGCCAAAAAAATCGAAGGCGTTCCGACGTCCGGCAGATCATAAATCGACTGTACCAACGCCTTCAAACGAGCCGGCGCATTCGCCACATCGTATTCCTGTCCGATATCATTCGTACCGAGCATAATCAGAATGATGTTGGGCTTCACCAAAGCCGTACGTCCAGTTGTCCAGTGGGTTAGCATTCTCTCCGTCATACCGGCGCGCGTCCCGTAATCATCCCCGATCATCGAACCGGAAATCCCCGAATGGTAGTGATAGAGATTATCGATCACATTGGTTCCAGTGGCTGGAAGTCCATCCTCATTTTTAGCATGATGACCGGTATACGTAAACGAGTAGCCGTTGGCCGTCAGCAGGCCATACAGCGATTTACGCGGCGAGCCGTTGCCATCCCCATCTGCATTACTTTGGGTAATGGAATCGCCGATAAACCAGATAGCTCCCAGTTCAGTAGTCGCGCTGCAAACCTGCATTGCGCCGGCAATCAGTAGACAAGTCGCGAAAATAGTTGTCATTTTTTTCATTTGTTTCTTCTCCATTATTTCAAAATCAGGAACCGGTGCCTGCAGCAGATCGGTGCTGGAACTTGGGATTGATTCTTTACATCATTCTTCCGGAATATTTCTCAAGGCTCATTGAGTTCCGCCGTGATTCGATAAAAGTACATGGAGTGTTCCATGTTCAGGGATGCATCGTAGAACGGGCTGTTCGTGACTGAGGCAATTTTTTCAAAAGGAGCATCGAGGCTCTCCGCTCTGAAAATGGAATAGGTTCTGCCTTCAACGGCATTCCAGGAGAGGGTGGGGGGATTAAACGTCTGAACCGAAAAAAAGGAGCTGTTGTCGGTGGGGATGGTTCCGGCGATATATTCCTGCAGGTTGTTCTGACCATCCGAGTCCGAGTCAATATTTGCATCAACCAACCCTTTAAAGCAGGCATATTCCCAATAGTCCGGCATTTGGTCGTTATCGATGTCGGCCGATACCGGGACATTCCAGGAGGAGAGCCCGGTGCGAACCAGCGGGTATCCGGTTCCGTCCGCACTGACGGGCCAGGGGAATTGATCGAAATAAAACAGTTCGTCGATAATTACCCAGGAAAAATCTAGCGGGTTCTCGGGGTCGTCTGAATCCTGAGGGCGTTCGATCGCGACGCGCTCACCCCGGTCTGAAAGCGAACCGCTGTATCCTCCCAGAAAAGTTTCGGCAGCAGCATTTAAACCGTAGGCCGAGCAGAATTGATTGAGTTTTACAGTATTGGTTGGGTTGAAGGAGAGAATCCAAAGCCGCTCGCCGGATGCGAGGGTCGTTCCGGCCGGAAAGGTGAACTCAACGCCGCCGTCGATACGGTAGGGGCCGACTTCATTTTCGAAGACATGTGCGGAAGTTCCCGCATTCTGAATCTGGATGTATTCGAAATCGTTGCCGGGTTGCATCGGATGATACATCAGTTCTGCAATACGAAGCGTGGCAGCAACGGGCTGGTTCGGCGCAGCCGGGGTGGGCTGTGTGGTCAGCCAATCGCCGGTTCCATCGGGATAGCGGCCCCACGAAACACCGGTTGCTTCATTTTCCTGCCCTTTAAAACGGACCGCATCCACAACCCGGTCGGGAGCGGACAGCACGACCTGTTCGCCGGCTTTGTTCAGCCCGAACCCGTTGGTATCGGAAAAATGGAAGTCGGTTTCATCGAACAGCACAAAACTGTGCCCCGGAATGGTGGTATCCGGAATCCGCCATTTATGCGGCTCATCGAGGTCATCGCTCAACCACCAGCCACTGATGAAGGCGGTTGATGCGGAGGTGTTATAGAGTTCAATTTTATCGTTTGAGTCGTAGGGGGGATCCAGATCGGTATCGGTGTGTGCCGAAATTTCATTCAAAACAAGTGTGGCCTCAAGCTCGGGGTCGGCCGTCCCCGGGGAGCCGCCGATGAAGGTGCTGGACCGCCAGTTTCCTCCATAATCAAGCGAACCCTGTTCCTGATCGGCTATGGCTGAATCGAGCGGCACTAATGAGTGGCCGGCTCCGTCGGCCGCCTGCGGCCAGTTGCGGGCATCATCATAGCTGAAGGAAATCAGGTCGTTATCCCGGAATTCGAGATCAACCTTTTCTCCGCTGTTGCTGAAATCGCCGCTGAACTCTCCGGCAATTGGAACCGTGCTTCCGGGATATACAGAATTAAACTCATCGATGTCGTTGACCGCCACCAGGTATTCGCCCGGAGCCAGCGAGGTTTGCGTTGCGTTTTTAAATTTAAAGTTGATGGCGTTATCGAGTTTGTAGCCATTCAGCGAAACGGCTTCGGAAGAAATGTTTTTAACTTCAATAAAGTCATACGCATTTCCGTCAGGCGCGTGATACATCAGCTCGGTGACCGCCAGAGGAATTTCCGGCGTCCAGTAGGTTTCTTCAGCCAGCGCGCTCCATTCGCCAGTTGATGTTAGGCAACGTGCTTTCAGATGGGTCGGGCGAGTGATGGAAATGGGGCCGCCATAGGCGGAACCTGCGATGCCGCCGCCGATAGCTCGCGGGTCGGTGCCATCGACTGTATAATAGATCGTGCTCTCTATGGGCTCCGCAGGTGGCGGAGTCGCGATGGGAAGGTTGGCGGTGTGGAGGTCCGTGAATTTAATATAATTGATATTTAAACCGCCACTTTCGATCACCAGTGTAACAACCTGTTCCCCGTTGGTGAGTCCGATATTCACGGTTGCATCGACCCAGGACTGCCATCCGCCGGTATTTTCAACGAGAATAGATCCTGTTGCATCGATGCCATCGATTTCGATGCGGAATGCGGCTGTTCCTTCATCATTTCTGGCCACTCGAGTCGTTAATGCATAATCACCTGCGGATGCAACATTCACGGTGTATTTCAACCATTCGCCGGCTTCGGTCCAGCCGACATTGTATCCACCTTCATCGCATTCCTCGATGTCAACGCCTTCGGACGTTCTGTATTCGTCTCCACGATTATCCGCTTCGGAGTCGGAGTAGGCAATTCCTGAACTGCCAAGATCATAATCTTCTGCTTCGATTGTGCCGGGAACGGCCATCGGGGTGCCGTAATAGGAACTTGAGGGCACTGCCGGATCCGGTTCCTGCCGGGTCAAGGTCACGGTTGTGCCGGAGGGCACTTGTCCTCCGTTCAAATCAAACAGGGGGGGCAAAATAGATGGAATCAGTCCGTCGGTCTCGAGATAGCCGATCACTTCCTTGCATCGGTCTCCGGAACGGGAAAGCCAATCGCGGGTTGTCGCCACCGCATCGGCCCACGTATCGCGGTCCAGTTCGGTGCTGCCCCAGCGGGCGGCATTGGCAACAATGGCGCGGTCAATCTGCGCGGCACGGTAATCCAGCCGTGCCTGAGCGTTGGTCAGCACCATGGCTCCTCCGTTTTGGTAATGTTTATACACCCGGTCCGCAAATTTGATTTTATATTCTTCATTTACGGAAAGCTTTTCATGAAGGGTCATCGCATTGAAATATTCAGGGAGGGTGAAGTTGCTGTTCGTGAAAGGCCCTGTGAAATCGAGCGCTTTACAGGTGTCCAATGCATGTTCGCTGTCATGCTGAATCCACTTAAACCCATCGGGGTTTACCCGATTGTAGATGGCATACATATTGTTGAGCTTTTGGTAACGTCCGACAAACCATGTGATGCAGTTATCCGATGCGGCCATGTGATAAATGACTAATAGGTAATCGATCAGATTATCCACATCGAGCAGCTTTTCATTTGTCATGTCAGGAGTGCCGTTCGCATCGAGACCCTGTACTGCAAAATAATCCGCATTATCGGCAAAGCCCGCCATGGCAGCGCTGTAAAGCCGGTAATAAGCATCCAGCGTTCCATCTGTTTCTTCAATCGAGTAGGCGCCGGGATCCGTCCATGAGATCACTTTTATTGCATCATAGTCATCTTTATCTCCACCGAAATAGGATTCGCCAAAGGAGGCAACCGGACGTTCTTCCATCATAAACAATCCCCAGTATTCTCCATTCAGATACAGGTGGTAATAGCGGCTTCGTGTGTACGCCTGCCCCATGGCGCCTGCGGAATCGCGTGCAAAGATATCGCGCAGGAAGGTATTCTGAACACTGTCCTCCTTGGACCAGCTGTAGTTTTGTGCCGACCGCAGATCCACTTTGTCAAATTCATCAGCACCCTCGTCCTCAAACAGCGGGTACTTCAGTTTTCCCGCTCCATATTCGCTGCGGAAAAAGAGGCGGAATGAGTGTTTCGGATTAGTCGGCCGGCGGCTGGCTCCGCCGCGCAGGCGCAAGCCCGCATTAACATGAAACCCGGCCGATCCATCCGGATTAATCAGTTCCGCCGAAGCCGGAACTTCCCAACGTTCCAGCGGGTTTACATAAATTCCGGTATTCGTATCGTATAGATTTGCATCATCCGTCGTAAGTGAAATGCTGGGAATCGCTTTCAGGGCATCCTGAACAGTCACGAGCTGATTGGATGCATCGTAATAGGTTTTATTCAATACCCCTGAATCCATCCCGTATTCCAGTGTTTGCCCATTGATTGATGAAGTTGTTTTCGGCTGCGCCGCAATGTCATCCACAAAAAGATAGGTGTCCGTGCGGGGAAAGGAGGGGTTCCATTCTTCGAGAAATGCACCCACCCGCAAACAGGTCGTGGAGGAAATGGTGATCGGTCCGGTGTATTCCGGGCTGCTTTCTGTTGGCGTGGATCCGTCGGTGGTATACCGAATGGTTGCTCCGTCGGTTACATTTGAAACCGAAACCTGAATCGGGGCATCATAGAAGCCCCGTTCCGGAAACGTAACCGGTGTTTCAACATCACCTTCATAGGTAACGGCTGCATTTGCTAAACCCGGGCTCGGTCGCGACAGAAGGCCGACCGAAAGTGGATCAAGATCGCCATCTGCATAAACGGCTTCGATTTTAGGAAGAAAAATAAGGTCAGTAGAATTAATGCCTTTGTTCAAACCATGAATGGCCAGCATGTTGATGCCCGGTTGCACCGATCCGCTATATTCGGAGATATCATAGTCTTCAAATACAAGCGCATCCGTATCGGCATGAATGCTGGAGGTTCCGCTGTTCCAGCTTAAGGTTGCGGGGGCATTGGGGGAGCGGGCAACTTCGGTTCCGTTGAGATACGCAACAAAGGCATCATCATATTTCATTCTGAGTTTCAGAGAGGAAATGAACGCGGTATTTGTGACGGAAAAGGGAATGCGAATATAAACGGATTCATTGGCGCCCTTCATGGAAACAATATCGAGGCCTATCAGGTTTGTGAAATCCACATCACCACCGGAGGAGGTTTCATAACCGACTCCGGTGGTGCCGGACAGCCAGCCGGAATCATTGAAGGTTTCGTTCTGCCAGCCGGTCGCATCCGATGCTCCGGTAGGGATGCGGGCGGAGCAGGCCGTTCCCGATTCAAGCAGGGAAATGGGGTCGATGCAGGTGTCAAACCGATAGCCATACGACACATCTTCTTCCAATGCCGGGAAGGAAAGAGCGTGTTCAATCGTGGTGCCGTCGGGATGAACCAAGGCCACGGTTTCGCCCCCGGCACTCAGTTTGAAATTGGTGTGCAGTTCGGAACCGGCGATCGACTGATCCTGATCCGATGCAAAAACAATCAGGAAACTTTTTGGTGCAAGAGTGATGGCCGGGAAGCTCCATTGGGTCAGGTCGGAAAGGTCATCCGTTAAGTACCAGCCATCGAGATCGACGGTGCTTTCGGAATTGTTGTAAAGCTCAATCCAATCGGAAGCACTCCCGTAGGTATCCAGCAATGTTTTGTCATTATCCGCCATCACTTCACTGATCAGGATGGATTGTCCTCTTGCGGTTGCAGAAAACAATACGCCGAGCGCACAGAGGCCTGTTTGAATATTACGAGCAAATCCGTTCATACCGTTCGATTCCCGTTGTAAAAATGAGGGCACATAGCCATAAGCCCGACCAGATGCTAAACGTGCGGAATGTACAGATTTTCAATCCAAGTTCGACTTCTTTTTAAGTTACTTAGGTAACCGGTCGATTCTTATATTAAGTATGCTGCAGGCTTCGGTTGATGGAGCGGCTGTAAAAATTATCCCGCTTGAGCAGTTCGGCCGGCGCATCGCATTCGACCAGAGTGCCCGATTCGAGAATCGCAATCCGATCGGCATTTTTAAGCGTGGAAAGTCGGTGTGCAACGATGAAGGTGGTGCGGCCTTTCATGGCCTGATCGATGGCGTGCTGCACGTGGGCTTCCGATTCGCTGTCTAGTGCGCTGGTGGCTTCGTCCAGAATCAGGACCTGTGGATTGCGGACAATTGCCCGCGCAATGGCCAGCCGCTGCATCTGTCCGCCGGAAAGTTTCACGCCATTCACACCCAGACGGGTTTCGAGTCCTTCCGGGAGGGCTTCAACAAAGTTTCGGGCATGGGCCATTTCCAGGGCCTGGAAAACATCTGCAGCGGTTACGTCGGGATTTCCGTAGGCGATGTTTTCGAAAACGGAACCGGAAAAGAAAACCGGATCCTGGGTAACCACGCCGACATTTTTTCGATAGCTGCGCAGATCCATATTCTTCATGTCCTGTCCATCGAGTTCGATTTCTCCGTCGTTCGGGCGGATAAAGCCGATCAGAAGGGAGAGCAGGGTGGATTTTCCGCCTCCGCTGGGGCCGGCAACAGCCAGCGATGTGCCAGCCGGGATTTCAAGGGACAGGTGGCGAATGGCCGGGGCGGGGGCATCCGGGTAGCTAAAGCTGACGTTGTTAAACCTGAAGGCGCCATTGATGGTTTCGTAGGTGGCTTTTCCGCTGTTTTCCTCCAGATCGGGGGCGCTGAATATTTCAATGATGGAGTCGAGCGATTCCCGGGTTTGTAACAACTGGGGGACGAAGGTCAGCAGGCTGGCCAGGCTGTTGGACAGGGTGAGGAAAAAGGTGTTAAACATGACCACATCGCCCACCGTGATCTGCTTTTTGAAACAGGCTACCATGGAGCCGCCCAGAAACAGAATCTGCATAACGCCCATCACCACCCAGCTGATGGCGGCAAAAAGCTGGGTCAATTTATCGAAGTGGACCCCTTTTTGATATACGCCGTGAATGCCGCTTTCCACATGACGAAGCTGGTGTTCCTCCAATCCGTGGGCCCGGGTGATCGGCATCATGGTAACCATTTCATTGAGATGGGTGCTCATGCCCTCCATGCTTTTTCGGTAGTCGTTCACACTGTCGCTCATCCGGCGGCGGAATAGACTCGAAACGATCGCACATACCGGAACCGTCAGGGCGAAGAACCAGAGTGCTTCCGGCTTTCGAATGGCAATGGCAATGCTCGATACCAGCAAGCCCAGAAAAAAACCGTATCCCTGTTCAAAGGCCAGTTTGGGAAGCTGTTCAACCATTTCAATATCGCGGATGGCTTTGGTATGCAGCGAACCGACACTGCTCCGGCTGTGATAATGAAGGGAAAGTACCTGCAGCTGCCGGCAGATCCTGATGCGTAAATCGAGCCCGATCCCACGGGTGAGATGCACCAGATTATTCGTGTATAAAACCGCCGCAGGAACATTCTGCAGAAACAGAAAAATCGCGATGGCAACATAGATCAGCAGTTTTCCAAGGTCTGGATGGTCCGAATGGCCCAGATCGATAATGCGTGCCGTTGCGATCGGAACCAGCCAGACGGGAGCCGCTTTAAGTGTAATAAAAAACAGGGCTCCGGCGACAAAGCGGTATTTGCCGGAAAATAACTCGCCCAGTAATTGGCGTTCCTCCTGATTCCTGACTGATTTCATTAAATTATCCTGTCAAAGCATATCCCCGGTTGCTGAATCAGAGCCGGGGGCGAGAGGGTTGTTATTTCGCTGAAACCGGGTTCAGGCGGTAAATGTTCAGATCTTTATATTGATGGTGAGTGCGGACCAGACGAAAGCCGAAATAGCCTTCGTTATAAGAGGGAAACGTATCTTCGTTATAGATTTCCTCAATCACGGTGCGCTTCCCGTCCACGACCGTTTCAACCGTAACCGTATCGCCCGCCTTGATTTCATAAAAGACCTTGCCGTCCATGATGTATTGCGCCGTTCCATTAAAAATGACGAGTTGGACCGTATGCCATTCGCCGGGCGTGATCAGATAGCCTTCCTGTCCGTCGCGGTCATTCAGCGCAATGTGGGGATAAGGCTTTCCATCCACTTCGCGCGGGTAGCGGCGGAAACGGGTGGTTTTGTTTCCAATATGGCCGCCGCCACCGGTGCTGGCATAATAACCCTGCATTTTTCCATAGCTGCCGAAGCCGCCGTTAAACAGTTCTCCGTTGAAAATGTCGGTTTCATTTTTCACGCCGGAACAATGCCAGAAGTTGTTGATGTCGCGCGCCTGAATGCTGTCTCCGTTGATGGTTTCCAGCGGGCATTTGACTTTGTATTCAACCATGATCGGCCCTTCAAACTTCTGCGTGAGCCAGGCTGTGCAACCGCGTGCCGGCATATAGAGGTCGAGCATGCCGTCTTTGAATTCTATGATCTCTTTTTCCGGGCTGTCTTTTTCTTCAACCTGAAAAACCCATTCGTTTGTATTGGAAAAATCGGTTGAATACAGTTTTTCACCCACGGAGAAGGTGTCTTTCCCATACCCCAGAACCTCGGGTTTAGGAGCGGTGGAACACGCGCTGATCAGGGCAATGCTGAAGAGCAGGGAAATAGAATTAAAGAGATTGCTAGGTGTCATTTTAGATTCCTCTGAATGAATTCTGTTTTCATTTAACCGTTTTATAAGCGAAACCTGAATGGTTTCAGGATCGCCGGTCAAGCCGGAGATCCTGAGCGGCCTTCCGCCTTTTATTATTTCTGATTCGAATGCGTCTCTTCGCGAACCACGGTGCCGTTTTGAAGTTCCTGAATGGAGACCTGCAGGTTGGAACCGTTTTCCAGCCCCTGGAACGTCAGCACATGCGTACGCCCATCCTTGAACTGAATGGTTACTTCTCCGGCGGATGCCGCATCGACGCTTTCAATACAGTTTTCATTTTCGAACGGCTCAATCACGGTGATGTATTCAGTCTGTTTTCCGCTGGTCCTGAAGCTGAGCGATTTGCGGCGTTCGGCTTCGTTGCCCAGCGGGTAGTCGCCGCCGACAAACGCTTTAAAGCGTACGGCATTCAGCCCCGTCAGATCCAGCGTGATGGTTCCGTCAATGTTTTCCTTCACCGGATTGGCCGGAACACTTCCAACCATTGGAAGTCCGGAAAGTTTAATCGGTCCGCCGTAATAATCTTTTCCAGCCTCCGGAACTTCGGCGATCTGATCGAAGGAGAGCTCGAGATCGCTCAACGCAATCTCATTTCCGTCTTCGGTGACGATGACCGGGTTGCCCCAGAAGAGGGTTTTCTTCGAATTGGAACGCGCATCGGTTCTGGTGTTCAGCGTCAGCGTTTTCAGGCCTTCGAGTGAAACATCAATTTCATCGCGGCCGAGAATCCAGGCACCGAACTTGCCTTCGGCCAGCACCTGATCGTCGCCGCTGACGGAGTACCAGAACTTGCGGTTCACGCCATGCGCTTCCGGCAGGGTGCCGATCATCACTTCACGCTGTTTCGGCCACGCATTGTAGACATCCATTTTCAGCACGCCGTCGAGTCCCGTGATGCGGGTTCCTTCGTTGTCGGCGTCCGGACCGAATTTGGTTTCGAAGCTGACCTTGGTGGTGCCTTCGGTCTCATACCAGCTGCAGTCGGTAATGAGCTGCGCCGCGAGAATCGGATCCGGATTCATGCTTTCCGTGTGGCGCGGCTCCGACACGTTATCGGCTTCCAGCCCCTGGAACCCTTTAATATTGAAAAGGCAGTCGTAGGTATGGTTTTCAGGTGCATCGAGGTAATCAACCAGCACGACATAATCATCCGCCACGGCCAGCAGACGGCGCTGCGTAACGCGGTCGGACCATTCGCCGATGGAACCGTAAACCGGCTCATTTTCAGGTTGCGGCAGATAGCGCCCTTCGTCCCAGCATTTTTCCTGAAGGGTGGGAGCCAGCGCCGGATATTTCAACCCGCCGTAGGGCGGGTTGGACCAGCGCGCCTTGGTTTCAACTGCCGTGGTTTGCAGCAGCTCGCCCTCGCTGAACAGCAGTTTTGCGCTTTCGACGGCTTCCTGCTGTTTCATGTCGACCACCACCATATTGTGCGGCAGCGAGGTCTGCACGAAGAAGGCATACATGAAGTTCGGATAGCTGTACCAGATGTGCTCCGGATTGTAGAAGCTGCGGCCGTAGCGCATCAGCGAGTTCAGACTGATCCGATCGAAGTGGCCGTGGTAGCCGCCGTGCGTTCCATATTTGAGCACCGCCTGAATGCGTTCGCGCGGCTCTTCCTGTGTGGAGCGCATCATCACCTGACCGGCGTTGTCCGCAAAAGCCGAGCCTTCGCCCAGTTCCGGGGTATTCTCCGGAAGTTCCGCCACGCCGTAAAGCAGATCGCGTTTGCCGATCTGTTTGATGATCGAGGCGTAGGTTGGATCGCCGTAAACAAAGTAGGCAATCTCGTAGGCATCGCTGGTAAATTTATTTTCGGTGGAATCGTTGTTCGCGAACATCATGCCCTGGTAGTCGATAAACTTCGGCAGAGCATCCCACATATCCTTGATTTTGACATAGGGTTTGTAAACCGGGCCCCATTTTTGGAAAGGTTTGCCGTAGATTTTCTTTTTACGCTCTTCAACGTCCTGCGAGAAAATATTGTATTCCACGGAATAGGATGTGGGAATCGCTGCATCAACATAGTCAATGCCCCAGGGTTGCAGCGCGAGGGCCAGCTGCGTGAATTCGCTGGAAACCCAGGCATTGTACCCGATCGAACATTCATACCACCAGCCGTCGGCCATCACACCATGCGTTGCCTGTTCGTGGAATCCGCCCGGACCTTCAATGAAACGGTTGGCCAAAACCATATCCTGAATGGCCAGCGCACCGTAAATGGCACCAAAGGCTTCGGCCACCTGCCAGTTGCCGGAAACCGCCTGGCTGATATGCTGGTCAATAATTCTGGAGTAGAGGCGGATGGTTGCCGCCATATTTTCATGGTCCTCTTCAGACAGAGCGCCTGAATTATAAATCAGGTCATAGCTCCAGGCGACGTACTGCATGAAGCCGCCTTCTTTCACCAGGTTTCCGGCTGCACCGGCCTGAGTGCGGGCATAGCCGTTGAGCGGGTCGCTCAGCTGCTGGAGATAGCGCGCGGCTTTTTCGGCATATTTCATTTCGCCGGTCAGCTGATAGGCCACTGCACAGCCGAACATTTTTTCGTGTTCTTTGAGTTCGTAGACATATTCCTGATTCGTGTGCCGCGAAAGTTTTCCAACGTTTGGAACCGGCACTTCCCACTGGTCGGCATCATCGATGTATTTCTGCGCCGCCTCTTTGGCCCACTCGACGGTGGCGGCCTTTTCGCGGATATCGTCCCAGCGTGCCTTGGTGTGCAGCAGGTACGGATGTTCCAGATAAGAAAGGGTGATGTATTCAATGGTTCCGGCATCGCGGCCGTTGGCCATGGCCTGGATGGTCTGCACTTCACGCCCACCCGGCGCCACACGTTCGGAAACGGTTACACGGACTTCAACCGCCTGCGTTTCCCCCGGTGCGAGGGTCAGTTCGGCGGGGGTGATTACGGTATCCATGACTTCACGACCCTGAACGCGGCGGGCGAGGTTCACCACCTGTGGTTGATCGGTACAGTTGGAAACATTGAGCGTGTAAACCACCTCTTCGCCACCTTTGGCGGACGCGGAACGAATGTTGCTTTCCAGTGCGAGAATATCGCCTTTCACCAGATGCGGATTACGCAGTTTGATTTTGCCTTTGGAGCCGTCCGCAAATTCAGCCGCAACGGCAAAGGTTTTGATGGTCTCGAACATAACCGGCATGGACTGTTCGAGATTGAACGACTTCAAGGGGATGGTGACGGTGTGCCAGCCCTTTCCGACCAGACCGAAGGCGGATGAATAGACATCCACCACATCTTCGCTGCCGCCGTAGACTTTGCGTGCCGCGGTTTCCACAATGGCCTCACCTTTCAAGGGCGTGTTGTTTGGCAAATAGATGTCGAACCGCACGCCATAGAAATTGCGCCAGTAGCCGGAACCGTCATGCCGATGGGCCAGCCCGGCACGGTACCAGCCCTTTTCACCATCGGGGTAGGTGAAGGAGGCTTTTCCCGGCATTGGAAGATTCCCGCCTCTGGACAACCCTTCCCATGCCTTCAGGTTGGACAGTTGCTCCGCGGCGTCTTTTTCCCAGTTCGCGGAGTTCGCGAACAGATCCTTTGCATCGGGGGCCGAATGGCATGCGGCTGCGACCAGCAGGGCCGCTGTAAAAACTAATGATTTCATTTATCTAATCCTCTGAAGTGAGCCGTACGGGCGGCGCGTTTTTTTCCCGTAAAAAGCAGTGCGAATCCGACCAGCAGCACAATGCCGCCGCAAAGCAGTATCAGCATGCGGGCTTTGAGATCATTGGGCACCAGCAGAAGCAACAGCGTCAATCCGCCGTAGGCCATGCAGAGGTTGGCCAGCACCAGATACTGGCGGCTGTCGCACTCATACTCAGGCTCATGTTCTTTGGCGCGGTTGATCGGTGTGTTCATCTCCGTCATAAATTCATCGACCTGTGTGCGGTATTCCTGACTCGAATATTTATAGAAGATTGCGGTGAAGAAGAACCAGATCGTGCAGGCCACGGAAATTGCACCGGTTGTCAGTGCAATTTTAAGATCGCCGGTCTCCCGATCGTTAAGAATCGGATCCCAGCCCTCACGAATGAGATCGAGCCAACCCAGTTTGGTGAATCCAATGTGGAGGACCGTGGAGACGATAAACCCGACGACCATGGTGGACCAGCCGGCCCAACCCGGAACTTTTTTAACGAACATGCCGTAGAGCATCGGCAGCGCAGCCGGCAGGCCGATGGCCGCCGAGGCCAACAGAATGAGATCGAACAGTGCCAGCCCCTTAATCTGCGAAAAGATCAGTGCAACGCCCATCCAGATCAGGCCATAGATCAGGATAAAGATACGGCCGACCAGAATCTGGCTGGATTCGCTGGCATCTTTTTTGACGACACGGATCCAGAAATTACGAACAAATCCGGCGGAGAAGGCGTTGAGCATACTGTTCATTGAAGTCAGGCTGGCGGCAAAGATGCCGCAGACGAGCAGGCCGAGCAGCCCGGGCGGAAGCAGTTCTTTGGCAATCGCCACATAGGCCGCTTCGTTCGGGTTGTTGAGTTGCGGGTACATGCTGGCCAGATCCGGGAAGATGATGGAGGCCCCGATGGCCGGAATGATCCAGATGGTCGGCAAGAGAATGAATCCGATCACGGAAACCCAGGCGGCTTTTTTTGCATCCTTTCCATCTTTCACGAAGAGATAGCGTGCGGCTCCGGACTGCATGGAGTTGGCAAACATAATCTGGTTTACAAGCAGCAGAATCGAAAAGATGACGATGACGGCCGGCCGTTCAAATGCGGTCCAGTCTTTCATGCTGAAAGAGTCCATCTGCCCGATCAATCCGCTGAGGCCGCCGATTTTTTCATGCCCGAGCGTAAGTACCGCCATGATGACGGTAATCACCAGCACCACCATCATCTGTACAAAGTCACCGGCCGTGGCAGCCCATGAACCGCCCAGCAGGGTCATCACGATGGTCACACTGCCGAGGATCAGGATAATCATCAGCATGCTCTGTTCGAACACCCCCGACATAAAGACGGAAATGGTATAGAGCATAATGCCGCCGAAGAAGGTGGTGAAAAAGAGCGGCAACCAGTTGAAGATCTGCTCACTGGTATTGCCGAAACGTTTTCGAATGGCTTCGACCGCTGTAATCACCCGCATCTGCCGGAACCGGGCCACTGTGAACAGGACGGTGGTCAGCGTGGCGATCGCGTTGCAGACAAAAAGAATCAGGAAGAAGGTCCCTGTTTCATACGCTTTTCCGGCACCGCCGGTGAAGGACCAGGCCGAGAAGGAGTTCATGAATGCCGAGCTGCCGACCACCCACCAGAGCATGCCGCCGCCACCTCGGAAAAAGTCGGAGGCCGTTTTGCTGAAACTTTTATAAATCGGTCCCAGCGAAAGCATAAACACCAGATACACGCCAATCACAATATAATCATAAGTACTCATAGTAATCCTTTTTCAATCCAATGGTTGGATACTCGCCGTTCGGTTCGGTATGCCTCAGCTGTTCAGTGATATTAAACGATATGTCAGCTGTGGTGAAGACGCATCGCAATAATCCAGTTGTCAGACGTCTGCCATTTCGAATGAACATGGTTTTCAGCTTCCTTTAATACATAGATTCATGGTCTGTCGGATGTCATCAGATGCACTTCCGATCTGCACCTCAAAGGCTCCCGCATCCACCACATAATCGCCTTTTGCTTCATTCCAGTAACGCAGGGAACGGGCAGGAAGATCCAGCCGCACGCACGTGCTGGCATTCGGTTTCAGTTTTACGCGCTTAAAGGCCGCGAGCGAATGGATCGGTTGCGGAACGGCAGATTCAAGATGGCGAACATAGAGCTGCACCACTTCTGTCCCGTCAACTGAACCGCTGTTGGTTAATTCAAACTGAATTTGAACGGATTCATCTGCGGCGATGGCGGTTGCGGAGGCTTCCGGTTTTCCATAGTCAAATTGAGTGTAACTGAGGCCGTGACCAAAGGCGTAGAGCGGATCGCCCTTGAAATAACGGTAAGTCCGGTTTTCCATGTTGTAGTCATAATAGTGGGGCAGGTCTTCGGTCGAACGGTAAAATGTCAGCGGAAGTTTTCCGGAGGGGTTGCAGTCGCCGAACAGCACGTTTGCAACGGCGGTTCCGGCAGCCTGTCCGGGATACCACGCCTGCAGAATGGCAGGCAGATTTTCGGCTTCCCAAGGGAAGGCTATGGCACCGCCGCTGCAGTTGATGAAAACAACCGGCGTTCCGGTGGCATGCAGTTTTTTAATCAATGCGGACTGAATCGGAGGCAGCTCAATAAACGTGCGGTCGCCTCCGTTGAATCCGTCCATTTTAACCGGCATTTCCTCGCCTTCCAGTTCGCCGCTGATTCCGCCGAAGTAGAGCACCACATCGGCCTGGGCTGCGATGGCCAGCGCATTTTCAAAGAGGGACGGATCAATCTCGGGGTTATCCTTGGGCAGTGCCAGCGGGCAACCTTCGTCTACGAGAATTTCAACCTCTTCGTCCAGCGCTTCTTTGAGGCCTGCGAGGAAGGTGACCGGTGCGGAGGGATCGCCGTGGTAGTTTCCAAGCAGCGCCTCAACGGAATCGGCGTTGGCACCAATCACCGCAACCTTTTTAAGTTCCGATTTGTTGAGCGGCAGAATGCCGTCGTTTTTGAGCAATACCAATGATTCTTCCGTGGCTTTCAGGGCCAGTGCTTTATTGGCCGGCGAATCATTCTGCTCTAATGTAATTTTTGACCAGGGGTTGCATTCTGCCGGATCAAACATACCCAGACGGAAACGCGTGCGAATCAGACGATGCAGTGCCAGATTGATTTCCTCATCCGAAACCAGACCTTCATTGCGGGCGGTCAGCAGGCTGCCGAAGGTGACACCGCAATCGAGGTCGCAGCCGGCTTTCACCGCGCTGGCGACGGCTTCTTCCGCGGTTTGTACAAAACGGTGATGCGCATAAATGCTGCGAATGGCACCGCAATCGGCTACCACATGACCATCGAAGTTCCATTTGTCGCGC
Organism: Pontiellaceae bacterium B12219; assembly: GCA_029432795.1. Lineage (GTDB taxonomy): Bacteria > Verrucomicrobiota > Kiritimatiellia > Kiritimatiellales > Pontiellaceae > Pontiella. The sequence continues at coordinate 41,638 of JARNMJ010000022.1, forward strand.
AGCAGTTCGGTTAAAAGGAAGTGGCTTGTATTGCAGGGTTTGCCGTAGAGGCTGTTGTACGCACCCATCACCGATTCAACCTTGGCTTCGCGGACCGCCGCCTCGAACTGCGGCAGATAGGTTTCGTAGAGATCGCGCTCGGTTATTTTGGATTCGAATGAACGGCGCCCCGGTTCCGGACCGCTGTGCACGGCGTAATGCTTGGCGCAGGCGGCGACTTTGAGATAGGTCTCGTCATCGCCCTGGAGACCTTTGATGAATTCGTTGCCGAGCTGGGTGGTCAGATAGGGGTCTTCGCCGTACGTTTCCTGGCCGCGGCCCCAGCGGGGGTCGCGGAAAATATTAATGTTCGGCGACCACATGGTCAGCCCCTGATTGCGGTGATAGGTCGGCACTTTTCCGAGCGCGTTGAATTTGGCCCGGGCCTCGTTGGAAATGGTGTCGGCCACCTGAAACATCAGTTCCGTGTCCCACATGGCAGCCATACCGGTGGCCTGGGGAAAAACGGTTGCATAGCCGTTGCGGGCCACGCCGTGCAGGCATTCATTCCAGTAGTCATAGCCGGGAACATCGAGCCGTTCAATCTGTCCGGCCGCGTTGACGAGCTGATCAATCTTTTCTTTGAGCGACATACGGCGAATCAGATCATCAATACGTTTTTCCAATGGTTGGAAGGGATCGGTATAGATGACCGGTTCGTTGACTTCCGGAACAATCCGCGAGGAGGGGTCCACTTGATCAGCTAAATCTTTAGCGAGCACATGGGCCACCAGATCGCCTTGTTCGTCTTTAATTGAAATGGCGTTGAATTTGGCTTCCTGTACTTTCCCTTCGAACTGAATGGCCAGCGGACCGCGTTGTGCATCGCCGAGATGTTCAACTTTTCCGGAAACCCGGTAGGGGTGTTTAAAGCCTCCGGAAACTTTTACAATGTCCAGATTGGATGCCAATACGGTCTTTCCGCATTGAATATCCATTACGCGTTGTCCTTCGCCATCGAGTACCGATTCAACGAGATCGATCTCAATGGTATACGTTCCCGGTTCGAGCCCGGGGGCCGAGGCGATGAACGAGGTGCCGGAGATTTCTTCAATATAGACTTCCGGCGCGCTTCCATCAAAAGCGCCGAGCGTCAATGAATGCTTGATGTCTCCGCTGATCGTAAATTGTGCTTTTATCATGATTCTGTTGTCCGACTGGTTTGGGTTGCACCGCGAATGCATATTTCCAGCATCGTTTTGTCTTATTTGGATGAAACATTCACTTCTTAGATGGCTTACTCTGTTAACCCGAGAGTAGCTATACTGTGCATACCTATATAAAAATTTGTAGCTGCGGGTAAAGTACCGTTGTAAAATAAATGAAAAATAGAGGCTGTAGTTCTACATGGGGGTTCCTTGAGTTAATTGACGAGTGAGGGGAGGGAGGCTCCATCCGTCCACGTGCCTTTCACAAGCACCTGTCGCGAGATGGGTGGAATGCCATAGTCGTGGTCGCTAATGAGGGAGATCAGTATAAGCATGGCCACGCGCCCGACTTCTTCCAGGTTTTGCAGAATGCCTGCGGTTCCGGGGTTGCGAAGGGTATTTTGTGTGGCGACGGCAATGTCGGTAGGAATTCGATAACCGATTTGTTCGAGCAGATCATAAAAACCGGCAAAATCCTCCAGTATGGCATCGGGTTTGTATTGTTCAATCCACTGCGCCAAAACCTCCGGATGTTGTTCAGACGGGAAGCCGTCGAGAAACAATGGGGGGATATATTCTGACTGCGGCTGATTGTGCTGTCCCCACGAAAATCCGGGATAAAACAGGCGGTTCTCGACTTTGATTCCAACAAAACCGATCCGCTTATAGCCATGCTCATGGATTTTCCGGAAGGCAAGGAGTCCATCCGCCGTCAGGTTGGTTGTGACCAGATGAACTTCGAGGTTGTGGACAGAGCGGCTGAGGCGGACGATGGAATAGTTAGCATCGTGCAACTGTCCCCATTCTAAAAATGGGTGGTGTTCCGGCGGCAGTAACAGGCCTTTCACATTTCGCGCATAGAGGATTTTTTCAATCTGGGAAAGCGTGGTTTTTTCGGTGATGGAAAATTCCTCGATGCGATAGCCGAAGCGATCCGCACAGGTTTTGGCACCCGTCCAGTAGAGGTCGTATTCGGGAAATTTTCTGCGCAATTCTCTGGGGGAATCACCAACCGTGATCCAGGCGACCGTGCCCGAATAATTCCGGGGTTTGGATTTCCAGCGATAGTTTGCCAGGGCACTGACCGCAGGGTCGGGCCGGTAGCCGAGTTTCTGCGCGGCTTCCAGAATCCTGTTGCGAACTTCCGCTGTGATTCGGGGGTCATTATGCAGTGCCCGCGATACCGTCGATGCGTTAACGCCGACCTGTTTGGCAATGTCTGATTGGGAGATTCGTTTGGGCATAGCGGGCCTTTTTCCTGATGTGATAGGAGATAGTGTACGCACGGAAATCAAATGATTGCAAGCGAGTGCATGTGCATGCACGCGCGGCAGGGCGCTTTCATTTGCGGAGCTCATTCATCCGGAGTATCAATCGAAAATAACAAAAGAAGGATTCTATCACCTGCAGGTATAGACCCCTTGGGCTGTATCGGCAGATGAGCTCCCCAAACAGAGAGGTGAAATTGGAGAAAAGTACAAATATACGGACCCTCCCTTACCCCAATACGAATGATTCAGGCGCAGATGATTAACATCAGTTTTACGGTGATTTAACCGTTTTAAAGCGTGAGCGAAGGCGTTCCGGATAAAACGTGGAAAACCCAAATGAACAGGAGTGAGAAGATGAAAAAAAATAAGAGAGTACTTGGCGCAGCAATCGTGTTGTCAAGCATGTTGCTGGGGGGCTTTGCCGCTCAGGCAGCACCCATTCTGTGGGATATTGGAAAAGCTGGAAATACCGGCAGTCAATCGACGGCCGCGGATTTTATCGCGGCGGGTGTTCCGGGAAATCTGAGCGGGGCAACAGTTGCAAATGTCGCCGCCGCTCAAAATATGACAAACGGAAACATCGTTCTTTCGTTATCGCAAAATCCAAATGCAAATGCAGCGGGAGCGGCCTATACTGGGGCTGGATCGAGCATTATCAAGGATTATGCTTATTTTAAGAATATGGCGGGTACGGTAACCAATACCATTAGCGGGCTGAGTCTGGAATTGGAGCCTAATACGGACTATAACCTGTGGATTTGGGGAAAGGGTGATAATGCGAATCAGATAGGAATTATTACCTATGACGGCGTCGCGCAAACCATATCAAGCGCAGATCCCTTTTCCACCAATGCGGGAGAGTTCGCCGCTAAGTTCACGTTCACCACGGGAGCAACCGTTGCGGATACATTGGAATTTCTCTGGAACGGCGTTAATACATACACCGCCCTTAACGGATTTTCCATTACAGATAATTCGGAGTTGGAAATTGTTTACTCCACAACGCCTGCTGATGGATCTGATTATGTTGCCACCGACGCAGCGGTGTCGGTGACCTTTACCAATGGCTCGGTATCGCTTTCAAACCTGTACGTCGGATGCGAGATGGTTGTCAATTCAACTGATGTAACGGGCGATGTTGTGATCAGTTACCCGACCACTGACACCATGAAGTTTGAATATGTACACGGTGGGTTGGCATTCGGTCAGGACTACGACGTACAATTGAGCGTGGCCCGTTCCGATGCGGTCACGAATGAAGCCGCATTTTCGTTTACGACTACACTCGATCCCGATGCCTATCTGATTGCACCCGGCGTGCGGAACGGTGGTTTTGAGCTGGTGAACGGCGTCGCAGGAGAAACGGGTATCGTATCCGACTGGTCTCAAATTGATGATTGGGGCGATGACTCCGGCGCAGGAGCGAAAACGGAAGCGATCCCAAGCCCCACAGAAGGAACCCGGGCTCTGGTAACGGGGAATGGAAGCGAAACCTACAACATCACGACCAACACGATTAGCGACGGCGACATCTTCGAATATCAATGGACGATTCCAGCCCGGAACAACGGCGTATCCGCAGGTTTGGTTTATCTGGACGGCGGGAGTGTTGTGATCGTCAGCAATTCGCTGGTATATGTGAGCGGCGGTGCCTCTCCGGCGGCATACAGCGGATCCTTCCTTTTCGATGCTGCCACGAGTCCGGATGCCATCGGAAAGCAGGTTGGCATGATCTTCATCGACGACAATTCGGGGTCAGGTGCCGTATATATTGACGAGGTACTGCTCTCTTACGGAAACATTGCCGTTAAATCGGTTTCGCCCGCCGCTGATGCGACCGGCGTAGCCAAGACGGCTCCAATTGAGGTGGTCATTGCTGAAGCGGCCAGCCAGGTGGACACGAACTCCATTGTCCTGACCCTGGACGGTGCTGATGTCACGACGAATGCGGTGATTAGCGATACCGCTTCAGGTATTACCCTTACTTATACACCCGCAGCGCCATTGGCTGTCGGGAAGCATTTTGCATCGATCGCCGTAAGTGGAACGCCGGAGGGAACAGCCAGTCAGTCGTGGAGTTTTCTCGTGGATCCCACAGGGATTTATCTGGTCAGTCCCGATGTGCGGAATGGCAGTTTTGAACTGGTAGGCGGCGCCGAAGGCTCCACAGCCCAGGTGAACGATTGGTCCCAAATCGATAACTGGTCGGATGACTCCGCTGCCGGAGCGAAAACGGAAGCGAACAGCCTCGCTACGGATGGAAGCCGCATCATGGTTACGGCAACAGGAAGCGAAACCTACAACATGACGGATACGGTGATCGGCAATGGCGATCGTTTCGGTTACAGCTTCGTCATCGTGGGACGGTCCTACGGTGTAACCGCAGCGTTGGCTTATCTGGACGGTACGGATGTCGTGGTCGTCAGTAATTCGATGACTGAGGTGTTCGGCGGTACCACTCCGTTCCCGATCAGTGGTGAATATACGTTCACTTCCGGAACGGATCCGGATGCCGTTGGCAAGACGATCGGCGTGATTTTCATCGATGATGGTAACACGGAAAATAATGGGGCCGTACAGATTGATGACGTTCGGCTTTATGCCGATTTGAGCACACCGACCGAGGAACCGGTTATTCAGGAATTCAGTGTGGATGGATCAACCATTACGCTGTCCTGGACTTCCCAGAATATCGGGCTTTACAGTCTTCAGAGTAAATCAGATCTGTCTGACTATGTTGAATGGGTCTCGGTGCTCAGTAATCTGCCTTCAGGAAATCTGACCACGAATCTGCCCGTCAGTGGTGCCGATGCAGAGTTTTACCGGATCATAAGTGAATAAATAAGGAACTGTTCCCGTCGCCGATTGCGGTGGCGGGAGCATTTTTCCGACTCCATCTCGATGCGGAAAACATTCAAAAGAACGGGGAACGTATCCTGTCTCCGTTCTTTTTTGTGAAAAGGGATTTAGGCAGGATCTGGAGTTCGGTCTGCAGGTGGGACTGCAACGCATACAATGAAATTTGAATGATACGGAGCAAGGGCATGAACCGCAGACCTTTAATATTAGTGATCAGATTCTTAGCCGCTGTTCTATTGGTGTCTGAATCCAAAGCGCTGGTGGTCAATCTCGATATCGAGGCCGACGCAGGATACACCTTTTCGGGGCAGGGGGCCTATGGCGACGTGGGCAACAACTTCTGGAACAGTTCGCTGGACGGCATGACCGATCTGGTGGCATCTGACGGGGTAACCCCGACCCCGATCGATGTAACGCTGTCTACAGACAGTCGCCATAACGCCATCGGCGGAACTATTCCGGCCGGAGCATCGCACAGCGAGTTGATGGGCGATTATGCGTATTCCAGAAATGCGGATACGACGATTGCGATTTCCGGACTGATCCCCAACGGCACCTATTTGCTGTATATCTATGGTCAGGGGGATGTTCTGAATCAAAATGCCACGGTTTCCTTTGGAGGAAGCGCGGTCTCTACGACGGGGTTGATCGATGGTACGATCGCTGAGGGAGGCAATTATGCGGTGATTTCCGCGACGGCCGGTGCGAGTGGTGAAATCATCGGAACCATCGCCAGAAAGGACAGTATATTCGCTGCCGTGAATGGTCTTCAGATTATTTACATCGGCCAGAGCGCGGGGTCTGATTTATCCGGCGTAATGAATGTGGATCTCGGCGGAAATACAATCGGTACGCCGGGGGACGAAGATAACGGAACGGGAACGCCCTTCTCCGGACAGGGGGCTTATGCAGATCCCGGCAACGACTATTGGAACAATACAATCACTTCAGCAGACCGCACGCTCTCCAATCTGATTGCTTCTGACGGCAGTACCGTCACATCCGTTGATGTGGCTGTTTATGGCGGGGGTGGTTTTGAGGATACCGGCAAAAAAAACTATCTTTTGAGCGATTACCTCTATGGCACCATAACGGTCGCCATCAGCGACCTGAATCCCGGCGGAAGCTACACTGTGTACGTCTATGCGTGCGGCGACAAAAGCGGGCAGGGGTCTGATGTCACAATCAACAACGTTACCAAAAGCACCAGCAATGCCGACGATCCGGATGCATACAGTCAGGGCGTGAATTATGTGGTTTTTGAAACGACCGCAGACACCCTCGGCCGTCTCGTCATTTACTCCGATGAAAAACTAAACGGCTTCCAACTGATTGAAGGCGACCTGGCTCTCACCGGCTATGAGGCGGAAGAGGCGGTGTATTCCGGCCTGGCGGTGCTGCATACTGAGGAGGCCTCGAACCACCAATGCCTCGAAAATTTTGACACTACCGGCGACTATGTTGAATATCAGAATGTTGAAGCGGGAAATACCCTGAGCATTCGGTATTCAAACGGGGGGAGCAGCACGCGCTGCAGCGTGTATGTGAACGAGGTCGATGTGGCGACGGCAACCTTCGCCAATACGGGAGGCTGGTCGAATTTTGTCGCGACGACGATCGTGGACATCGACATCCCGACCAATGCCGCTGTGAAACTTCAGATCGATGCCGACGATCAGGCCTATAACAATAATCTGCCGTGCGCCTATCAGGATAAAATTGATATTGAAATGGAGGGCGGGGTGATCGTGGTCGACTCGATCCTCGGGTTGCTGGAACAGCTGGGAAAAAACAATGTGAACGTGAAAATGCTGCCCGGCGAATATAACCTGAATGAAAGCGATAAGGCGTCGGGGCTCCTGCCGATTCCCACATTCTTTGAGTTCAGCGGCTCAAACTGCACGTATGATTTTACCGGTGTCACCCTCAATGTCCACACTGACTTATTTGATGAATATGGTGCCGTTGAAATCATCATCTGCACCGTGACCGGGAACAGCAACCACCTTTTCGGTCTGACTCAAAAAGATATCGGTGATGAGCTGCTCAGTAAAAATGTGCTCAATTTCCGCGTTCAGGGGGACGATAATAAAATCGAGGAAGTCAGTGTGTATACCCGCAGTTCCTTTCCCTACGGCTATGGCGATCTGTTTGGTAAAGGAAGCGGCCCCGTGATTGCTCATCGGAAGCACTCGGCCATGCTGGTCAACGGAGCGCGAAACCATATCCTCAACTGCTTCATCGATATGAAAACTTATGGCCACGGGTTCTTCATTCAGGGCGGGATCGACACCCTCGTGGAGGGCGTGCACCTGGTCGGAGAAACCCGCACCACGGACGACGTGCTGGCCGAAGAGGGAACCGGTTCGCCGGCGGATAATGTCGACTTCATGACCGTCGATGGCTGGCGCGTTCCGCCGGGCTATACCTTCTCCCTGCAGGAGGATGGCATCCGCTGTTATAATACCGGGACCTTGCTCGATGGATCCTCACGAAATACTGCGAACACAACGGTCAAAAACTGCACCATTGAAAAACTGCGCAGTGGCGTAACCATCGGTTTTTCGGATGGGAATAATTATATTTCCGGTTGTACAGCCATCGGCGTTGAAGGGTCTTTCTGGTCCGGCGATGGAGACTCGGTTGAACATTGTCAGGCCGATGCCGCTTATGCCGCAGTCATTAATCATCCCTACCAAAATGATGATCATCAGACCTATGAACTTACGCTGCTGCGGGAGACCGAGGTCTATGGCAATGAACAGTTGATGTATGTTGCGGGCGACAACCACGACATTACCTTGTTGAATTCGGGGATTCAGCCGCGACCTTCTTCGCAGATCAGCCAGCTGGGCGGTATGAAGGTGGGCATGCGCTATGTCGACTTCGTGGAGGGCCGCAATGGCTACTCGTTACGGGATACAAAGCTGACCAACTGGACCGATCAACCGGTTGTGCTCGAAACCAATTCCAGCAGTTGCACGGTTGCCAGCTACGGCGCGGTCACCGACCGCGGCACCGGCAATACATCCAGTTCAATCAGCGCGGTGACCCTCTCAGCTTCCGCTTCGACGGCTACGATGGGCAATACGGTCGATGCCGATGCCGGGACCAGTTGGTCCGCTGACGGAAAAGGGCAGTGGATTCAATACGACCTGGGAATGGCCCGAAACCTGTATTCGGTTTCGATTCAGTGGATGAGCGGGGCGACGCGTCGTTACTTCTTCGATATTCAAACTTCCAACGGCGCCACGGGGCCTTGGACCATCGTCTTTTCCGGTACGAGCCGGGGCGCGGCGTCCGGTTTTGAAGAAGTTTGTTTCAAAACCCAGCATGCCCGGTACATCCGCATCACCGGCCGCGGCAACACCGAGGACGATACCATCGAGATCGCGGATGTTGAAGTCGACCTGAAAGACCGCTTCGCCATGGTCAAATCCAAATCGGATGCCGGGGCCGGCTATGTTGCCCAAAACACCCTCGATGGGGATCTGAATACCCGCTGGGCCGCCGAGGGGGATGGTCAGTGGATTCAATACGACCTACTGAATACCAAAATGATCAATGGCGTTTCATTGGCCTGGCACAATGGGAACTCCCTGAGCTACTCGTTTGAAATCATGACGTCCGACCATCCGATGGGACCGTGGACCACCGTCTATTCCGGCACCAGCAGCGGAACCACCCTTGAGCTCGAAGCGTATGAATTCTCAACCGTCAGTGCCCGCTTCATTCGGGTGACAGGGCATGGTAATTCGCAGGATGCCTGGAACAACCTCACAGAGGTTTTGCTCGATGTCGGCCACATCGTTTCATCGGATCCGATCAACCCGGAGGCGCTGGTGATTGATTCTGTTACGATCGGCCGTGGAAACGGCAACTCTGAGCCGGGGGATCCTTCCATATCTTTCGCCGTGCCTGTTTCCGGGGAGGGGCATGATTATCTGGTGAAAGCCACAGACAATCTGATCAACCCCGATTGGCAGGTAATTTCCGGTGTACTGCCGGGCAACGGCGGCGAACTGGCATTCGATCTGCCTGTTAACGCGGCGCAGACAAACCGGTTTTATAAAGTAGAGGCCTGGCGCCAATAAGTTGCCGGTTTTCTGGCCGCAACGCGGATGGCGTGAACGGGAATTAATTCTTCAATGCTGGTCGAAAGCGGCCTGTGTGAATTTTCAGTTAAAGAATTGTCAAGGTTTCATTGGAAACCTTGAAGCGGGTTGCCGATTTTAAAGTCCGTGCTATAGATGTTAAATGTGATGGTATAGGTGCGCAGCCTTTACCCCGACGGAACGATATGAGTTTAATTTTGTCTATGGGGTGACTATTTTAAAAATTGGAGATGTGAATGATCAGACGTGTGATTTTTGGAGCAGGGGTTCTTTTTGCGGGGGCTGTTGCTCATGCTGCAAATATTACCTGGGGCAGTGTGACGGATTATTCCTCGACGAACGATGTTTCCACTGCGGGTTCGCTGGTTGAAGCGATCAATGCATGCGGTACCGCGAATTTGCAGAGTCCGCTGATTAATGGAGTGCAGTTTGTTGCACGTACCGATCTGATGGCCGGAGACGCATCCATCACATTTTTTTTCAATGATACCGGCGACAGCGAATACAATGCCCTTCTGAATACATTGGATTATGGATCGGACGAAATTACGGTGGGTAACGGGCAGTTGGAAGTTGGAAAAGAATATCAGATTCAAGTCTGGTTTCTTGATCAACGGAGCAATCAGGATGCGCGCGCCATGCAGTTCGGTGATGGAAACGGGAACCTCAGTGAAGGGGTTAATGACCAGTTTGTGACAGGAACTTTTATCGCCGACGGCGCCTCTCAGACTATTACGGTCAACGGAGTCTCCGGTGTCACTCCGCATATTAATGCGTATCAGGTTCGAAACCTGAACAGTCCTGTTCCCACGCTTTCCAGCACGACAGGTGATACTGTTTCCGGGGCTTTTTCGGTTGCAGTCAGTTTCAGTGAGGATGTGACCGGGTTGGAGGCAGCGGACTTTGCTGTGGTGAACGGTACCGCTTCCGGGGTCAGCGGCTCCGGGACAAACTGGTTTGTAACGATTACGCCAACGGCTAATGGAGATGTCTCCGTCACCTTGCCGGCCGATCGGGTAATCAGTGGTAGCGGCCATTCGAATACAGCCGGAAATTCGGTATTAACCACCTATGTTTCCGCGGGCAGTGAACAGCCCGTTCCGACGTTGAGCACCGCCGTGGCCGATGTGTATGGCGATTATACGGTGCAGATCAATTTCAACGAGGCCGTCACCGGTCTGGAGCTGAGTGACTTTGTTGTGACCAATGGAACGGCATCCAGCTTGGCCGGATCGGGCAACAGCTACACGGTGGTGATCACGCCGGATTTCGGTGGCGATGTTACGGTGATCCTGCCGCGGAACTCGGTGGCGGATCTCGATGGGGATGGTCTTCTGAATGTTGCTTCTTCGGAATTGGTGACCGCCTTTTATCAAAGCGTGATGGTGAGCTCTCTGGCGGAGTTGAGGACCTATCTGCCGCAAAACAACATCAACTGCGTTTTGGCGCCGGGTTCCTACACAATTACAGCGGCTGATGTTTCGTCGGGGCTGTACCCGGATTATACGTTGATTGACGGGCGGAATTATAAAGCTCTGCTGCTGTTTTCGGGCAACAACAGCACCTATGATTTCACGGGGGTAACCCTGAATGTCCATACGGCGGTTTGGATGCAGGATTATGGCAATAACGGCGTCTATGAAGTTCAGGTTACCGGGAATAACAATGTACTGAAAAATTTGACGATGATCGATGTCGGTACCGTGGAGGATGATCCCAGAGATGGGTGTGTGAATATCGTTATGGATGGCAGCTACAACCGAATTGAAGGATTTCATATCACCAGTATGGGATCCTATCCTTACGGCTACGGCGATTGCTTCGGGAAAGGAGGAGGCCCGGTTATCAGCCATAACAAACACAGCACGTTCCTGATTCGCGGCGAATCCAACCATGCCAGAAACTGCACGCTGATTCACCGGACCTATGGCCACGCCATGTTTATGCAGGCTGCCAGCAATCCGATTATTGAAGGCTGTTATATCAAGGGTGAAATGCGTTCCACCGACGACATGCTGCTGGAAGAAGGAACGGAATCGCCGGCGGATAATGTCAATTTCCTGACGGTCTGGGGCGACGACGATGACGAAGATCGCTATGGCTACAGACTGCCTTCCGGATTTATGAAGAGTACCGGAGAGGGCGGCATTCGTGCCTATAATGCCGGAGAAACTATCATTGATGGTGTCGTGTATACTCGAGGGACCTCAAACCCGACCATTATCAACAATACCGTGATCAATATGAGAACAGGCGTAACGCTGACGCACGCCTCGGGAACCAAATATGTGGCTGGTTGCACAACCATCGGTTGCGAGCGGGGCTATGCGATCGGTTCCGGCATCATTGAAAACTGCTTTGCCGATGTTCAGTATGGCCCGGCTTTCGGAGTCGACTATGAATCGGATCGCGGTATTACGGCAGACATCACCATTCTTCCATACACTGGAAAACATTATAACGGCAGCCGCCATTTTGCCTATATTTACGGAAGTAATCACAATCTGACGTTCCGGGGATTGGAAGAACATCCGGATCAGGAACTGGTGATCAATGTCGGCGGGGACAAGACGATTGAAAGCAATCTTTATACGAATGAGAACTATTCGGCAGATAACATCATCATTAATAACCTGACCGGATATCCGGTGGTTCTGGATGATAACGCTTCGGATAATACCATTCGCTCCATGGGGTCGGTTATCGATGAAGGGACGGACAACAGCATCGTGATGGAAGAGTGGAGCATGACCTCGAATCTGACCTTCTATGGCGAGGCTACGCAGAGCTCCGCTTATTACGATTCGGGTTCGAAGTTGCGGGCAATTGCTTCGCTGGCTATTGACCAGAATACGGATGGAAATTTCAGCAACGGATCTGTCACACACACCAACTACGAAACGCAGCCCTGGTGGCGGCTCGATCTGAAGAAACCGTTCGAGATCTCTGAAATCCGGATCTGGGGACGCACTCTCAGCTCCCAGAGTCGGCTGAGCAACTACGACGTCACTATTCTCGATTCGGATTACCAACCCGTCTGGACCTCGTATCAGTCCGGTTATCCCAATCCGATGATTTCGTTGCCGACCGGTTCGGCAGTGGGACAGTATGTGCTGATTCAGCTTCGGGGCAGCGAACGGCTGAGTCTCGCTGAGGTTCAGGTTTTTGGAACGCGGATCGATGATTCACCTGAGATTTCTGTTTTCACGTCAGGAACCACCTTCGCGCCCATCATCAGCACCAATGACCTGGCGCAGACACAGTATGAAAGCAGCTCTGCCACGGGGGGGAATGAAGCGGCACAGCATGCCGAACTCTTTAATGGAACCGTTGGAAATGAAGATGGCGATTCGGACGACCCCGGCGAAGTGCGGCTGTCCAGCGACAATGCCGTCACTGTGTCCTTCGACACATCCATTCATACAAATGGATACGATCTGACCGGAATCAATACCTGTTTCGGATGGAATACCGCTTCCGGCGGACGGGCAAATCAGGGCTATGAAATTATTCTGACCTATGTCGACGGCGCAACAAAAACATGGGCCGGGCCGGAGCACTGGGATCCGAATTCTCCGACCGCCTTTTACTGGACCAAGGTGTCATTCACGGAAGCCTCCGGCCGCGTGATGGCTTCCGGGGTTAAAGCGGTGACCTTCAATATCACTGAAGATGCCAATCCGGGAAGCTATGTGGTTGCCCGGGAAATTGATATTTTCGGAATGCCCTCGCGTTCGGCTCCGCATTATCTGCCTGAGTTTCTGTATGGCGGCTCCACGGTATCCAACGGAAATTTTATCACCCAATTTGCAGGCGAGCCCGGCGAGGCCTATACCGTTGAATGGGCACCGGGCCTGACGAACGAATGGGAAGCGGTAACCAATATTGTTTCACTCGAAACGTCGCCGCTGACCCTGTCCATTCCGGCAACCAATTCGGCAGGTTTCTTCCGGGTTCGTTGGGGTTCCTGACCGGGCTTATTCGCCGATGCGGATTGTGTAACCGGCATTGAAGGTTTCGTGGGTTGCGAGCCGTAAGATGCCGGGTTTGTTTTCGAAGCGTCCGTCGCTGTCGGGAGCGTCGTCGTAGGAATACCACGGTTCCAGGCAAACATACGGAGCTCCCGGTTTGGCCCACAGGCCCAGATGCGGTGCACCGTGTGTATCGAATTCCAGATAGCGTGTCTCTTTGCTGGATATGAGTCGGAGGGTTCGGGTTCCAAGGTCTGGAAAAATCAACGCATCCTCTTCGAAGAACGATGCTGAAAGCTGAACCCCCTGGGCATCAATCTGTTTATTCGCCGCTTTCTTTGCGAGCAGACCGTTTTCCAGTCCATGAAGGTCGACAAGGGCCGGTTCAACGAATTCGATGGAATAATCTTCGAGGCGGGCATGTTCCAGATCCAGCGCAAACGCCGGGTGCGATCCGATCGTGAAGAGCATTTCTTCGGGGCCGGTATTTTTGATCCGGTACAACACTTCCAAGGTTTGGAATCCCAGTTTGAATTCCACTTCGAGAATGAAGGGGAAGGGATATTGCGTTAGCGTTTCGGCATCGGACTCAAATGCAAACATGACGCGATTGGAGCCCTGATCGATCACAGCAGCATCGCGCTGACGAACCAACCCGTGTTTAGGGATTTCATACGCACGACCGTTGATCGTGGTTTTTCCATCGCGTAATTTTCCAACGATTGGAAAAAGAATCGGAGCGCTTCCGCCCCAGATGTCCGGATCGGCCTGCCACATGATTTCGCGATTCTGTTCTTTGTCATAAAAAGAACGCAGTTCCGCGCCGCGTTTCAGGATGCCGACTTTGAATCGGTCGTTCTCAATCACAATCATTTTTTTCTCTACGTAGAAGGTTGTTTTCAGTGCGTGAGTTTGGGTTTTGTTTTTCTGTTGTCGTCGCCGCGGTCTTTGACGGTGCCGCGGGTGATGATTTCGTTATCGGAGGCATATTCGGTGAGATAAACCGGATGGGGTGTTTCGTTGACGAGGGTGATGTGGTTCGCATTATTTTTCTGCTTCAGTTCTGAGCGGTCCGCTGTTTTTTTCGGTGTAGCGATCGCCTGTGCTGCCCAGAATGATCGGGCGTTGTGACTTCGGCTTTTTGGTGCTGTTGTAGGTCAGTTTGATTTTGTGACCGCTACCGACGATTTTTGCCAAGGGATGGTCTCCTGCATCCTGATCGGTTTCGACCAGTTCCAGTTCGATGTCTGCATTCGATCGGTTGCTGTAAGGGATGCTGAGCAAGGGACTGAAGGCTGCGTCGCCTTTGCAGCCACGGACCAGGGCGTTTGAGGGGAAGCCGAATGCGTGTCCGCCGGATTCGCGGACTGTGCAGTCGGTAACTGTTGCTCCGCTCGCCAGTGAAAGAGCAATGCCACCGCGCATCCGGACAACGGTGCAGTTCTCGACGGTGATGTGTCCGGTATGGCGATCCTCGCCGTCTTTATTGGTTCCTTTGGTATAGGCGCGAATGCCGTCCTCCGTCAGGCTGAGCATTTTGCCTTTGGGAATGGGCTCTCCTTCGAGCCAGGAGGGGAACATCATTTTATAATCATGCTCTGCCGCCAGCCCGGTTTTCTCCTTGTAGATTTCATCAGTAAGGCGCAGGGCCCCCAGCATCGTCACATTGCGAATTACGGCATCCTGGCAGCCGTGCATATGAATGCCGTGTCCATAAGTGAAAATTTTGAAGTCGCAGCCGTCGATCAGCACCCGGTCGCCCATAATCGACATCGCCGCGTGCTTTTGCAGTCGTGTAAATGCACCGCGCCCTTTTCCATAGAGGTCTCCATAGCCATACGGCGAGGATCCGCGGATAATGATCTGACAATCTCTGAGGATGACATCGTTGCCAAAGATGGTGAACTCATTGCAACCGCGCGGTCCAACGAGCTCGCCGATGTCTTCAAACACACCGCCGACAATTTCAATGTGGTCGCCCTGAAGAAGGAAGCCCATATAGCCATGTACATCCTTTGTATTGGGCATGTCTGCATAGACCCGCGTATCAATCTCAATTCGGACATCCGTCAGATCGAATCGGTTATTAGAGCCTGTGAATTGAAAAATGATTTTAGGATCTTCGGAATAGCCGCGCTTTACGGCATAGGTTCCGGGTTTCATTTTCACCTGGTTTCCACTCCTCGCCGCGTAGTCCGCCAGTTCTTCAAGGCTGGAAATTTCAACCTCGGCGGCATAGCAGCCGGCGACAGTCAGTCCTAATAAAACCGGTATCCATTTTTTCAACATATCTTTCTCGCTTCGTGTTCTGTCCAAATTACTTTGCGGGATTCTTTTGTATTCTTAACGGGTCGTATTGCAATCTTTAAATTTTGGCTGATTTCCAATCCCTGGAAAAACGCTGCAACTTTAGAAAGCCCGATGGGTGCAAAACGACAATACGCTCCGCTGCGTTTACTTTGATAAAAGTCAAAACAGTGGCGGTTTTGAAAAATAAATAAAAATAAAAAAGCAATCAAACCACACGCCGGTCGGAATGGGGTGTTTTACGGTATGCGGTTCGGCAGCATCGAGCCTTCTACCCAGCGCCCTTCCACCAGGATTGTGGTTCGAACATCCGGGATGCCGAAGTGATGTTCATTCATAAGCGAAACCAATAGCCGAATAGCCGAACGCCCGATTTCGAGCGGGTTCTGGTCGATCCCCGCATTGATCGGGGTGTCGTGAATGCTGGTGGTAATGATGCCTACGTTATCGGGGACGGCGCGCCCCATATCCTTGAGCCACTCCAGAAGGAGATTATTGTCCGTAATAATGGCATCCGGATTATACGTTTTCATCCAATGCATGAAGATGGCCTGGTGCTCATCCGGTTTGTTTTCGTCCAGCAGCAGGGGCGGAATGAATTGGTCTGATGAATGATAGGCTTGTGCCCACGTATAGCCGGCAAGAAACATGCGCCTTTTTGAAGAATTTCCGACAAAAGCGATGTGTTTATAACCCATTTGCGTAATGTGGTCATAGGCCAGAACGGTGTTGGAGACCTGAGCGCTTGTTACATAATGAGCCAGTGGACCCTGTAAACCGCGCCCTAAACGAACGACGGCATAATCCTTCCAGGGGAAATCATCCCAGTTCAATGGCGTCACTTCTCCGACCAGTGGCGCAATGATCACACCCCGGATATTCCGGGTTTTAAAAATGGTATCCATTCTATGGAGGGAGAGCTCTTCGGTATAAAACTCTTCCAATCCGAAGCCCAGCTTCAGCGCAATTTCATTGGCTCCCTCCCAATAGAGTCTGAACTCTTCATTTTGAAGAAGTTTTTTGGGGTCCTTCAGAGGGTTGAGCCATGCCAGCTGCGCCTGTTTGGGTTTTTCTTTGCTGGTTAAGCGATAGTGCGACAAGGCGGAGAGCATCGGATCGGGGTGGTAGTCCATTTCTGCGGCCTTTTTCTTGACCCGTGTTTTCGTGGCTGCGGAGATTCGGGGATGATCGCGCAGCGCCAGAGAAACCGTTACATGCGAAACGCCCAGTTCGCGGGCAATATCACGAAGGGTCACCGACCGGCCAGGGTCACGATTCGAGGTGCTTTCCGAGTGCTCTTCTTCTGCCATAGTAGGTTCCTGTTCATTTGTTAAAAATTATTCGGAAGTTACCAAGTAAACGTAATCTTGCGAGCGAATTCTTCCGTGGCTGATGACTATTATTCCGGATTGCATTATTCGGCGGGGGATGCCCGGCAAACTGGGTGGAAATTTAATGTAAATTAACAGGGTAACCTTGAAACGTGTTCGATAAGCGATTCGGTATATGCGTATATATCATTTATTTTGTATCGGGCAGAGCGTTGGCGGGTTAGGGGGAGTTTGAGCTGTGGTTTAATATGCCCGAGTCTTTTCACCGCTGAACGACTCGAAAAGGAGATACATATGAAATATCAAAAGACTTTTGTTTTGGGATTGCTGGTGCTTGCGGGGAGCGGAGCGGAAGGAGCGGATGTAATAAACTGGGATGGCGGCGGTGCTGAACCTGATTTCTCAATCGGTGCAAATTGGGAGGGCGATGCTGTTCCAACGAGTGCGGATACGATCATGATCTCCGGTGCATATACGGTGAATGTGACCAGTGAGGTGGAGTGTGACCGGCTTTCAGTCGAGAAGGGGGCGGTTCTTAATATTAGTTACGGTCGGCTGGGCAGTACAGTCTCCGGAAATACGCGTACCGACAGTATAGGCCGAAACAGCGTGGGTACCGTTTATCAATCCGGTGGAGAATACAATGTCGGCCATCGGATGCATGTTGGGTGCGGGAACGGCGGCAACGGTAACTATAGTATTTCGGGGGGGCAACTCGTTATCTCCCGTGGTGGAAGGTCCGTTCTGGTTCACGACGAATCTGCTTCTCTCGAGGTGGGCGAAGGTTCTTCGACCGGACTGTTCAAGGTTTTTGGAGGTTCTGTGGTAACCCGCAGTGGCGTGGTGATTGGTCCTAAGGGGACATTCAGTGTGCAGGGTTCCGTTGCTGAAACCATTGGTATCGGCAGTGATAAGAGTGTGGACGGGCATTGGATTCAGCAGACCGGGGGGACCTTGCAGGTTGCTATTGATGAAACAGCCCGGGGGGTGAGCAAAATTCTGATTGATTATGTGGACGGTACTGGAAGTAACGGCGATGTTATTTTTGAAGAGGGCGCTTTGCTGGATGTCAGCTTTCTGGGCGAAAAAAAACGCGGCGTTTATGTGGTGATGGAATGGGAAGGCACCGTAACGGATAAAGGTCTTCAGTTTGCTCCCGGAGTGAATACCAACGAATGGGACTTTGAAATCGATGAAGTCAATAAACGGCTGATTGTTGCAACGCGCGAAAGCCCGATCGGCCTGATCCTGTAAGCGCAGTGAAATTTAAAACAACCTTGTTTGTCGCCGATAACCGATTTATGTATAGCGCCCTGAGTGTTACGGGAATTGGGGCATGGCAAGTATATATGATGTTGCAAAAAAGGCGAAAGTCTCTCCGACGACGGTGTCGCGGATCATTAACGGCGAACGCAATGTGGCCCCTGCCACAGCGGCGGCTGTTGACAAAGCCATTGCGGAATTAGGTTATGTGAAGCGCGCGGTTCGCCCGGGCCCCAAGCCGGTGACCCGCTCGGGCGTCAAAACCGGAATTATCGATTTTCTTTCGCTGGGTGCAGTTTCGCCGGCGCAGATGATCAGTCTTCCTTTTTTTTCCAAGCTGCTGGATGGAATTATGCGGGGGGTTGAGGAGCAGGGGATGGATCTGGTGCTCTCTCATTGCCCGCATGGCAAAGTGGTTCCTCCTGTGATTGCGCGCAGAAGGGCCGATGGAATTCTGATCTTCGGAAATCCTGAGCTCTATCCGAATATAGCCAACTCGATTGGACGTGTGCCGGTGGTTTGGTGTTTTCTGACCGAAACCCTGGAACGGCCCGATGCGGATTATATGCTGTATGATAACCAACCTGTGGGGGCCATTGCCGGGGAGTATCTGCTCGAAAAGGGCCATGAACAGATCGCCGTACTCAATGCTTCTCCCTGGCATGGAGCATTCATTGAACGCTGTGCCGAGTTTCTTCGCGTGATGAAAGACCATGGGCGGTCCGTTGAGATGATTGAAGGCGAATTTCAGGAAAACCCTCAGGATGTGGTCATCCGTGCGCAGCCTTTGATTGAGCGTTTGGTTTCTATGAAGCCGCGGCCTACCGGTGTTTTTTGTATGAGTGATGACCTGATGCTGGCCGTTTTTAACGGATTGCGTCAGCGCGGCATCGAGCCGGGCCGGGATATTGAACTGATCGGATGCAATAATGATAAAATGATGATGGAGCAGATGCATCCTCGTCCGGCCACAATCGATCTTAAACTGGATCAGGTGGGGCGCCAGGCTTTGGAGCTGCTCTTTTCAAAAATGTCCAGTTCCTCTGAGCAGGCGCCAAGGGGATTGGTTGTGGCGCCTTCGCTGCTGTTACCGGAATGAGCAGCGCGTGCGCGCAGATGCCTCCGGTTTCTTCATCCCGCTGATATTACCCGTCTGTTTCCGACGTAGTTGTGCTGTCTGGGTTCAACGTTTGTTATATTTGTAAAGTCTTCCGGTCTTTTGATATACGCATTCATTTGTCTGCATATGAAATATAAATGAAAAATAACTTGTCCTCCTGTGTGGGGCGTACTACCTTGCCGAATGAAATAAAAGTGAAATATATTAGAATGCTGAATACAGGTGCATAAAAGGAGAGTGGACATGAAGAATAAGGAGGTCAGGGCCTGGATTGGTCTGGTCACAGCTGGAATGATGGTGAGCACGACGAACGCTGCAGTCATCACCAGTGTGACGGCACTGGATGGCGCAGGAGCTTCGTTCACTTTGACGACAAGCGCGGTCGTTAGCGATCTTACCACAGCAGTAGTGCAGTCCTTTGTCGTTGACGGGATAACCTATACGCCTGTTTCCGCGGCGCTGTCTGGCGCATCCTGTTTGTCCGCCGCCGGTTTATGATCTGATTAGCGAGACGTGCACGTTGGCGCACGGCAATCCGTGCGCCCTTTAAAATGGAGCGATGAGATGAATAAAAGAACGAAAACTACGATGGCGGCTTTGGGAGCATTGCTGCTGGGGGTTCAGGGCGTACAGGCCGCAGTCTGGACGTGGGATAATGATCTCGGCGATAATGTGTTTACCAATTCGGCAAACTGGAGTTCGAACGAGTTTCCGTCGAATGAAACCATGGTGGTTTCCCTGTCCGGTGCCAATCGGGCCATCCTTTCTGACGGCATGGAGACCCTGAATATGGACGGGATCCGCGTTTCCTACGTTTCCGGAGATGTCGGGGAAGTTGAACAGACCGGCGGCATCATGAATATGACGGCACTGGCCTCTCGTGAATCTGTGATCGGGCACGGCGGCGGAACCGGCATCTGGACGCAGAGCGGAGGTACAAACCATATGAATAATATAACCATCGGAGCCGGTGGGGGTAATGGCCTGGTGACTCTCTCGGGGGGATTGATGGAAGTTGCCGATACGTTCAATGGTAACAGCATTATTGTCGGAACTGAAAGTGAAAGTTCGGTCGGAACCTTTGAGCTGGCCGGGGGTATGCTCAAAACCGCATACGGCATCAGTCTGGGCAAAGACAATGGCGGCACCTCTACATTTCATTTGAACGGGGGCGATGGTGTGTTCAGCAACGGAGTGCTGAACGGCGCGACATCCGGTAATTGGTATCAGGATGCAACCAGCACCCTCAAAGCAACCATTGATTCGGATGATGGATTTTCCCTCGGGCAGATTATTATTTCAAGCGGTTCGAATGATCTCCCGACGGTAACGTTCCAGTATGGTGCTTTGATTGATATTGCCTTCAGCGGTGCGGATATGGGCGATGTGACCAATTCCTGGGATCTGATCACCTGGCCGACCAACACGGTGGTTGCGGATAACGGGTTGAATTTTGATACGAATACCGTGGATCTGACCAAGTGGAGTTTTGCCATCACCAACAATGCGTTGCGTGTGACCTACGGTATCGGTTCAGAAGTCGTCGTTATTGAAAATCCGCCGCCGACCGGTCCGCGGACGCTGTACTGGACCGGAAACGGCAGTGATATGAATGCCACCAACGCAGCGAACTGGGCTGTCGATCTTGCAGGCACGGAGGCAACCTGGGGCGTCTATGAAGAGGATACCATTTATGTGGGTCATTCCTCAGTGAATGCCGAAGATTCTGTTTCCGAATCAACATTCAGTGGGCTCCCTTTTGCGAATCAGAGCAGACTGTATATCGGCAACGGGCGCACGGGTATCGTTAATTTTGATGCCGGTGAGATCATCCTGCCGAAGCCCAACGGTTCCGCCCGTTCATCGTATATTGGTTGGGGCAACTCCGCTGGCGTTGGAATCCTGAATGTGAATGGCGGAACACCTTCTCTTTATGCGACGGAGCTTGGAGCAGCGGGTGCAAATGGAATCATTAATCTCACCGGCGGCGAATTGCTGCTGCCGGGACGTATTGCCAGTGCGGGAGCAGGAACGGATGGCCGTGCCAGCCTGTGGGTTGGCGGTGCAGGCGGCACCGGCACGGTGAATATTTCCGGTGGAGCGATGAACACCCTCATTGGGGTGGTGCTGGGCAATGCTACCGGTGTTGGAACTTTTCATGTGGACGGAAGCGGAGCCTCTGTGATTGATCTGGGCTCTACCCGCTCAAATTATGACGGTTTCTGGCATCAGAATGCCGGAAGCACGTTGAAGGTGACCATCGACGAAGGCGGTGTTACGCCAATCAATGTCCGTGAGGATGGAAGCGACAATGACGGCGAACGGGTCGGTCTGGCCGATATCGTCTTTGAAGCGGGATCCATACTGGATGTGAGCTGGGCGTCGGGCGTCACCAAATACGGTTACTTCGATGTCATGACTTTCGGCGGAACTGTTGAAGACAAGGGTTTGGCTTTAGCTCCGGGAATCGACACCAATATCTGGAGCTTCAACTTTGTGGACACCGATTCCGATGGAACCAACGATACCCTGCGTGTAACCGCATACGGCGAAACCGGAAACGGAACTCCGTATCCGTGGTTGGCTGAATATGGACTGACGGATGCCGATGATGATGTCGACATTGACAACGACGGCATGATGACCTGGGAGGAGTATATTGCCGGAACGAATCCGACCAACGCAGCCTCCGTACTTACGGTGAATTCCTTCAGCAATGTTGCCGGGGATTATGTCATCACCTGGCAATCGGTCGAAGGCAAAAGCTACAGCGTACTGACCAATCTGGATCTGGTTTACGGAACGCCGGGGGCAGCGGCTTCCGGCATCGTGGCGGTAACGAACGAAACGTCGTATACGTCATCCGTGCCGGCATCAAGTGCCGTATTCTTCGAAATCGGAGTGGAATAACTGAACCGGTCTGTCCCGCGCGGTTTTTCCGAATGGGATAGTTAATGGCACGATGCGCGGTGGCGGCAGTTTTGTCGCCACCGCTTACTACAGATAAGGAAACAAGGTCATGCACACGATGAAAACAGGAATCTGCTCCATTACCTTCGCGCAGAAACAACCGGAAGAGGTGGTTGCATTGGTCAAACAGGCCGGACTCGATGCGATTGAATGGGCGGGCAATGTGCATGTGCAGCCGGGGGAGCTCAAAACGGCTTCCAGGGTTCGGAAAATGACGGAAGAGGCCGGCCTTAAGGTTTCTTCCTACGGCTCCTATTGGAAAGCCGTCGATTCCGATGGGACAGCCATGCCTTTTGAACCCGTGCTTGAAAGTGCATTGACGCTCGGAACGGATACCATTCGAGTCTGGGCGGGAACAAACCCTTCCGATGCCGCAACGGATGCGCAGCGCGAAAAAATCGTGACTGGATTTCACCACGCACTGGATCAATCCAGGAAACTGGGAATCAACCTCGCGCTTGAATTTCATGCAAACACGCTTTCGGACAGCAACACTGCAACGATGGATTTTCTGGATGAAATCAATCATCCGAATCTGTTCACCTATTGGCAACCGATTTATTGGATCACGGATCCGGTATATCGACTCGAAGGGTTAAAGCAGTTGTCCGACCGGGTGTTGAACATGCATGTATTCCACTGGATGTTCCGGCCGGGTGCAGGGTCGTGGATTGAATCAACCGACCGCCGTCCGCTGGATGAAGGTTCTAGGGATTGGAACTCCTATTTCAGTGTTCCTCTTAATTCCGAAATGGATCACTACGCCTTGATGGAATTTGTGCGAGGTGACGATCCCGAACAGTTTTTAAAAGATGCTGCCGTGCTCAGACATTGGGTAGCAGCACAATATGCCGATGCGCTGTCGTTGGATCGTTAGAAAAATTATTAGGGCCTGTTAACACTATTGCTTGAGTTTCGCAGGCAAGTCTGGCATGGTCTTGCTATGAAGATAACAAAAGCGCAGTACGACAAGATCAA
>JARNMJ010000230.1 GCA_029432795.1 Pontiellaceae bacterium B12219
TGTTCTTCCAGTGTTCGGAAGTTTTGAATGATTCACTTCCTCAAACTCGACTCTGTTTTGTGTGATTTATTCTCACCGTCTAACGTTATGGGTGACTTTCGGTGCACATAAACTTTGACCGAATCAACGGACGTTTTCACCGTAAAGTCCAACCACTGGTTCGGTCATTATGATTTTGATCTTCTTGTTCTGGTTTTCACTCAAACGATTCATCGCATTTTATTCTGCGAACCTCTGTGCTTGTTTTGCTTTTGGAACTTTGGTGATTCTCCAATGTTCTGAGTTTTCATCCCGCACCGAAAGTTAAATTTTTATCAACTCAACTCTGTTTCCAAACTATGGAAATTTTATTCTACCGAACGTTATGGGTGACTTTCGGTGAACAAAAACTCTGACCGGATCAAACAGACGTTTTCACCGTAAAGTCCAACCACTGGTTCGGTTTTTA
>JARNMJ010000231.1 GCA_029432795.1 Pontiellaceae bacterium B12219
CGTGTATTCCTGCATTCTTTCTCTCAACTGTTGATTCTGTTTTTGACCGATTTCTGTGCCTTCAAATTCTGTTCCGATGATTGGAAATTTTCAGTAGAGCAGATTTGTTTTTATTTCTGTACCGAACGTTATGGGTGAGCCGCCGGTGAACATAAACTTCACTTCATCAACAGGCGTCGGCCACCGTAGGCTCCACCCACTGGTTCGATCCTATTTTTCTGTTAAGCAAACATCTAACTGGAAATTCTTGCGATTGTTCAGATTCATACCTCGTAAGACGGTATCTCCAACTGAATGGATTTTCTCATTGTTCGGCCATGATATAGTAGAATCATTGAATGCTTTATGTCTTAGGGCGTGTTAACACAACGGGAGCATGTCCACGGTGAGCGCAAAGTGAATAAAGGCGCAGAACATGACGTCGAGTTTCTCGAAGCGTGAAA
>JARNMJ010000232.1 GCA_029432795.1 Pontiellaceae bacterium B12219
CAAGGTGTGGAAAATCTCACTGAAATAAAAAATGATTTATTGTGTATTTCCGACTGCCAGAACTTTCAATGATTTCTCTCAAACTTCCCTGTTGAGAAATTTAAATTCAAATTTACGTAACTCTGTTTTGTGTGTTTTCCGTTCCACACCCAACGTTAATGGGTGAGCTGACACGGGAATTAAACTTTGACCTGATTGACAGGCGTCGTACCGTGTCAGCTCAAACCACTGGTTCGATTTTTCTGTTTTTTTAGTCCTGATTAGGATGGTTTTTGATTCCATCCGCAAAGCAATGATTCTCTTAAATTCCACTCTGTTTTTGGTTTTGCTTCATTCTGTGCCAAATATGATTTCACTCAAATCTTGATGCTTTGTTTGAATGATCTCTGTTCTTCAATTCTGTTCCGATGATTGGAAATTTCA
>JARNMJ010000233.1 GCA_029432795.1 Pontiellaceae bacterium B12219
CCCCCGAGGGCACGCCTCTTAATTTAAAGGGAAAAGGACCGAGGCGCCATCAACTTCAGGCATAAGGTCTAGGCAGGATATGAATATGACAATATATAAAACCATATTGATGTCGATGATATGTGTTTTCACTACATCCTGCACAACAACCAAGAACAATACGGAGAGTTCCGATGTTACTGCGCTAAAACAAAGCTATATTAACTCTTCAGCAAACACTAATGAAACAGTTATCGAAGTTGTCGAAGTTCACCTCTACCCAGAGAAGTACAAAATAGAAACAGGTTGTCGGCCTGATCCAATCACGTCACTAGCAGTCTGTCGGACTTATCCATTTCAGATTTAAGATATCTGTGATAGACTGGATCAGTCTTAACGGAATATGTCTATGGCTACTCGACTTA
>JARNMJ010000234.1 GCA_029432795.1 Pontiellaceae bacterium B12219
TTCATTGCTTTGCGGATGGAATCAAAAACCATCCTAATCAGGACTAAAAAAAACATAAAAATCGAACCAGTGGGTGGAGCCTACGGTGGCCGACGCCTGTTGATTAAGTGAAGTTTATGTTCACCGGCGGCTCACCCATAACGTTGGGTGTGGAACGGAAAACACACAAAACAGAGTTACGTAAATTTAAATTTCTCAACAGGGAAGTTTGAGAGAAATCATTGAAAGTTCTGGCAGTCGGAAATACACAATAAATCATTTTTGATTTCAGTGAAATTTTCCACACCTTGGAAGAAAGCGAAGCACATCAAATTCATTCAAGTTTTGAGACAGAATCAACACACAGAAATCATAAAAAATTACCATTCCC
>JARNMJ010000235.1 GCA_029432795.1 Pontiellaceae bacterium B12219
CCTTGATATTCGACATATCTCACGATTGTTTCTTCATCAACGCCCACACTGCTGACGAAGTAACCCGGCGACCACACAACGTTTTCTTTCCAATACACCTTTGAGAGCCATTCAAACTTCTTTCGCAGAACCGCCGCCGATTGGCTTTTCAAGCATCCTATCACCTCGGAAATGCTGTATTTCGGAGGTATGACCATAACCATGTGAAGATGATCTGAGTCGAAGCCAATCAGCTCGAGATCTACGCCGGGCATACTTCGCAGCAGACCATGCAACGTTTTTTTGAGGTATCCGCAGACTCCAGGCTTCAGGATCCTCCGGCGGTATTTGCAGACCCACACGACATGATACTGCAACCGATATGCA
>JARNMJ010000236.1 GCA_029432795.1 Pontiellaceae bacterium B12219
TTATTTCTGTACCGAACGTTATGGGTGAGCCGCCGGTGAACATAAACTTCACTTAATCAACAGGCGTCGGCCACCGTAGGCTCCACCCACTGGTTGGAAAATTTGTTTAAGTAGAGCGGTTCATTCTCCGTGATTTGCCACAGAATCTTGTCACATTCTCCGTGATTTGACAGATGATCCATCCTCTAACTTCTGCACATTCTCCGTGAATTTAATTCATTTGTTTTTTCCGATGTTCGGAAATTTATTCCTGTTTAGTTTCCGTTTCCAACGTTATGGGTGAGCCGCCGGTGAACATAAACTTCACTTAATCAACAGGCGTCGGCCACCGTAGGCTCCACCCACTGGTTCGGTTTTTATTGT
>JARNMJ010000237.1 GCA_029432795.1 Pontiellaceae bacterium B12219
GATATTCCTCGGGGGTGGAACACAATCCTGCGCGGATAGGATTCATTTCCACATAGCGCCATTTGTCGGTGAGGCTTTCATTGGATCGCAGCAAGTGATCGAAAAACTCGCGCTGCCAAATGCCGCCTTCGATTCCGGCGCGGTTGAGGCGTTGTTTGCTGGATGACTTCCATCGCTGCATCAAGAGAGAAAGTTTTTGTTCCCGTTCGCGCATGGGAAGCAGCATGACGTGTACGTGATCCGGCATAAAGCAGATCTGCGGTACCTCCCATTCCGCGGTCGCCGCGCATTTGATCAGCGATTCCAGTGCAATCGTTACCGCTTGAGCATGGGTGAAGACTTTTCGGCGATGTTCGCAGCA
>JARNMJ010000238.1 GCA_029432795.1 Pontiellaceae bacterium B12219
TGCTGCGAACATCGCCGAAAAGTCTTCACCCATGCTCAAGCGGTAACGATTGCACTGGAATCGCTGATCAAATGCGCGGCGACCGCGGAATGGGACGTACCGCAGATCTGCTTTATGCCGGATCACGTACACGTCATGCTGCTTCCCATGCGCGAACGGGAACAAAAACTTTCTCTCCTGATGCAGCGATGGAAGTCATACAGCAAACAACGCCTCAACCGCTCCGGAATCGAAGGCGGCATTTGGCAGCGCGAGTTTTTCGATCGCTTGCTGCGATCCAATGAAAGCCTCACCGACAAATGGCGCTATGTGGAAATGAATCCTATCCGCGCAGGATTGTGTTCCACCCCCGAGGAATATC
>JARNMJ010000239.1 GCA_029432795.1 Pontiellaceae bacterium B12219
CGCAGGGCCCGCTGGAGCGTTTGAGGCGCAGGGCAACTTTTTTCAGGAGGGGTATCCGCAATCTTTCGCTTAATGAATTCCTGTTCGAGACCGGATGAGTTCAGAATCGAATCGATCTGAACCATACGTTCAAGGAAGTCCGTGTAATCTTTTGGGCCTTTTACTGCAGGAAGTGCTGGACGAAACTCTGGTTGAAATTGGATGATACCCACTGCGCTTTACCTTTCTTTGTTGTAGGGACAGGAAATATAAAGCGTCTTTTTCCGACAAGGGAGGCAAAAAAGCCTCTCTTGCTCGGATTTTTATCGAAGAACACCCCTGCGAATAAAGCTCATGCCCTGAATGGGACAAGCTCTA
>JARNMJ010000023.1 GCA_029432795.1 Pontiellaceae bacterium B12219
CGTGATTTCTTATTGATGGGGTTTCCATAGATTGGAAAAATTTCCTCACGCCTCACGCCTCACGCCTCACGCCTCACGCCTCACGCCTCACGCCTACTGCATATCACTCAGGTGCAGTTCCAATGCCCGGATGGAAATAAGAATTTCATGAATGGAGGCTCCGAGTGACGCGATCAGAAGCAACAGGGCCGCTCCGAATGTAATTGCTGCGATTCCGTTCCAGTTCACATAGATGAGAAACGTGCAGAGTACGCAAAGCAACAGGCTGCTAACACCCAGGACCTGCATTGCGCGGATCAGATAGAGCCGTTTGCGCAGATTTTCAATCTGCTGCCGCAGTACTTCTTCCGGATGACTGCGAAACTTTTCATGCAGTTGGCGCACCAGCACCGCGTAGGAAAGAAAGCGATTGGTATAGGCCAGCAGAATTAATGAAATGGCGGAAAAAAGCAGGGCGGGCGTAGTGAGTGTTAAATGATTCATAAGCGATCCTTATTTGCGAAAGGCGTGGACTCTATCATTCGCATCGGAAACCAGACAATCGTATCTTTCAGGTTGAGCGGATAGTGTGCGGAATCAGGGTTGGTTTATCGCGCTGAAAACAGCGTGAAAAACCTGCTCACGAAACGAATCGGATTCGTTCAGGAGTTGGTGCCGCGCGCCGGGAATCAGATGAATTTCCGCGTGCGGCATTTTTTTACTGAGGAAATCGAGGTTGTAGTCCCAGTCAACAATATCGTCGTTATCGCCCTGAATGATACAGAGGGAGCCGGACCATTCCGGGAAATCATGCGTTGTTTTTTCCCACCCGTAAAGATCGCTCAAATAATCAAAGGACAGCATGCTGCTGTGCAGAGGGTCTTGTTTAACAAAAGCAAGGTAGGCTTCGTCGGATGAGTTTTTTTTGTCTCTTCGGCGTACCGTATTCGTGAACGGTCGGGCAATGGTATATCCGAATTTACCCCAGGCCCAGTGCTCGTGCCGAATCAGCGGGGCGAGAAAAACAAGATGTTTAAAAGGGATGTTGCCCTCATTGGCATAGAGATATTCCAATGCGATGGAGCAGCCTGTGCTGTGGGCGATCAGATTAAACGGCTGAGGGAGAACCGTGGCCGCCCGTTCAGCAATATCCTGAAACTGCGCGGCACAAAGCGCGAACGCGCCGGTATCGGTCCGGGCTCCGCTCGATAGACCATGTCCCGGAAGATCCCAGACGACAACGGCATATTTCTGTTTAACGGCTTCCCGAATGAAGCTGGACAGGGTGCCGGTATGATCAAAATAACCGTGCAGTAAAAAGAGGCTGCTCCGCGCATGCCCCGGTATGAAGAGGTGTACAGCCAGCGTTTCATTTTGGGACTCAACGGTTCCGAAATAATGCGCTGCGTCAGGGACGCTCAAATCATAATAATCAAAGTATTTTTGAATGGCCTCGGAGGGGATAAAGGAGACATCCGGTTCCAAAGGTTGGATTTCCTCTTCGATCTGTTGCCGGTTAAAGGCCTGCCAGTTCGGCTGTTCGCTGTTCGAGCGGAAATAGGAGCAGCCCTGAAGCAGGACGCACAACGGCATGAGTTTTAATAGACGCTTCATTTTGAAATACAACCTGGGATTTTCCGTATTGCTTCGGCTTTCGCCGGAGCGCTGAACACTCAGGCCTTGGCATAGGCCGCCGGCTCGCGGTAGGTTGAGTCCCAGTTTTTGAAGACCGGCTCCAGTCCTTTGGAGCGGAGCATCTCGCAGAATTCAGGAATGGTGCGTTCATCGCTGATCTCAAACTGCTCGGTTGACTCTTCGGAGTCTTCGCTGTACCCCCCGACAGTGGTTTTGCTGGCAATGCTCATCTTGGAAATGCCGACACCGGCCATGCCGTCGCGCACACGCGCCGGTTC
Organism: Pontiellaceae bacterium B12219; assembly: GCA_029432795.1. Taxonomy (GTDB): domain Bacteria; phylum Verrucomicrobiota; class Kiritimatiellia; order Kiritimatiellales; family Pontiellaceae; genus Pontiella. The sequence continues at coordinate 1,893 of JARNMJ010000023.1, forward strand.
GCGGGTGGAGAGCACCAGGGGGACATCCGGCAGGCAGATACGCATAGCGAAAATATATTGCGCCAGCATTTTTTCATCGACGGGAAAGTCGGCCTGAAAGCCGCCCATTTGCGGGCGAATACGCGGGAAAGAAATGGAGACACCGGCCTGCCAGTAGGTTTTCAGCAAATATTTTGCGTGGCGATATACACAGAGCATATCAAAGGCCGGATCGGCCAGTCCAAGCAGGGCACCAATACCAACGGCCCGGAATCCGTTTTTCAGTGCGCGGTCCGGAGCAGTCAGTCGGGCATGGAAATCGCGCTTGTCGCCCCAGCGGTGCATTTCTTCATAAACCACCTGATCGTAGGTTTCCTGATAAATCGTCACGCCGGTGCAGCCCGCTTCAGCCAGCTCTCCATACTCACTTCCAGACATTGGAAACACTTCAATGTTCACGTTGTGAATATATTCCGCGGCAATCGAAATGCATTTTTTCAAATAGGGTACATCCGCCTCCGGCATCCGTTCGCCGGTCAACAGCACCAGTTCTTCAAAATGCATGGTCTGGATGGCTTCCATTTCGTGGCGCAGCTGAGCTTCATTGAGCACGGCGCGCGTGGCCCGCCGGTCGGCGGCCAATCCGCAATATTGGCATCCGCCATTGCAGAAATTGGAAAGGTAGAGCGGAGTGTAGAGGGAAATTGTTCGTCCGAAATGCCGCTTGGTAATCGATTGCGCACGCTGCGCCATCAGCTCCAGAAATTCGCCGGCCGCAGGAGAGAGCATCAGCGCCAGTTCCCGTTCGGTCGGATTCTCGGAAAGAATGGCGGCACGGATGGCCGCTTTGTCCTCGCTTCCGGTCATTGGAAGCCAGCGTGCGGGGTCGAGCCAGTTGGGAAGATCTTTAGTCGTCATTGGATAAAAAACTCGTTAGGGGTGAACTGGCAACTGCAACTTCGGAGGTCGGCATGAGACCCGCGAGCCGGGCCGCTCGGCCGGCTTCAACACCGGTCTTAAAGGCACCGCCCATGGCGGCCGGATTTTCGGCGGCAGCAATGGCGGAGTTGACGAGTACGGCATCGCATCCCATTTCCATGGCGCAGGCCGCCTCGGAAGGTGCGCGGAGGCCTGCATCCACCACGACCGGCACATTGGCATCGCAAACGATAATCTTGATCATGTCGGCGGTGGATAAGCCTTTTCCGGTTCCGATGGCAGCGCCCAGCGGCATCACTGCCGCGCAGCCGATGTCTTCGAGGCGCTTGGCCAAAACCGGATCGGCCGGAATGTAGGGGAGCACCAGGAAATCCTGCTTTACCAGTTCAATGGCGGCTTCGTAGGTTTCGATCGGATCGGGGAGCAAATGATGTGGGTTCGGGTGAATTTCGAGTTTCACAAACGGGCTTTTGCTCAGCTCTCGGCCAAGCATTGCGGCGCGGATTGCTTCTTTGGCATTCATGGCACCGGAGGTGTTGGGCATCAGGCGGACGGTTTTCAGTTCCGCGAGCGGGCCGTAGAGATCGTCTTCCGCCTGTGCGCGGTTAAAACGGCGCAGGGCAACCGTGACCAGTTCTGTGCCGGAAGCCTTGACGGCTTCGATCATAGCCTGCGTGCTGGAAAACTTTCCGGTTCCGAGAAACAGGCGCGAGCCGAGTTCCTGATCACCTATTTTGAGTGTGTCTGACATATTCTAGTCCTTTTGGTCGTGAAAATTTCTAAATGCTAATTGCTGCATCCTAAACAGGAATCAATCGGTCTCTCTGTTTCGAGTTTAGATTTTTGTGCTTAGGGTTTCTTTGGCGGCCTGCCGACGAAGCTAGCCACCTCCCACAAAGACGAGCATCTCGACTTCGTCATTTTCATTCAGCGCAGTATTTTTCCAATCTTCGGAAGCAATCACATTGCCGTTCACCATTAAAGCGGTGTGGGCTTTGTTTGCTCCGAGCTCTTCGAGCAGGGCATCGATGGTTCCGTTGCCCGTGTGTTCGTGTGTTTCGCCATTCACAGTTAATTTCATAAAGGTCTCCAAACAAAAAAAGCGTTCCCGGAATACGGAAACGCTTTAAAACTCGTTCCACGCTTCCTTGCGCCGGTATGATCCGGATCAGGTTCAACGGGTATTATCTCAGCGCATTCCAAGCTTTGGAACGGCACCCCGGGTGACTGGTTGAAGAGGTTGCCAACGGACGGCTTCAAAGTAAAGCGGGAAGGGCTGAAAAGGCTTTGGGTAAAAAAAGTATTTTTCTTGTTGCCGAGTCGGTCGGTTCTGCTAAATTACGCCCTCGTTTTTACCGAAGACCCCTTCGTCTAGTGGCCTAGGACTCCAGGTTTTCATCCTGGCAACACGGGTTCGAGTCCCGTAGGGGTCGCCATTTTTAAATGGTGTTTCGGAAAAAACTGAAGACCCCTTCGTCTAGTGGCCTAGGACTCCAGGTTTTCATCCTGGCAACACGGGTTCGAGTCCCGTAGGGGTCGCCACCTCTTTTTTTTACGATCATTCCATGTAATTCATGGGCATTATCCCATTGCGTTCAGTTTTCCCGTGTAAATCAGGTTTTTCATTTGCATTTCCAAGGGTTGGAAATATCTTTGGAGGGTCGTCGGAAGGCATCTGCCTTCGTGCCGGCGATAAACCGTTAGCCGGGATGGACTAACCGGGTGGATTTTCTTCCTTTCCGATCGTTTCCGCAATGGCCCGAATACGGTGATCTGAGAACTTTTTTAAACGGAACATATTTACCATGGAAATTTTTGACTCTCTGCTTTTTGCTCTGCCGGTCGCCGATGTCAGTTCTGCTTTCTGGGACAGTACAATGCCCGGAAAAATTATTGTGATTCTGCTGTTCATCGGTTCGGCGATGGCCTGGACCATTATGTACACCAAGGGGGTGCAGTTGCGCTTTGCCAGTCGCAGCACTGTTGAGTTCCTCGAAACGTTCCGGTCGGAACGGAATCCGACCGCTCTTTTTGCCAGCGATGAGGAATTCGCCGGAACACCGCTGAATACCATCTATAATGCGGGCTGCATTGCGCTGGGGAATGAGCTGAGTACACACGGGATTGATCCCGATGATGTGCTGCTTGCCGATCAAACGTCCGAAATGCACCGCCGGCTGACGCTGCATCAATTGGAAACCCTGCGCTCGGTGGTGGACCGCAACGTGGCGGATGAAGCGCTCAATCTGGAAGATCAGATGGGTATGCTGGCCACGGCGGTGAGTGCCGCGCCTTTTCTGGGACTGCTCGGTACGGTCTGGGGGGTGATGGATGCCTTCAGCGGAATGGCTGCCTCCGGGTCGGCTGCATTGTCGGCGGTGGCGCCGGGGATTTCCGGTGCGTTGCTGACCACGATTGTCGGACTGATTGTCGCACTGCCTTCGATGGTGGGCTACAACACGCTTTCCTCTCAAATTCGTCGAATTTCAGTTCAGATGGATAATTTCGCACAGGAATTTATTTCTGAAATCCAGAATACGTACGTAATCGAGGGTTAAGTCGTGGCGAGAAGAACTTCTCTAGTTAACCTGAATCAGATCAGCGACATCAATATGACGCCGCTGATGGATCTGACGTTTATTCTGCTGATCACGTTTATTATCACGTTCCCGCTGATCGAGCAGGGGATTGCCATCAATCTCCCGAAAGGAAAAGCGGCGGATATGATGGAAGCGGAAACGCGTTCCATCAGCCTCAATGTCGATAAACAGCTTTATTTGGACGATGTTCCGGTTTCGGCAGATGAGTTGCGTGTTTCCATGTCGGAAATCGGGATCAATAATCCCGATATGACGATTTATGTGCGGGCCGACCGGAAGCTTCCCTATGGTGAAGTGGTCGAGATTATGAAAATTCTTCACGATGCCAATATCACCAAAATGGCGCTGGTTACCGAAGCGGATCAATAGGACCTGGATTGATGAATGTTTGGCGTGATGGATGGATGGGGAGAGGCCGTTCCTGGAAGGGGAAGCGTTTTGCATTGATCCAGCCATTGGAATTCCGGGAGGTCGTTCTATGACGTCGTTCCAGCGCAAAGTTGCACTGCGGGTGGTGGGTATTCACCTCGCTGTTATTCTGATGTTGGTTATTCTTTCGGGGCTGAAAGGCTGTTTCCGGCGTAAACCGAAACCGGAAATTGTTACGTTTATTGAATTCGGGCAGCCCGCGCCCGCGGTGGCGGTCCAGCAGGTTGCGCAGATGGCCGAGCCGGAGCCGGTCGCACCAGCCCCGGCCCCTGAACCCGAACCGGTGAAGAAAACCATCCCGAAACCGACTCCAACGCCAATACCGAAGCCGACCCCTAAACCGAAGCCGAAGCCCGAACCGGCAAAGCCGAAATGGAAACCGGTCGATCCGAAGGATATTAAAATCGGCAAGAAAGTGGCTGACCCCAAGCCGGTTAAGCCGGCCGTGGATCCCAGCGAAATTTCGAAAGCTCTTTCCAGCGTGCAAACCACGGCCAAGTCCACTCCGGGACCGATTGGAAATCCGAATGCTGATGCTGCTTATATTTCTAGGATAGGAAGTTTTTTCGATCAGCGATGGACGAAACCGGCGTCGTCGGCGCCGGCAGCCTCGGCGGTGGTTCGGATTTATATTTCGGAATGGGGTACGATTACGCGGCGGATAAAAATCCAGGGCTCAGGCGATTCCGAATTCGATGCATCGGTTATGCGTACGGTGGAATCTGTGAGTACGGTTCCCAAACCGCCTTCAGGCTTTCCATATGATTATGTTGAGGTAGAATTCAGAATCAGAAATTAGAATCTATTGCGGAGTGTTTGTATGATTAGACGACTATTTATTGGGTTCAGCATGCTGTTGGCGGCCTCTTCCTTTGCACAGCGTGCAGTGGTGGAGCGCGAGGGCAGTGGTAAAATATCCATCAATCTGGCCGGCTATCGCACCGGCAGCGATACGGCATCGCGCAACTTTCTTTCGGTTTTAAAGTCGGATCTCATCCGGTCGGGCTATTTCACGGTGACGTCGTCGACCGCCTCGATCAATGTGGTGGGTCAGGTTCGTGCCGGAAGTCAGATGAAGGCCGATGTTCAGGTGTATAATGTGGCAACGCGCGCACGGCTGTTGGGAAAATCCTACGACGGCCCCTCAACGGCTTCTTCCGCGCTGGCACATCGGGTGGCCGATGAGATTGTTTATGCGGTAACCGGAAAGCCGGGCATGGCTTCTGCCAAAATTGCGGTGGTCGGCACTCGGTCCGGTCGTAAAGAGCTCTATATTTGCGATATGGATGGCAAAAATATGCGGCAGATCACAAACGACCGCAGCATTGTGGTGGGGCCACGCTGGACGCCCGACGGAAAGAATCTGGTGTATACTTCCTATAAACGCGGCTATCCGAATGTGTTCATTACCAGCAGCGGTAAACCGCTGGCGAGCTACGGCGGTCTGAATGCCAGCGGTGCCATTTCGCCCGATGGAAAAAGTATGGCGGTGATTCTTTCCAAAGACGGGAATCCGGAGCTTTATGTTAAGAATCTGCGCACCGGTTCATTAAAGCGTTTGAGCAGAACGCAGCGAGGGAATGAGGCGAGTCCGTGCTGGTCGCCGGACGGGAATCATATTGTCTATGTTTCCGATGCGTCGGGGCGCCCGCATGTCTATATTATTTCCGCCAATGGGGGTACGCCAAAGCGGATTTCCAGCAGCGGCACGGAGAATGTGGCTCCCGACTGGGGCAAAAATGGTTACATCACCTGGAGCAGCCGGATTGGCGGGAAATACCGGGTGGTGGTGGCCAATCCGCTGAACCGAACCATGCGTACGCTGGAGACGGACTGGGCGGACTATGAAGATCCTCATTGGGCACCGGACGGACGGCATATCATCTGCGCCCGCACCTCGAACCACCAATCCGCTATCTACCTCCTTGACACGCTGAAAGATTCTCCTGTAGCTTTGATTTCAGGGTCGGGCGACTGGTATTCACCGGCGGTGTCTCCTTAATCCATCAAGTGGAGTTGTTTTAATGAATAAGATATTTTTCAAGATGTTTCTCTTTGTTGCTGTTGCCGGTTCGCTGGTTTTTCTCGGCGGTTGCCGATCCAATAAAGCAGATGCCGATTTATATGGTTCGGATAATCTCTACGGCGATCCGTTGCTGGGGGATATGCCTCTTAATGATATCGGCGGACTTCCGGCCGATGGGGACCGCAGCCTCTTCCCTGCCGTGTATTTTGCGTATGACAGTTCGCAGGTGAATCCGGAAGAAGCCAAAAAGTGCGAAGATGTCGCGAATTACCTTAACAAGGGAAAAGGGCAGGGCGTGATTGTTGAAGGGCATACGGATGAGCGTGGCAGCCGGGAATATAACCTGGCGCTTGGTGAACGCCGTGCATTGGCCGTTCGCGATTATCTGATCAGCCTCGGGGTCAACCCGGCCATTATTCAGACGAAAAGTTATGGCGAAGAAATGCCCGATAATATGGGACACGATGAAAGTGCCTGGCGTCAAAACCGCCGTGTAGTATTTGCGATTTATTAATCGAGGCTTTTTCAAAGGCGCGGCCTGATGCCGCGCCTTTTTTTTCTCCCATGTATCTGTTCTCTCCCACGATTGCCGCTCAGCTTGATTTAATTTCGAGTGTATTCGGCATTATTGCAGCGATTGCTGTCTCGTTCATCACAATTACGTTGGTGGCAAGTTATTACCGCTTTCAGAACATTGTTCAGCAGGCGGAGGAGCTGGATCCCACTGAAATGGGGGCTGCGCCCAAAGAGATTCTGCGCGTTCAACTGGCCCGCTATCTGGCCGGCTCAGCCCGCCGGGGAACCTCTTTTTCCATCGCGCTGATTCGCATCCCCGGTTATTTCCACCCGATTCGAATCGATTCACCGGTCATTGCCGGCATCCGCAAGGCGGCGCGGCGCGGCGATATTTCCTGTGTGCTGGATGATGAAACGGCGGTTTTGCTGATTGAATCGGAGCCTGAAGACGGTGTAACCATTCTCACCCGAATTATCCAATCTTTAGAAGCGGAGATCAGCGATGTCTCTATGGGGCAGGCCCGCGTTGGAATCGCTTCCTATCCCGGCCATGGATTGAGCGGAAAAGATCTGACGGACGCTGCGTTGGATGCCATCGGGAAAACCACGCCGGAAGAGCCGATCCATATGCTCGAAATTGTCGACCTGGATGACGATGAGGAAGACGAAGAGGGCGATGAGGCTGCGGAAGAGGCAGTTGACGAGCCTGAGGCAGAGGAGTCGGACCGCACGTCCAAAGGGTGGAAAGAGCGGCGTAAAAACTCCATTCTGGATGAGGTGACCGGGGTTTTGAAACCCTCTGCGGTTTCCGCCTATATGCAGCGGACCATGAGTGAAATGCGGCGCAAAAAGCAGACTGCAGCCCTCTTCTGCATCGGGGTGAACAACATGGATCACATTGCCCGTTTTCATGGTGCGGAAGCGGCCGACGATGTCATGGCCGGTGTCAGCCGCGTGCTTCAGGAGAATATGCGGGCGGATGACCTGATCGGGCGGCATGAAAAATATGCCTTCCTCGTACTTTTGCAGTGCTCATTGGATGAAGCTGAAATTATCGGAAAACGAATTACGTCCTGTGTGCAGCAGGCCGAATTTAAATCGGAAAATAAAAAGCTGAAAACCACCATTACGCTGGGAGTGGCCACCTATCCGGACCACGGGCGCAACCTGCACCATCTTTATCTGGCCGGCCAGCGGGTGCTGGATCACAGTCGTGCCAACGATATCCGGGCATATGCGGTTTACGATCCGGAAATTCATGATAAAGTTCAGACCAAGCCCATTAAAAGCATTAAGGCGATAAACGAGTAACGGTTGCTCGCAGTTCATCCAACCGAAGCCACCGTTTAATTCGTAATTTTTCAGGAGTAAGACCATGAAATTAGGCGTTAATATTGATCACGTTGCAACCCTTCGTCAGGCACGCGGAACCGTTTATCCCGATCCGCTCGATGCCGCCATTCTCTGTGCCCGGGCCGGTGCACACGGCATCACGGCGCATTTGCGGGAAGACCGCCGCCACATTCAGGACGACGACATCTACCGGCTGAAAGAGCTGCAGTCGCTTCCGCTTAATCTGGAAATGGCCAACGTTGAATCAATTGTTGAAATTGCACTGCGTGTGCGGCCGGCCGAAGTCTGTCTGGTACCGGAAAAACGACAGGAACTGACGACCGAAGGCGGCCTTGATGTGATCGGCCACTTTGATGCGTTGAAAGAAACGGTTGGATGTCTTTCCGAAGCCGGAATCGAAGTGAGCATGTTTGTTGATGCTGATATCGAAACGTTGGTGGCCTGCAAGGATCTCGGAGCTCCGACCATTGAACTGCACACCGGTTCCTATTGCGATGCCGAGCCCAATGCGCGTGCGATTCTGTTGGAAAAACTCATCCGTGCGGCCGACCATGCAAACGATCTCGGGCTGAAAGTGAATGCCGGGCATGGAATCAATATGGAAAACCTCGGCGGCATTCTGTGCGTCCCGCATCTCAACACCCTGAACATCGGGCACAGCATCATCTGCCGCAGTGTATTTATCGGGATGGAGCCGGCCATTAATGAAATGCTCGATGCCATTCAGGACTATGAAGGCTGATGAGTGAAACGTGAGTCGTGATGAATTGAATCACGCCTCAATCGTCACGCGTCATGTTTAAATATGAAACTTATCACTCCAGAACAAATGCAGGAACTCGATCGCCGTACCATTGCGTCCGGCATTCCCGGAGCAGAGCTGATGCTGACCGCTGGCGAAGGCCTCGCCGACGCCATGCGCACCTTTGCCGGAAATCATCAGCTCGTCGATGCGCCGGTTCTGTTTATTGCCGGGCCCGGAAACAATGGCGGTGATGCCTTTGTTGCGGCAAAAATCCTGCACGAAGACGGCTGGCCGGTGGAATGCTGGCTGGCCATGCCCGAACAGAAAATCAAGGGTGATGCCCTGTCCCATTTCAAAAGCATGAAAAAGGCCGGCGTTCCGTTTGAAGTGCTCGATACTTCCGACCATTGGAACTATGTCAGCGATCTCGGTATTGATGCGGAAATCATTGTCGACGGTTTGCTGGGCACAGGTGCTTCCGATGAGCCCTATGGGGTGATTGCCGATGCTATCCGCTTTATCGATGCCCAGGCCGACCGTGCGTTGGTGGTGGCCATTGATCTGCCGTCCGCCATGGACCTGCGTGCTGATTTAACGGTCACGATGGGGCTTCCAAAGATTGGAAGTGTGCAACAGGAAGTCATCGACAACGTCGGAACCCTTGAAGTGATTGATATCGGGATTCCGCCGGAATTGATCGACGAGGTTGAAGGCGATTCCGAACTTGAATTAATTCATCCGTCCGATCTCAGTCCGCTCTTTCCGCGCCGCGCGCGCGATGCACACAAAGGAAGCTTTGGCCACGTGCTTTGCATGGGCGGAACCAAAGGATTCAGCGGAGCCGTCACCATGGCGTGTCGGGCGGCCCTGCGGTCGGGAGCCGGCCTGGTTTCCGCTCTAGTGCCCGAATCCATTCATGCACTCGTTGCGCCGGTCCTTCCGGAGGTGATGGTGCACTCCAGCCTTCCGGACGGATCCTGGACTGCCATTATGGCCGGACCGGGCATGGGGCGTGGTGCAACCACGCGGGAGGAGATTCTTCAACTGTTGGAAACCTCCAAAGTCCCGCTGGTGCTGGATGCCGATGCGGTTGCCGTGCTGGCCGACCATATCGATGCCATCGCAACGGCTGCAGCGCCGGTTATTCTGACGCCGCATCCCGGCGAATTCGCCGCCCTGTTCGGTTTGAAAGTGGATGAGGTGCAGGAAGATCGCTACGGCATGGCCCGTATGGCGGCCGATAAATTAAAAGCAACGGTGGTGCTCAAAGGAGCGGGAACGCTCGTGGCCACACCCGGACTTCCAATCGCTGTAAATATGACCGGCAACCCGGGCATGGCTTCCGGCGGCTCCGGTGACGTACTCGCCGGTTTGATTGCCGGACTTGTTGCTCAGGGCATTACTCCGTTCGAAGCGGCCTGTACCGGCGTTTGGCTGCATGGAAAAGCGGGCGATCTCGCCGCTGCGGATAAATCGCAGGCCTCCGTCATTGCCTCCGATCTGATCGAAAAACTGCCCGAAGCCTTTCGCGAAATCAGCTGCCGCTAGTGAAACGTGACGATTGAAACGTGATTATTCCTGGCAGGGGTCTTCCCTTTTAAGAAAACCTTCACGCTTCACGTTTCAGTTCACCATACTGCGCGGCTGATGTGTGGCCTGCAGTACGGTCTGCCAGAACCAGCTTTTCGGGTCGATCGTCTTGCGGTCGCCGATCATCGAAATCGGCAGATGAACCAGCCGGTCATGGTGCAGGCCGACAATCATATTGGTGCATCCGGACATGGCCGCATGAACCGCATTGTTGCCCAGCCGGAGGCAATACATGGAATCGTTGGCATTGGCCCGGCGACTGCGAATGTTATAGCTCGGGTCAAAATACTTCACATTAACTTCCATGCCTTTTTTCGCAAAGTGGGCGTTAATCTCTTCGTTCATCAGATCGCCGATATCTTCGAGGCGCTTGTTGCCGGATTTGTCGGTGGTCTTCTTTTTATTCCGGAAGTGTTCCTGTCCGGCTCCCTCGGCCACGACCACCACGGCATGCTCTTTGCGCTTCAGCCGTTTTTCCAGCACTTCAAGAAAACCGTTCGGCCCGTGCAGGTCGAACGGGACTTCCGGAACCAGGCAGAAATTAACCGCGCTGTTGGAAAGGGCTGCTGAAGCGGCAATCCAGCCGGATTCGCGCCCCATCAGTTTAACGAGTCCGACGCCGTTGCGATACGCACGCGCTTCGTTATGGGCATTGGTGATGATATCCCAGGTGGACTCCACTGCGGTTTCAAAGCCGAACGAACGTTGGATCAGGCTGATGTCGTTATCGATTGTTTTGGGAATCCCCACCACGGAAATCGGAAGATTGCGTTCTTTCAGTTTGGCCACAATATCGCGGCAGCCGCGCTGGGTGCCGTCTCCGCCGATGGTGAAGAGAATATTCACACCGTAATGGAGCAGGGTGTTGATGATTTCATCCTCATCCTGCCGTCCGCGGGAAGATTTCAGAATGGTCCCGCCTTTTTCATGAATCTCATCGGTATTGTCGGTCGTGAGCTCAATCGGGTAGTGGTAATACTTTGCCACCAGCCCTTCATAGCCGTATTTGAATCCCAACACGCGTTTCACGCCGTAACTTTCAAGGCTGCAGAACGTCAGCGCGCGGATGACATCGTTCAGCCCCGGGCAGAGTCCGCCACAGGTCACAATGCCGACCGTGACGTCTTTGGGATTGAAAAACAGTTTTTCGCGCGGTCCGGCCAGTTCGAAATATTCAATATCTTCGAGTTTTTCCAGCGCTGCAAAATCTTTGGTACGATCGCCCAGTGCAACCGCTTCGTCGTTATAGAAGCGAACAAGCTTATCTTTCAGCGGGGTGTCGAACGTGGCCTTTCCGAGCGTGTCCGCCCGGTGAATTTTCAGCTTTTTCATTGGCAGGAACTCCTAGAACTGTGAAAGAAACCGTACGTCGTTTTCGTACAGATTCCGAATGTCGGCAATGCCATAAAGAATCATGGTAATGCGTTCAATGCCCATCCCGAAGGCGAAGCCGCTGACTTTCGAATTGTCGTAGCCGACATTCTGGAAAACATTCGGGTCCACCATGCCCGCGCCGAGAATTTCAATCCACCCGCTGTTTTTACAAACGCGGCAGCCCTTGCCGTTGCAGACATGGCAGGTGAAGTCGACTTCGACGCTCGGTTCCGTGAACGGGAAAAAGTGCGGACGGAAACGGATCTTCACATTGGGCCCCATCAGCTCGCGGGCGAAATAGGAAAGAGTGCCCTTTAAATCTGCCAGGGAAACATTTTCGTCCACATAGAGTCCTTCAACCTGGTGAAAGTTGGCCGAGTGGGTGGCATCCGGTGTATCGCGGCGATAGCAGCGGCCCGGAGAAATAATGCGGACCGGCGGCTTGTGCTCCATCATATAGCGCACCTGCACCGGCGAAGTGTGGCAACGCATCAGATCGCCGTTGTTCAGGTAAAATGTATCCTGTTCATCGCGCGAAGAATGGTCGGCCGGGGTGTTGAGCGCATCGAAGTTGTTCCACACGGTTTCCACATCCGGACCATCAGCAACCGTGAATCCCAAGGTCTGGAAAATCTGGGTGATGCGATCCGTGATCTGGGTGATCGGGTGGCGCGTTCCAAGTCCCTGCCACTGGCCGGGCTGCGTCAGGTCAAACCCCGCTCCAGAAGAAGTGCCGCCGGCGGAAAGGGCGGCCTGTTTTGTTTTGATCAGCTCCGTCAGTTCGTTTTTAAGTTCATTGACCGTTTTACCGAACATCGGTTTTTCTTCCGGCGAAACATTTTTCAGTTCCTGCATTACTTTGGGAAGAAGCCCCTTGCGGGACAGATATTCAATACGCACGGCTTCGAGCGCATCGGCATCCGTGGCGGACTGGGCTTCTCCCAGTGCTTTGGCTTTCAGTTCAATCAGATCCTGTAAATTCATAGTATTATCCCCGTTTTCCAAGGTTTGGAAAAACTGGGACCTATCATCCTAGCTTCGGACCAGATGGCAATCGATTTTTTGCGCTTTCTTACAGAAACCGGATCCTTTTCGCTCTATCGCATTCCCGGGGGCACCTTATCTTTTGTTCGTTCCGAACTGTTCGTCAAATTGATCTAACTGCTGGTCGCGCACCCGGTATTCCGCATAGGGAATTTCCCCTTTGTAATACATTTCACGGTTTTCATGCTGAAGGGTATTTTCAACCAGACTTGCGCACCCGGACAAAATGCAAAACAGGGCGGATCCAGCTATGAGGTATGCTTTTTTGAGGAATCGTTTCATTTTTAAACCTCTAACCGTTGATCGTTGTTGCGACCGACGACCATTAAAATTTGATTCAGCTCTCATCATTTCCGATTCCATGATTCGCACTGGTATTGATGGCTGGCAGGCATCTGCTGCCAAATTTTCCCGAGCTGCTGTATAAAGTATTTGTTTTCAACAGCATCACGTACTCGTTTGCGGGTGGCAAGATATATTGCTGTCGTGAATTGAACCGTTGGATAGACGGAAGCGCTTATTCTCCGAGATAGATCAGGAGCTTATCGTGGTCGAAGACGACGAGGTCGCCGTTTTCGAAATCGTGGGGTTCGGGATCGCGTGATTTTCATGAGTTGGAAAACCGCGGTTTGTCTTCCAGTGTCTGGGAAATAGGGCTATTGCTTTTTTACGCTTTCTTCCAAGGATAGGAATTAATTTGGGCGATGGAACAGGACCTCCTCGCTAGAGCAGGTACGGACGTACCGCCCGCTTCCAGCGGGCTCTGCATATCCGCCAAGATCTGCGGTACAGGTGAAGTTCAGCAAAACGTGTCTGGCCTGTTTTTTCGTGATCTGCCGGGGAGAAATGACGAAAAAATAGGACGGGTACCTTTTGCGGGTACCTTTTGTAGGACGGGTACCTTTTGCCTTTTGTGGCGAAGGTTCCACTTCTGCCTAAATTCTATTTTGCCAGTAGTCGGGTTTTTGACGCTGATTCGAAAAAGCCACAATCCAGATCATTTCATCATGGATTGTATAAACGACTTGGCAGGGGAATCGTTTGGTCAGGAGTCTGCGGGTGTGATCATCTCGCTCGGGCTGTCGTAAAGGCGCTTTTTGAATACTGAGAACTGCTTCCTGCATTTCATTGAGAAAATCAGTTCCCAATCCTAACGACCTGCTCTCATAATACGTTGCTGTGTCCCAAAGTTCGAATTCTGCCTGATGGAGGATTTCAACGCTGAGCATTAAAGTTTAGTTCGGAGATCATGAAAAACAGTATGTGCGGGTCTGGAAATCGCTTCTCCGGAATGGATCAGAGCAATTCGTTTCTCGATTTCCTCCTGGGAGACTGACTTCAACGCGTCCCCATTGAGGCTTGAAATCAGATTGTGGGCTAAAGCAGCTCTATCCGCATCGGAAAGGCTTAACGCTTCGTTATAAATTGTTTGTGCTGAAGTCATGCCATTTATCTTAGATACATCCATCTGGATGTCAATTCGAGTTTTTGTACGTTCAGAACGTTATGAGAGTAAACGTCCGCGACTGGGTGAGCAGGCATTGTTACGGGAGTGATCATGCCAGCCTTCTATTCATCAAAGTAGTCTGAATCCAATTTTTTAACTTCATATTGGCCAACCGTTGATACTCCAACATTATGATCAACCATAAGTGAGGAAAGCAGTTCGCCGTCAATCAGGATGATTTTTAGATCAATCATTGAGACGTATTCTTTGGCTTCTTTTGTGAAATTGGACGTGGTGATAAATACACCTTTTCGGGCTCTCTGCCCCTGAAGGGCTCCTGCAAATTTTTGAATTTCTGGTCTGCCAACAATTCCTTCCCAACGCTTCGCCTGAATATAGATCACATCTAATCCAAGACGATCTTCATTGATAATTCCATCGATTCCACCATCACCACTTTTACCTAAAGCTTTGCCTGCATCTTTGCGGTTTCCGCCGTATCCCATTTTAACAAGGAGATCGACAACAAGACGTTCGAAGAAGGATGGGGATGATTCTTTTATCGATGATATAACTTCAGATTCCAGGGAACTCCTGAGTTTCGAATAGGCGGCTGCCAATGAATCCTCAGGTGTTTGTGAATCATCCTGTTCATTTGTCGGTTCTGAAATTCCATTTTCTTCAGATTTATCTCTTCTCCGATTTTTGAATTCAATGAAGGCAGGAAACTGCTCAAGAGTGGAATTATCAATTCGTGAAGGATTGGTTTGAAGTAGTTTCCTGCCAATATCTGTAATTGAGAAATATCCTCTTTTCGGAGAGGCCAATAAGCCCGCTTGTTTTAAATATGAACGTGCCCAACCAACCCGATTGTTGAAAACTGCTTGGCTACCACTCGGCAAAAGTTCGTTTTTTTCCTCCGGGGAGAGAGAAAACTCATCAGCTAACTCTTCAACCGCTTGACTGAATTTGTGTTCAGTTTCATCAGCTGCCAGTTTTAGGACGGGCAACATAAGCGTTTGATAGTCGGGGATAGACATTGAGTGCTCCCTTATTCGTTATCCATGTAGAGCAGCATGATTAGACTGAACCATGAGGCTTTTATTCCCCCAGATAGATCAGGAGTTTGTCGTGGGCTAGGACGACGAGGTCGCCGATGCCGTCGCCGTTGAGGTCGCCGGATTCGAGATCGTGGGGTTCGGTGCCGCGCGATTTTCCGGTGTTGGCGAAATCGGAAGTGAGGAAGACTTCGAAGATCAGCTCGTTGATGAGTTCCTCATCCTGAAGCGTCACGATTTCGATGGCACGGTTGGAGGGGTCAACCAGGGCAACCATCGGACGGGGCGGGGAACCGAGCTTTATGCGTTTGGCATAGGACAGCAGGGCATTATCGGACGGGGAAATATATTCAGCCGCGACTTCGACATCGAGTTTGGAGCCGTTTCCGATGACTTCGTTGATGCCGGTGCGGTCGAGCAGGACAATGATGTCGCGCTCGGGATGCTTGAGCTGCACCATATCGTAGATGGTCTGGTCGGCATCGGGAATGTGGATTTTACCCCAGTCGCTTCCGTCGGCCGCAAAGCGGACGAGATCGCCGGAATTACGGTCGTAGAAAAAGGTTCCGGTGGTGCCGTCGAGCAGTTGGTAGGGGGCGGAGGCAATCAGCTCGCCGCGCGGATTCTCGGGATTAAACTGACGGGTGACTTCATAATGATCGTCCTGCCATTCGAATTGGCGGGCAATGGCGCCCTGCGAAACGGTCAGGGTGGAGCCGTCGCCGGGAGCGGCGAGGCGGATGTTGGAGAGTTCCAGGCGCTGGGTGAGGGCGCGGAACGATTCGCTGGTGAGTTCTTCAATGGCTGCGCCGTCGAAGAGATACATTTTCGGGGTGTCGTAGGACATAAAGAAGATCAGGCCGGTTTTGCCGTCTGGCAGGCTGAAGGCCAGCAGATCGTTGGGATCGTTCTGCATTTCGAGGGGAAAAATCTCGTGCGCGTCGGTATCGCGGGACTGCTTCACGAGCATCAGTTCCTTGTCATCGTTTTTACAGATAAACCAGGAGGTGTTGCCGGATTCGTCGGTACTGGCAGCGAGTACATCGCCGGGCAGTTTCTGAATGGCGGGAAAGCGCTTGAGATCGCCGATGCTGTGTTCGGCGGCAATCTTTTCCTTTTTACTGACGACCAGAATATCGCCGTTGGCGAAGCGCGACATACGGACCACATCGGAGAGGGTGTCGATGCGCTCCGGTTCGGGGTCGAGGCCGGTCGGCGTGCCGGAATAGAGGTGCAGCCGGCTCAGCTCGGGCGCGGCCACGAGCAGGTCGTCGAGGCCGTCCTGATTAAAGTCGCCGCTCACCCAGGCGGGGGATGCTTTTTTATTGGTTCCTTCCAGGCCGATCCGGCCGGGGGAAACTTCCTGCGCGTCGAGCAGCTGCGGCTGTTCTTTTTCAATAAAGTCGTAGAGCCGGAAGGCGAGGCGGTTGCGCAAAACCATCCCGATCTGGGGATCGGAGCCGGGGGCCTGCAGAATGTCGACATACTGGCGCGGGGGAAGATCGATCGGTTGTTCGGTGCCGAAGAGGCCGCCGCCTTTGCCATAGCGGATCTTGAGTGGATTGCGGGTGGAGTTGAAATGGAACGCCAGATCCGGAATGCCGTCTTTGTTCACATCGGCAATATCGCCGAAGAAACTTTTGTCGCCGGCAAAGGTGAGCGTTTTCTTTTCCTGAAAGGGGCGGTTTTCGCTGTTCCAAAGCAGTTCGGCTTCATCGTTGTGGCTGACGAGAATATCCTTCCGCCCGTCCTGATTTAAATCACCGATCTGGATGGTGGTGACGGATGCCGGGTTTTTAATGAATACGCGTTCCGGAGGTTGGAAGGAACCGTCTTCGTTTTGATAGCGAACCTGCAATCCGATGGGATTGCCGAAGGTGACAATGTCGGGACGGTCGTCGCCGTTCAGATCGGCAACGCGCAGCGCCTTGATGCCCTGATCCACAATAATCCCCTGATCGTCGAACCGGTCTTCAAGTTCCGGCAGGTCCTCCAGTTCTTCCACATCGGATTTGCGGATCAGGATTTCCAGCCGGGAGACATGGTTGTTGGCAAACAGAATATCGTCGAGGCCGTCTCCGTTGAGGTCGGTCACCAGCAGGCGCGAAGAACCCATTTTAAATTCATAGATTTCCAGGGGTTGGAAACCGAAGTCGCGGGGCGTTTCTTCTGCAAGGGCCGGAAGGGCCGCAAGAGCGAGGATGATGGAGGAGGAAAACTTCAACATTCAAAATTCCTTGTTCGGGATTCGATCTTCAAGCGGCAACGCCGCGCTTAGTATTTGAGGATGACCTTCTGATGCAGACCGGATCGGCTGGCTTCGATGTACTGATAGGAGGTATTGAAAAAGGAGGCGATATGATCGGCCGAGGGAAGCTTGCTGAAGTCCGGCGGGGGAAGAGCGGAACCGCTCTTGGCCCAGTATTGCTGCACCATCGTGATATATTCCGGTTTGTTCAGCTCAGCCACAATGGAGTCCATATTTTTGGTCCAGTCGACGGCACTGAAACCGAATGCGTCCGGCTTGATGTGTTTACGCAGTCCCTGCACCAGCTCTGTCTGTTCAAAGGCCATGTTGGCGGCGGCTTCGCTGGCGACACTGCGAATGACCTGCCGCAGTCCTTCGGGATCGCCGTAGAGCAGGTAGTTGTCTGTTACCGCAACGCCCATGGCTTCTTCCGCGGTGGACTGTTTCAGGGTGTAAATGGAGTAATCGAGGAAGTCGGAAATCTCCAGGGCCGAGGCAACATAGGGGGCCATACTCGGGGCGGTCAACAGGGATTCAAGTCCCTGACGGAAGGCGATGCCGTCTTTGAGCTCAAGCGCAATGACTGACGATTGCACGTTATCGCGGGGGGTTGCAAAGGCGAGATACTGCGTGCCGAGGTGGGAGAGGAGATCCTGTTCAAAATTGACGCCGGCCTGTTGTTGAATCATGGCGAGCATCATATCGAATTGCGGTTTGGCCTGCGGATTGGTACCGGAGAGTATGTCGGGGATTTCTTTCCAGAGACCAAGCAGGTCAAAGCGGCCGACTTCCAGTGAGGATATGTTTTCCGGGATAAAGGTGACTGTCGGAAGGTCGGAGGGATCGGTATCCAGCAGGGCGAACAAACCGCGCTGCAGATCGGTGATGATCAGGTTGTTGTCCATCACCATTTCGGTATCGAATAATTCAATGTGGCTGGAAAATGTTTCGATGCCAAGGAGGCCGAGCGCATCAAAGAGGGCGCGGTCTTCATCATTCGGCCCGTCCAGAGAATCCAGGAGAAGAGTTTTCACCGGAATGTTCAGATTCATGGTCGGATTTCCAGCGGGTTCGGTGACCGGCTCCTTTTTCAAGCGGACAATGGACTGTTCCACCCATTCGCGGGAATAGCCCATAATGAAGGTCCGCCCGACGTGTGCCTGCCAGGATAGGGTTTCATCTTCGCTGCCGGGATTATTGATGTGCTGGATAATTTCCACATCCTGAAAAGAGCTTCTGATGACATCAAACGGATCTTCAGCCACTTTGCGGAGTTGTTCGTCGAGTTCGAGGCCGCGCTTGAAATCGGCCTCGCTCATATCCGCGATAATGTACAGATCTTCTGTTTTGCTGTCGATGGACAGAATCAGCTCGCCGGTCAGCATTTTCATCTGTTCCACAAAGACCTCATCCTCTTCCGTTGAATCTCCGTTGAAGAAAAAGGAGTTCCAGGTTTCTGCGTCCGGATTGCCCAGAAAGTCCTGAAACTGCTGATCCATCCAGAATTTTCCCACGGAGGATTGTTTCAGTTTAGCCCAGAAATCGGTGGTATTTGAAATCTGAACATAGGTCTGCCCCTGCGGCGGCAGCAGGTCGGTCCGCTGCAATGCAGAGGAGGCGAGCGGCAGGGTGAGGAGCAGGCAAAGGGTGGAGGCTTTACGGAATTTAGTCATGATTTTCCTCTTTCTGTTGGGATGAAAATTTACCGGGTTTGCGCGGTGCATCGGGGTAGACAAACCCGGACTCCGGATTGGTGGCGTCGTAGGCAAAGGCATCGATATGATCGAGAATGTATTTTGCGTGGCGTGCAGGGATGGCGAAATTCAGGCCTTCCATGGAGGGAACCCCCATATTGATGATTCCGATCACCTGCCCGCGGGAGTTAAACAGCGGCCCGCCGGAATTGCCCGGATTCACCGGTGCATCGACCTGCAGATAAAGAATGCCGCCGAAGTTGCGGTGAGTCTGGCTCAGCACGCCTTCGGTCACTGTTCGTTCGAGCCCCAGCGGGTTGCCAATGGCAAAGACAGGTTCGCCGATATTCAGATCTTCCTGCGGGGCAAAAATGACCGGTGTAATCTCCGTTTCGAAATTATTCACCTTCAACACGACGAGATCGTGAAAGGGGGCGGTGGCGACAATTTCGACGTTTTTATGAACCACACGGCGCAGCACGGTTTTTTCCAGTAAAAACTGGGTGACCGAAATTTTCTTTTCCCCGGCAATGACATGAAAGTTGGTGATGAGGTAGCCCTCGTCATTAATGAAAAATCCGGAGCCGAGTCCGGCTGCCGTTTTCACCAGCACTACGGCCGGGGCATAAAGTTTGGCCGCTTCTGCGGTGGTGATGCGGCCCGGCACCTGTACGGTATAGAGGCCATCGGTCTCTGCAGCGGCTTCTTCCTCTGCCGCGGAATCGTTGTAGGTGGCGAGAATTTCGTCGTTCGGAATCCGGACCACATCAAAACCCAGATCCAGCACGGTGGCATCGTCGGCCTGTTTCAGGATCGGGGCCTGAATTTTTGCACCGCCTTTGAGGACTACATCTTCCGCAATTCCGGTGTAAACAAATGAAACGAGAATAAAAGTGAGCCCAACTTTCATGAAAAATCCTTTGATGCGGTAAGTGAGAAAATATAATTCACGACGTAAAATCGGATCGAGTTTAACGGATGCAAAGAGAAGCATCAATAAACACAGCGCAACAAATTCCGCCCAAACGAATTCGGACTTACTTCACTGCGTAAAGCTTCTTCACTTCATCGGCAATGATCTTCACGCCCTGCTCAACGGTTGCATCTTCCTGTGCAAAGGAGACGCGGATGCACTCGTGTTTATGCCGCCATTCCTCGTTTTCCAATCCCGGAAAAAAGTAGGAGCCCGGAACGACCAGGCAGTTTCGCTTTTTCAGCCGTTCATACAGTTCCCGGGCCGTGCAGGGCAGGTCCTGAAACCAGACCCACAGAAAGAGCGCACCTTCCGGTTTGTGAATCCGATAGGGCAGCCCGCCGAGCTCCTGTCGGAAAAGTTCCAGCGTTTGGAAGGCTTTGCGTTTGTAAAACGGTTTAATGATTTCGCGGCTGATCCGGATAATTTCGCCGGTGCGCACCATTTCCATCGCCATTCGGGCTCCGATGCCGCCGGGCGCGAGGTTGATGACGCCGTTGATATCGGCGATGGCGGATGCAATTTCTTCGCGCGCAATCACAATGCCGGTCCGCAGGTTGGGCAGGCCGAATTTGGACAGACTCATGCAGACGACGGCATTGGAATTGAAGATGGGTTTGGCCTCGGTGTAGATGATGTCGGGGAAGGGCGTGCCGTAGGCCTTGTCGATAATGAATGGAATCCCCCGTTCCCGGGCAATGGAATCGAGATGCAGCATTTCGGCATCGGTCAGCACATTGCCGGTGGGGTTGGTCGGGCGCGAAACGCAGATGGCCCCGATATCGTCGCCCACTTCCAGCTCATCAAAATTCACATGGTATTTAAAGAGTCCGTCATCCAGCATTTCGATGCTCGGGCGGCGTGCGGCAAAAAAATTGTCGCTCAGGCCGGCATCGGCATAGCCGATATATTCCGGGGTCAGCGGAAACAGAATCTTCTTTTTTGAACCATCGGCCATTTCGCCGGCAAAGAGATTGAACAGGCAGAAAAAGGCATTCTGCGATCCATTGGTCAGCGCAATGTTTCTGGCGGTAATGTCCCAGCCGAATTCATTGCGCAACAGATCGGCCAGCGCCTCGACAAACGCCTGGTTGCCACGCGACCCATCATAATTCCCGATCAGGGTTTCGAAGCCGCTCGGCTCAGCAAGCAGCTGTTCCATGCGTTTTCTGAATAAATTCTGAACTTCCGGAATATGCGCCGGATTACCGCCGCCGAGCATCAGCATATCGCCGCCTGCCATCGCCGAACCCAGATCATCCATCAGCTGGGTAATTCCAGCCTTTCGCGTAAACTTTTCACCAAATTTTGAGAAATTCATCCAAAGAAGGTAAACACGAAATGGGCGAAAGACACGAAAAAAGGCGGAGGATTGCTCCGCCCGCCTTTGCCGATTCCAAGGATTGGAAGACTAGATCATGAAAATGCGGCGGACAAAGAGGATCCCGGCGCCGAACACACCAGCCAATCCCAACGTAGCCGGTTCGGGTACATTAACAGTATAGGTCTCGGTATTTCCATCGGTCGTAAAGGTCCAGACGTAAGACCCTTCATTAAGCCCTAGCGAGTTGAAACTGGCATTGGAAAAGGTCATCTCCCGATCAATGGAAGCACCGGAAACATAATCCGAGCCTATTGTTAACGACTGACCATACCAGCCAATTGTAGTTCCTGTATCCGCAGTGCTGGCTCCCAGATAGCCCCCGGTTCCCATGCTTGATTCCGGTCCGATAAGGGTATCTGCAGTGTAAAAATCATTACCCCCCGTTCCGCCAAAAGTCATTGCACTGCCGATGTCCAACCACATATAAGACGACACAGTTCCAGGATTGCTGCTGCCCGTAGGATTAAATGCACTCATATCTAACGAGCCGGTCGCTGTTGCCACAACATCGGATCCCTGTTCCACAAGGTTGACGATGATCCCTGCATGCGAATAAAACGCCATCATAAGCGTGATGGCCATTATCGTTTTTTTCATGGTATTACTCCTGATTTATTTTGCTTACGATTTGTTGCGAAAGTCGTTCCGTAACAAATCGGTGCATTTTTTTTTACATGGGCGGTTTGTAGCAATGGGAGGAGCAGTTCCACAAGGTTTGGCGGATGAGCTGACGAACTCAGGTGACCAAACTCCCTTTTATGGGGATCAAGTTATTTTTAGAAGTTCGCCTGAATTTGAAGGGATAGCGGTAACATGTAATGTTATGGGCGCTCAAGTTACTGTTCCGAGTATGCAGGCGCGGTGAAATAAAAAAGGCGAGCGGATTAAATCCGTTCGCCTCATACGATTTCCAAGGATTGGAAAATCAGATGCTGAAAATTCGCCGGACGGTGAGAATTCCGCCGCCAAAAATGAGGCAGAGCGAAATGATGGCAGGTTCCGGAATTGCGGCAACGGATAGGTTGCTGATTTGCGCATTCATATTGCCGTTAAAGCTTTTGGTGATGCCCACCTTGACCTCGTCAGTCAGATCGATTTGGGCGGAAGCATCAACGTGGTCAATGAGGGTTTCCCAGTTTTCTGTTCCGTCGATTTTCCATTCGACCGTAACCAGTTCATTGGTGCCGACTGTGATGCGCACATTGCGGGTTAGAGCCGTGGCTTCGGTGCCTGCACTGCTGTTATTCATGTAATTCGGCAGACTGCCGGTTCCGGCGATATATGCGTACGAGGAGCTCGCAGATCCACGCAGGGAAACAGAACTCGGTGTTGAGCCGGCGTTGCCCCCCGTTTTCCCGTCGACCTCGGCAGAGAAATTTCCATGGGCATCGAATCCGATTCCCAATACGCCGTCAGTCAGGCCTGGTGTACCCGTGCGGTTCGCATAGCCCAGAGAACCTCCTTCTCCTCCGACGGTCGGTGATGCCGTGTTTGCATCAAACAGCGCCACGGCGAATCCGTCAGACATATAGTCTGTTTTCCATGTGGCAAAATCGAACTCGATTACAAGGCCATTTGCAGTAGAGAAGCTCTGGTCGACATAATCTAAGGTTGTTCCTTTGCCGGAAAGGGTCAGTGACCCATCATTAATTACATCAGCTGAAGCTCCCGCAACAAAGGTGGATACGATTGCGACGGTCAGTATTTTAGGGACCATAATTTTCATAATTAAAAAGTCTCAATGCAGATTTTGTTTCAACAGTGCGCGGAATAGACCAAAGGAGACTCGGGAGTGCAACTTGAAATGATGAGGAAAACAGTTGGTTTTATCCGGTGAAGAATGGGATGCCTGCTCACGATTTTGCGTCAGCTTTTCTAAAGGGCTTACCCCAAGTATATAGTGATAATGAATTTTGATCCGAATGTGCAGTGGCCGTCATTGTTGGTGAGAAGATGTAATCAGCTTAAAATTTAAGATTAACATGTGGCAATCACTGCGATTTGTTTGAGGTCGTCTGGTTGCGATTCCAAGGTTATCCCACCGGTGGAGCGCTGTGTTTCGGTGGAGGAGACATTCACATCAATGGTTTTGATGTTTTTCCGCCGCAGCGTTTCAGCCGGAGTTCCAGGGGTTGGACGGATGGGATGAAGCAGGCATTGCGTATTTTGGCGTAGCGTTCTTGGGGGAACGTTTCAATGAATCCCGCTTTGACCTCTTGTAGAGCGGTTCATCGGTTTTGATATTAATATGTAGCAACCACAACAGCGCGTTTGGGGGCGGGGTGGCCTTCGATGGTTTTGGTGGAATCGGAGGGGTCGAGATAGTCGGGCAGCGATTCAAAGGTCATCCAATCGGTGGAGCGCTGTTCTTCGGTGGAGGTGACATTCACATCGACGGTTTTTATGCCTTTCAGCCCGCAGCGTTTGAGCCAGCGTTCCAGGGTTTGGATGGACGGGATAAACCAGACATTGCGCATTTTGGCGTAGCGGCCTTGAGGAATGAGCGAATAGCCTTCCGGTCCGTCGGCAATCAGTGTTTCCAGAACGAGTTCACCACCGGGTTTGAGAAAGGACTTCAACTGCTCAATATGCTCGATGGGGGACTTGCGATGATACAAAACGCCCATGGAAAAAACGGTGTCGAATGCGCCGTGGATTTCGGGGACGTCTTCGATGCCCAGCGGCAATACCCAGGCACGGGAATCGCGCAGGAAGTTTTTCATGGCGAAAAACTGGCAGACAAACATGGCGGATGGATCAACACCAATGACAAGCTTTGCACCTTCGCCGACCATGCGCCAGCAGTGGTAGCCATTGCCGCAGCCGACATCGAGAATGGTGCGGCCTTCCAGAGGTTGGATATGCGGGACAACACGGTCCCATTTCCAATCGGACCGCCATTCGGTGTTGATGTCGATTCCATGAATATGAAAAGGGCCTTTACGCCAGGGGTGGAAGGTGCGCAGCATTTCTTCCAATCTCTGGAAACGTTCGCCTTCGGCACGAACTTCGGATTTAAGTTCAATGGAATTGGCTTCAACCTTCGGAAGGCTGGCAAGGGCTTCCTTCCACTGCGGCATCAGGCCGTGGCGTTCGGGACGGAGTCCGTGGGTAATGAGATCGGGCAGCACGCCGGTCCAGGATTCCAGATCGGTGCCCTTCAGCTGTTCGTAAAGTTCGGTGTAGTCGATTTTCATTTGAGTCCACAGAGTACGCAGATTTCGCGGATTAGGTCATCTGTGTAATCCGTGAAATCTGTGGATGGGTTATTTTACGGCGAGCATGGACATGAAATTGAAGCATTGGAACCAGACATCGACCGAGGTGAAGCCGGCGTTCAGCAGGCGATTCCGGTGCGTTGGGATGGTTTCGGGGATGAGTACGTTTTCGAGCGCGGAGCGTTTCTGGCTGATTTCAAGATCGGAATAGCCGTGGGCGCGTTTGAAATCGTGGTGAATATCGAACAGCAGTTCATCGAGGTGCCGGTCTTCGAAGGTCACTTTTTCCGAAAGAATCAGCACGCCGCCGGGACGCATGCCGGCGGAGATTTTTTCCAATAACTGGACGCGCTCTTCAGGCGGAATAAACTGGAGGGTGAAGTTGAGCACAACAACCGAAGCGTCGGCTATGGGAGTGGTAAGAATGTCGCCTTCAATAATTCTCACACTTGCGCAAGTGTGAACCCGGTCCATCGCCTTGCGGCAGCGCTCGACCATGGCGGCGGAATTGTCGATGGCTATAATTTCGCAGTTTTGAGCGGTTAATCCGCGGGCCATGGAGTGTGTTGCTCCGCCGAGGGAACAACCCAGATCGTATAACTTCGAGCCGGGCTGGGCGTAATGCCCGGTCAGTGTTTCAATCATGGTGATGATGGAGCGATAGCCCGGGACCGAGCGCTCGATCATATCGGTAAACACATCGGCCACTCCGGCATCGAAACGGAAGTCGGCGATGTTTGCCATGGATTTGCTGTAAACTTGGTCTTTGCTCATGACGGCGAAAGATAGCAGGTTGCGTATAATTCGCCAGCAACTTCCAACAATTGGTCGAAAACCTGCTGCTAATAGCATTTGTTTTCCGTTGGTCGGGATTCGTATTTGAACCATTATCTCCTCACTTTACTATGAAAAAAATACACACAGGTTTACTCGTGCTCAGCTTCGCGTTTTTCTGGGGGCCGTATGCGTCGGGTATCGCAACGGCGGATTTGTCCACGGCGGAAATTGCGCCGACGAATGCGGGGTATTCACTCCTTTGGGATTATGTCTACCCGTACAAGGGGGCTTCTTCGGTTGCGGTGGATCATTATTGGATTCTGACCGCGGCGCACGTTGCGGATGATGGCGGGACGGGGGAACTGAATGTTAACGGGCAGTCCTATAGTGCACAGGAGACCGTTTATCACGACACGGCCGACCTTGCGCTGGTTCGGTTTGATAAACCGTTTCCCGGATATCATCTGTTGCTTGAAGGTGAAATTTTTCACAGCGAAGGTTCCGGCTGGCGGGAAAAAACAGTGTATGACGAATTGCTGTTGGTCGGGTTCGGGCGGACCGGACTCGTGACCCAGACGACCTTCGAGAATGGGCCCGCCGGAAATGGGATCAAGCGGTGGGGGACCA
The DNA here is from genome assembly GCA_029432795.1 of Pontiellaceae bacterium B12219. Taxonomy (GTDB): domain Bacteria; phylum Verrucomicrobiota; class Kiritimatiellia; order Kiritimatiellales; family Pontiellaceae; genus Pontiella. Next base: position 27,914 of record JARNMJ010000023.1, read on the forward strand.
ATCAGGGAAATGGAACGGAAACCACCATCTCCACAGAGGTCGGCGGGACGGCCGGGAGTGTTTCCAGTGCCTGCTTTCATATGGATTTTGACACAACCGACACCGCTTATGAAGCCGGTGCGGCGCAATACGACTCGGGAGGTCCCGTTTTTATTGAATCAGATGGCGACTGGATGGTTGCCGGGATCAGCGTGTATTTGAGCGGGTCGGATCCGGATTATACAGGAAACTATGCGGTAAAAATTTCAGATTACCGCGATTGGATCAAATCTGTGATTGCGGATTACGACTCGGATATGGACGGGCTGCCGGATTGGTGGGAAACGCGGTATGGGGAGGCTGAGGCCGATGCGGACCCGGATGAAGACTCCTTTTCGAATTATGAGGAGTGGATTGCGGATACGGATCCAAACCTTGGAAGTTCCTTTCTGCATTTCACTTCGCTTACCAACGGTGAGGATGCGGTTTTCACCAGTTCCTCCAACCGGATGTATCAGATTGAACAGAACCTGAACCTGACGAATGCGGCCTGGACGGCAGCCACCGGCTGGATCAGAGGATCGCATCCCGCAACCTCGGTCAATCTGTCTGCGGTGGATAGCAACCTGTTTTACCGTGTACGGGCGAAATTGCCCTGATTTCCGAACCTTGGAAATAAGTCGCGACTTTTTGTATAATTCGTACAATATTTTTCTGTTCCATCGGTTTGATGGGTTTTGTACGGAGATTCCATGAAGAATAGTTTGTTCCTAACCGCGTTGCTGTCCGCCTCTGGTCTGCTGGCACAGACCAATCAAATTTTGACCTGGGAACAGTGTCTGCAGCAGACGCATGCGCATAATCCCGATTTGGTTTCAGCCCGGGCCGCAGTGCGCGCATTGGAGTTCGGTGTGTCATCGGCCACGTCGGTTTTTCTGCCGCAGGTGAGTGCTTCTGCCGGGGCTTCGTTTGGGCAGGTTGAATCGGGGGACAATTTTAACGACACGAAGAATGCAAGCGGACGGTTGTCGCTGAGTCAGGACCTGTTCAGCGGCGGAGGAAATGTGGCCAAGCGCAGGCGGGCGCTGGCCCAGCTGGATGTGGGATATGAGCAGTATCGGAAAACCCTTGCGGATGTGGAATTGCGGACCCGATTGGCCTACATTGATGTGCTTTATGCGCAGGATCTGATTGAATTGACTGAAAAAATCGCGCAGCGCCGGGCGGATAACCTGCGCTTAATTCAGCTTCGTTTCGATGGCGGTCGTGAAAATGCCGGTTCTTTGGCGCGCAGTAAGGCGCAGCTTTCGCAGGCGCAGTACGATGTGCGCGAAGCCAAACGTAATCTGAAGTACACGTTGCGCAACCTGGCCGCCGCGTTGGGCGTATCGGAACCGGTGAGTGGCGCGGCGGGCGATTTGAAGGCGCAACCGCCGGAATCGCTGGAGGATTTGACCGCGTTGATGATGCAGACCCCGGATTATCTCATTGCAACGACGCAGATTGAATCTTCGAAGGAAGGGATGAAAATTACGCGCAGCGCGCGTTTCCCGCAAATTTCGTTTAATGCATCAACCGGACTCAATAGCGGGGATTACGATATTTATAACAGCAGCTGGAACGTCGGGCTGAATGCCAGCATTCCGCTTTATACCGGGAATCGATTGAAAAGCGAAGAAGCGGCTGCGAAGGAAGAAATTATTCAGTCTGAAATGGCTCTGATGGATACGGCCAATACGCTGCTGGCGACCTTGCAGCAACGTTGGAATCTATACACTGATGCGGTTGAAAGCGAAGCGATTCAGCTTGAACTGATGAAAGCGGAGCAGCTTCGTGCGGAAATTTCCACGGCCAAATACAAGCAGGGACTGCTCTCGTATGAGGACTGGGATATTATTGAAAGCAACCTGATTGCACAGGAGAAAACCTATTTGACGCGCCGTCGGTCTTCGGAAACGGAACGGGCACGCTGGAGAAATGCGCTGGGTTGGAGTGTTTGGCAGACGACGGAGAAGGGCGAGTAATATGAAAAAAGCAATGAAATGGATTATCGTGTTGGTGGTGCTTGGAGGCGTTGGCACTCGCTATTTTAAGTTGAAGCTGGACACCACGGAAACTGCCAAACCGAGTTATGATGAAGCGGTGGTGGAAGTGCGCGATATCCGGATTGTCGTGGAATCAACCGGCGAAGTGCAACCGCGCAACCGCCTCGATGTGAAACCGCCGATTGCCGGACGGCTTGAAGAGCTGCTGGTGGATGAAGGCGATAAAGTAACAAAAGGGCAGATTCTCGGGTGGATCAGTTCAACGGAACGCGCAACGCTGCTCGATGCCGCGTTGGCAACCAGTAAAGAAGAGCTCGACTACTGGGCGGATTTATATAAGCCCTCCCCGCTGATTTCCCCGTTGAACGGAACCATTATTGCGCGCAATTTTGAGCCCGGTCAATCGATCGGCGTGAGCGATGCGGTTTTGGTGATTGCGGACGATCTGATCATTGTTGCCAATCTGGATGAAACCGATGTGGGCCAGATTAAAAATGATCAGGCGGTGGTGGTTAGTCTGGAAGCCTATCCGGATTCGGAGTTCCCGTGCGTCGTCGAAAAAATCGCGTACGATGCCACAACGGTTCAGAACGTCACGATGTATGAAGTGGATGTCCGTCCGGACCGGGTTCCGCGTTTCGCCCGCAGCGGAATGACGGCGAATCTGGAATTTGTGGTTGAAGAAAAAGAAAAGGTGCTCACGCTGCCCGCCTCGGCCATTCAGCAGAAAAGCGGTTCGAAATCCGGCGCAAAGTCCGGTTCAGGAAAGCGCCCGGATTTTTCGAATATGTCTGAAGACGAACGCAAGAAGGCCATGACGGAGCGTATGCGCGAACGCGGAATGTCCGAATCTGAAATTAAAGAACGTTTGGCTCAGGGTGGTCCGGGCGGCGGAGCTCCGGGAGGAAGCGCCCGTAAATCCGGCGGAAGTGCAAAATCATTTGTGCTGATTGAATCCGGCGATCCGGATAATCCGACTGAGGTTGAAGTTCAGGTCGGGGTCAGCGACGGTTCCTATACAGAAATTACAGAAGGTCTTGAAGAGGGGGATACCGTACTGATCCGTCGTATCAGCCTGGGAAGCAGTGCCAAGAAAGGCGGATCCTCGTTTATGTCGTCCATGACTGGCGGGAGACGTGGCAGATGATGATCAAGGTCGAAAATCTCCGCAAGACCTATCAGATGGGCAACGTGGAAGTGCGTGCGCTGGATGGGGTTTCGCTTTCAGTTGCGCATGGCGAATATGTGGCCATTATCGGGCAGTCCGGTTCCGGAAAATCCACGCTGATGCATATTCTCGGCCTGCTGGATGTTCCGGATGCCGGAACATTTGAAATTGACGGCACCGATGTGACGAAGTTTTCCGAAAACCAGTTGGCGGCGTTTCGTAACCGGATTATGGGTTTTGTTTTTCAACAGTTCAATCTGCTGAAGCGTACCAGTGCGCTGGAGAATGTCGGTCTGCCGCTGATCTATGCCCGCAATGGAAAGAAATCGGATATTGCCACGAAAATGCTGAAACTGGTCGGTCTGGGCGAACGTATGTCGCACCATACCAACGAACTCTCGGGAGGGCAGCAGCAGCGCGTGGCGATTGCCCGCGCGTTGGTGAACAGCCCTTCCCTCATTTTTGCGGACGAACCGACCGGAAACCTCGATTCAAAAAGTGCGAAGGAAATTATGCAGGTGCTGAGCGAGCTGCATGCCAGCGGCCTGACCATTATTCTGGTGACGCATGATGCAGAAGTGGCCAACCATGCGCAGCGCATTATTGAGCTTCGGGACGGTAAAATCATCGCCGACGAACCCAATCCCAATGCTCCGCCCATTCCGAAGGCGCCCAAGGTGGAAACCGTTGAGGATGGGGCGGGCGGGTTCAGTCTGCAGTCTATCCGTGAAGGAATTATTCTGGTTAAACAATCCATTCGATCGCTGCTGGCCAATAAGGTGCGCACTGCATTATCTGCGTTGGGCATCATGATTGGTGTCGCAGCTGTGATTGCCACGGTGGCTGTGGGTAACGGAGCCAAGGCGGCGGTTCAGGATCAGATGAGCCGATTGGGTTCCAACCTGCTGATGGTCTATCCGCAGCGCCGATCGCGCGGCGGAGTCAGCCAGGCGCAGGGCTCCACGTCAAGGCTGTCACTCTCGGATGTTTCCGCCATCCGCGAGGAGGTGGACCATGTTGTATTCGCGAGTCCCACCATCGATGGCAATGTTCAGTTGAAATATGGAAATAAAAACTGGAGCAGCCGCGTTGAGGGGGTTGAACCGGATTATGAGTATATGCGCTCCTATGAACCGCAGATCGGTCGCTTTATTACAGACGAAGAGGTGAATGCCAGAGCCCGGGTTGTTGTGCTGGGACTAACGCCGGTGCGGGAACTGTTCGGAACGGAAAATCCCCTTGGTCAAAAGATTAAAATTGATCGACAGACGTTCACCGTGGTGGGTGTTCTTCCGGAAAAAGGAAGCAGCGGCTTCAGAGATTATGACGACACCGGTTTTGTTCCGGTATCAACGGCGATGCGTCGCCTGTTCGGGAAAGACTACATTGACCGGATTGAAATTCAGATTGATGAGGCTGAAAATATGGAGCGGGCACAGGCCGATATTCTGGCCCTGCTGGCGCAGCGCCATCGGGCGGGCTCTTCTGCAAATCCGTTTGAAATTCGTAATCTGGCTGAAATTCAGGATGCGGTTTCCGAAACGAGTAATGTGATGTCGCTCCTGCTTTCAAGCATTGCCTCCATTGCGCTGGTGGTTGGCGGCATCGGCATCATGAATATCATGTTGGTTTCCGTGACCGAACGGACCCGCGAAATCGGCCTGCGCAAAGCACTTGGCGCGCGAGGAAAAGACATCCTGCTGCAGTTTCTCATCGAAGCCCTGATTATCAGCTTTTTTGGCGGATGCCTGGGCATTGCGGTTGGTGCCGGCGTGGGCTATCTTGCCGAACGTTTTGCGGGAATGACTGTTTTGTTTACGAAGGATTCCATTTATATGGCGTTCGGATTTTCCGCGATTATCGGGGTGCTTTTCGGCATTTGGCCCGCACGGAAAGCGGCCCAGCTGAACCCGATCGAAGCGTTGCGCTACGAATAGCGGGGGTTATTTGATCCAGCCCGTTTTGTAGATTTCCATGCAGAGGTTTTCAAAAATCCGGTCCGTGCAGATTTCGATTGCACTCTTCGAGGTTTTGAAGGGTGCCAGCGGAGCAAGCCACAACGCCTGCCGATGGTCCACACTGCTGCTGAGTGAAACCTTAACCTGATCCCCCGTATTTGATTTTTTAATAAGGGCCAGCATGCGGAAGTTATCGGTCGTGGTGTAGGGGACAAGAAAGAGGGTCAGTGCCGATATCGGCATCTTTGAGCTGTCGACGATTTTATTATCAATGATCGCAACATATAGCTGAAGATCGGTGTTTTCCTTTGAATCGGAAATGGTTGAAAAAAGTCCGGATTCCTCGAGTTTCTGTATACAGCGATTCCTGAGGTAGTCCTGATTTTGTTTGTCGGTTTCTGTCCAGAGTTTTCCATTGAGTTTCCCGCCAAAAGCAAGGTCCAGATAGACAGAAGGCTGCTGTTGTACTGCCGGATACGTTGAAATCTCATCCAATTCATCCTTTTGGAAAGAGGAGGCACAGCCGGACAGCACAATAAGGGCGGCTAAAGCGGAGAATTGCAGAATCATTTTTTTCATAACAGGTCCCGTTTTCAGGCTTCTTTTTTTAATACGGTTATTTATGGGCTTTGCGATAGGGCGCAAAAAGAATCTTTACGGTGAAATCCGAACCCGAACGTATCATTTGGTTGAATTAACTAAACCTTAAATTTAACCGATGGTTATCCTCGGGTAAGAATGTTTAAAGCCGCCGGGCAGATTGAAAATGCGGCCGGTGTTGTTCCGAACAGCTCGCCATCCAGATCCAGCGGTACGGGTGGGACACTGCTGATACGGATGAAGTTTCCCGTAAAATAGGAAACTTCCGGTTCGTTGATATATGTGCCTTTCGCAATGCTGGAAAACAGTTTGGTAATCAGTTTAAAGATGGAAACGGAACGGATGATTGAAATATTCAATTTGCCATCATCGGTCCGGGCCCCCGGTGCAATGCGCATGCTTCCGCCGGCCGCGAACTCTGAGTTCCCGGCCATAACCAGAAAGGTCCGACCGTGATACTCTTTTCCGTCAACACAGATGACCATTTCGGTTGGTTTGAAAATAAATGCCTGCAGGAGTGTTGATAAATAATAGGCCCCCGTTGCGCCAAACAGCCGTTTCATCCAGGGTTTCATCATGGGAATGGCGCAGAACCCCGCGTTTGCAAAAAGAAAGGCATGGCGGGTTTCGGTGGCATTCACCACGCGAATCAGATCGAATGACTTTTCCGCTCTCCCGCGCAACGCCGCGATGGCTTGTGCAATGGATGAAACGCCGGCCGTTCGGCCAATATCATTTCCCGTCCCGCATGGAATAATCGCAAGCCTCGGTTTGGCGTCTGGGCGTTCCATGATGCCCGAAATCACTTCGCTGATGGTGCCATCGCCTCCCGCCACTGCAATGGTATCGTATCCCATGCACTGCGCAGCAATTTGGCGGGCATGACCGGCATGTTCAGTGAAGGATACAGACGCCGAATCAATTTCCTCGGCCCACGCACGTTTAAACTCCGCCCATACCCGAAGTCCGGCGCCACCGTTCGCGGCGGGATTAATGATATAGTGCGTATTACTCATGGAGAATCCTCAGTTCAGCGGAAAGCTTACTATCGAGGCGTTGATTCTCAAGGAATACTCAACGTAAACTCAGTTTCTCAAGGCGATGGTGGGCGGAATGGCCAAGAGACCGAGCAGCGCACAGATTTTGTAGGTCATGGCAAGTCCCTGATGATCTGCAAATACGCCGACGAGCAAGGCAATGGTGGAGCCGGCTACAAAGTTGAGCGTCATAAACATGCCATTGGCCAGCGAGGGGCGGTCTGAATTCAGATCGTGGATCATGGCCATGAAAACCGGGGTTCCGGCAAAAAAGACCAAACCCATTAAAACGAGCAACACCCATACCATGATACCGGAGCAAAGGGTGAAGCCATACATCAGTGCTGGAGAAATCAGCATGATGGCCAGCAGCACTTTTTTGCGCCCGGCTCGATCCGACCAGGTTCCGGCCAGTAAAGCACCTCCGGCACCTGCCAGTTCCAATACGGCTAATGCGGCGGCGGCAGCTTTGAAGGAGTACCCCGAGGCGACCATGTAGGACGGAAGAAAAAGGCTCAGTGCTGTTTTTGAAAAGCCGCGAAAAAGCATGATGGGAAAGATCTGCCCGAAGAAGGGGGCAAATGCACGGAATGATTCTGAAAGGGGTTGTTTAGAAGGTTTGGCAAAATTGCGTAGCCCTTCTTTATCAATGGTTCGTAGGTTCAGGAACAGCAACAGCGAGGCCACGAGTCCGAACGGAATAAGGCGCCAGGTTCCTTCCAATCCCCACCAGGAAACTGCGGCGGTAATCATTAAGGGGCCAACTGTACGCGCCAGTTCCCCGCCAAACATGAAAAAGCTCATGCCGCGCCCTACTTTATTACCTGAAACGCGCCGCATGAGAACCGGTGCCGTCACGTGATATACGGCGGCGCTAATGCCACAGACAAACAATAGAATCGCCAGCATGGCAACCGATGAGGCCCGCCCCATCATACCCATCGCAAGAATGGTGAGGACCGGGGCTAGAATAATGCCCGACCGAATCACCTTTTTATCAGCCGCGATTCCAATCAGTGGATTAAACAATGCCGGAAGCCGCTGCACGACAGAAAGCAGTCCGGCCATGGCATACGCGAATCCAAGTTTTTCGCTCAGCAGCGGAAGCAACGGGGCGAAGATGGATGAATAGGCATCGTGCAGTAAATGTGTTGTCGCAACCGATACCACATGCCCGGTTTGGAATTGATTTTCTCTATCGTTTAAGGTCGAGGATGATTTGATCATGAAATCATTTTTTAAGGGAATTATAAAACACAGCGTACGCCATCTTTGAAGGATGGCGCCACGCTGTGACTTTATGGCTATTCACCCGCGTTGGATGAAAGCATTTGGACTTGTTCACGAACCGCGTTCAGTTGCGATTCGAGTTGTTTCGTTTGTGCTTTGAGTGCGTCTATCTGCGGATCGCTAGATTGGGCTACTGCGCCTTGGCGCCCGAAGCCCATACCGCATCCGAATCTCCGGCCGCGTCCGCGCCCTGCACCCGGTCCGGCATTTGCATTGCCGGGGGTGGCGAACCCGGCACAAACACCGGCTCCGCGTCCTGTCATTGATCCCATTCCGTTGGGACCTGTTCTATCTCCAGCTGGCATTATTTGCCTCCTTACTGATCTGGTTTGTTTTTTATTTACCCTGACGACCGCGTCCTGCGCCGCCGCCTCTTCCGCGTCCGCCACCTTGGCCCATTCCGACCTGGTCGCCTCCACGGGGGGTACCAACGCCGCGCCCCATCTGATTACCCGATCGTTTTCCGAGTCCTCGTCCAGTTCCTGAGCCTTGGCCTTTCGGTCCGCTTTTATCTCCTGCTGGCATGTTGCTCACCTCCTTAGGTGTTGTTTTGCCATTCGTTAAAAATTAATTTTCTGCATGTCCCCGGCCATGGTGTCCGCGCCGTCGGCCTCCCGGGGCAGAAGCCGGAGGGGTTTGGTAGTTTAGCGGTGCGGAGCCCTGCTGCAACTGCAACGCTTCGCCATGCGCAAGTGCATGTGCTGTTTTATTCCGACCGGAGGCCAACAACCGAGCTATGGTCGATTGGGAGATCCCCATACGTTCCGCAGCCTGAGTTTGTTGCAGGCCTTCTGCATCGACCAGCCGCATGGCTTCCAATTCATCCAGGAGAATGGTGCTGATGCGTAATCCTTTCATCGGAACTCCAGACGGTTTAAAAAACGTGCTGCCCGGCTGGTGCCCGATCAATCGTTCGCTGTGTGGTCTGCCCATTTTCTGTTTCCTCTCTCGTTGATCTCTTGCTTTAGTAATGAATATATACCCAAAATAAATTACGTCAATGGATAATATTTAATTTAAAATCAGCAGGCAGGCTGACCGGGAGCAGGCAAAAACGACGGAAGTATAGGCGATTGGTCCTGCGGATTATTCAGCCGTCCTTGAATGTGCGTGATTCGTTCTTACGACTGTTTTAAGTCGAGGGAAGGTAGGGCATTTTCCTCAGCCATGTCGGCCAGTGTCATGCTACGCAGCCAACGTTCCAGTGCGATGTTGAGTTTACGCCAGTTGGGAGCAATCCGGCAATTCCGCTCGCAACCCCCTTCGCTACAACAGTCGGTAAGGGCCAGCGGTCCTTCGAAGGCGGCAACAATGTCTGCCACAGAGATTTTTTCGGCTGGTTTGGTTAATGAATAGCCGCCTCGACTGCCCTGAAAGGAAATCAATATGTTACTTTGCGTTAGCATTTTAAGTATTTTACTGACGGTCGGGAGTGGCAGTTTTGTTTGTTCCGCCAGTTCTTTTGCCGTATGCAACAGGGACGAATCGCGGGAGGCAATACAGGTTAGAATTTGAAAACTATATCCCTCAATTTTAGTAAGTTTTAACATAAACACTCCAGCACCCGGTGGAAAAAATCCGCCGTCCGATTCAGTTGATTCGAGATTTAACCCCGAAAATACGAGCTAAATCAAAAAGGTTAAAAACAGTACTTAATTGGTGTTAATCTGCAAGGTATATGTTTAAGGGGTGTGGTTTAAGTCGGGATAAAGCGCTGGATAAAACGGACCGATCGCTTTGCATTTTATCAGGATTTTATCGGCCAGTCATCCGTGCGGCCCATCAGCGTTTCCAGACATTGGAACGCGGCGGGACTATCGTTTAAACACGGAATCATCCGGAACGATTCGCCGCCGGCTTCCATGAAAACTTCGCGGCCGCGGATTTCGATCTCTTCCAGCGTTTCCAGGCAGTCGCAGAAAAAGGCCGGGCAGATGACCGCCAGGTTCTTTTTTCCAAGGGTTGGAAGTTGGCGCAGTGTTTCCTCGGTGTAAGGTTCCAGCCATTGATCGCGCCCGAGTCGGGATTGGAAGGAAACGGTGTAGCGCTCTTTTCCAAGGCCTGCTTTTTCAACAATGGCTTTGGTGGTTTCCAGGCATTGGAAGCGGTAGCAGGTGGCATGCGCAGGCGATGCGATTTCGCAACAGTCGGGAGTCTGCATGCAGTGGCTGCCGGTGGGGTCGGTTTTTTTGAGGTGCCGAACCGGCAGGCCGTGATAGCTGAACAGAAGGTGTTCTTCCACACCGTTTAGCGATTCCGCAAGCGGCGTAATATAATCCGGCTCCAGATAAAACGGCGGCGCCACGCGCAATGCGGCCCGGCCTTTAAGATGTTTTTTAACCACGGCGGTGCAACCGCCGGTGGTGGCCATGGCATAGTGCGGAAACATCGGCAGCAGGCCGATCTCATCAACGCCTTGCGCCAGCAGGTTTTCGATACCGTGCTGCACGGAGGGGTTCCCATAGGCCATAATCATTTCAACCGGCTCATCAAACCGCTCATTCAGTCCGTCCGTCAACTGCCGGCAATAGTGAATCAGCGGCGACCCTTTATCGGTCCAGATGGCTTCATAGGCTTCGGCCGACTGCGCCGGGCGTTTCGGGAGAATGGCCCAGTGCACCAGCGCATAGCGCAGCGGGAACGGCATATCGATCACATACGGATCCATCAGAAATTCTTTCAGGTAAACCCGCAGTGCATCTTCGGTCGGCGCATCCGGCGAACCGGTATTCATCAGTAAAAATCCACGTTTCATAAAAATCCTGTTAACCACTGAATATACTGAATACACGGAAGGCCTGTTGGATCTGTTCCGTGTATTCTGTGAATTCCGTGGTTTACTCCTTTTGTTGAGTAATCTGTTCGGCGACATCGATGCCGGAGCGGATGGAATTTGAAACCGAGATGCCGTCGCGATAGTGACCCGCAAAATGAATGCCTTTAAACTGCGTTTCGATATCCTGCATCCGGTTCAGAAAACGTTCATAGCCCACGGTATATTGGGGGATCGCTTTCGGCCAAATACTGATGTGCGAAAAATCCGGTTTGCCGTCCAGTCCCAGCAGCTTGTGAAGATCCTCCAGCACATTCGCAAGCATTTCATCCTGATTCATCAATGCCCATTCCGGATTTCGTGCCCCGCCCACAAAGACGGTCAGCAGCGTCATGCCGCCCGGCGCGCGTTCGGAAAAGATGGATGAAGGAAAAAGCGCTCCGAGGGAGAAGCGGCTTTCAACCGCCGGAATCAGCATGCCGAACCCATTCAGCGGATGCGTGAAATCGTTCAGATTGAACCCCAGCGAAACGCTGGCGACCGGCGGATATTCAATTTCAGAAAACAGATCGAGATCAAAGGGGGTATTGAGGTGCGGGTGTGCATGTGCGGGAATCGCAAGCACGACGTCCGAGAATTCCTGACGGTTTACCATCCAGATTCCTTCGTCCAGCATTTGAATGCTTTCGACCGGAGTATTCAGTTGAACGGCATCTCCCAGTTTTCCCGCCAGCTGCTTCGGCAGGACTTCCATGCCGTCATCAAAAGTAAACATACGGGCATCTTTGGAGGCCGTTTCCGCGCGTTTCTTCCGGGCCTTGGCCCCCTTGACGGCCCCTTTGATCAGCGAGCCGTATTCCTGTTCCAGCGCATACAGTTTCGGAAAGGCGTGGCAGGTGGAGAGTTTGGCCGGGTCGCCGGCATAAACCCCGCTCACAAACGGATTGATGGCATAATCCAGAAATTCCTGACCCAGTCGCCGGACCACAAAATCAGCCAGACTTTCCTGCTCATTCGATTTGGATTTAATGAACGGTTCTTTCAGCAGACGCCATTTTGCCTTTGCCGAAAAGGCTTTCGAATTCAGCAGGGCCTGAGGGGAGGTCGGCAGCGCAATCGGTTTTCCGTTGCGTACAATAAAGCGGTTTTTCGCTTCGGTACCCGGCGTCAGCTTATTGCCGGCCAAACCAAGGCGCGTAACCAGTTTTCCAACGTCTGGATGCGTTTCCAGAATCGAGTTCGGCCCGCACTCCACCAGAAAGCCGTCCTGTTGAATGGTTTTGATGCAGCCGCCCACCCGGTCCGATGCTTCAAAAACAGTGACATCAATGCCTTTTTGCTGCAGCTCATATGCCGCTGTCAGTCCGGTAATTCCGGCTCCTATTATTGCGATCTTTTGCATGGGCATATTAAATCACGTTTGACGGGGAATAAAAAGTTGGAGTTCTGTTTTTAGGGGATTGAAGCTGTTTAAACTGAGAGGAAGATATTTTTAATATGTTTTATTCTGGAATAAAAAATATGCAAATTCATGAGTTATATCTTGCGTAAATCCATGAACGTTCTTATCCTCCTTCCTTATCAAAGGATACAGCGCTTCATCAGTGCGATATCGAACGAGCGAGTGCCCGTGGCGCCTGAAGAGCGTAGGAGTCAAAGTTCGAGGGATATGAGATGTATACAAAATGCAAATATCCGATACTTCACACTGCCGCCAAGGGATTACTGGTTGCTACGGTATTTCTAACCGGTTGCCAAACGGCTAAAAAAGCACCGGCGGAAAGTGACACAACTGCTCAGGTTGGAGCAGAGGAATCGAATGCTTCGGTTGCCCGCGAAACAAGAACGATAACGGTTGAAGGAGCAACTTCATCGAAGGATGGGCAAACCATCACTCTCGACTATCCGGTACTGCAGGATAAGAATCAGCGCATTCCCGACTGGGTCATAAACCCGGCCATGGGCGGAGTGGTTGGTGCGGTGGGCGTGGCTTCTGTTAAAGGACTCGGCATGCGTGAACAGCTCGATGAAGCCCGGTTGTCCGGTCGTCTGGAACTTGCCAGTATGCTTGAAACCCGCCTCCAAACCGTGGGCCGTTCAGCCCTGGAAGAAAATCTGATGGCGAATGCCGACGGCCGCAGTGAAAACTCGCGGCGGAATACGCTCGGCATCGATCGGGATATTCTCGATATCGTGCTGGCCGGAAGTCGACAGCGTGCGCTGTGGTTCGATCCGGAAACCGATGAGTGTTTTGTATGGATGGTTCTGGATGGCGGTGTGCTTTCAAAAGCACAGCACTATATCGTGGATGATCTTTCCGTATTCATTGCAAATAAGCCCATCGCAGAGGAATACAAACCCCAGCGTGCAAAATCCAAAGCTCCGACTGTTGTTGTTGAAGCTTCGGCACCGGCACCTGAAGCACCAAAGGAACCTGTTGAGCAGCTTGAAGAAAGTCTGAAGCCGATCGAATCTGTTCCGATTAATTCCAAAAGTTGAAAATAGAAGGGCTCTTCGTAAGCCAACCGAGGTAACGTATTATGAGATTCAAACACAAACCCGATACTGCGTTGTACATCTCCGCGCTGGGAGGGGCGCTGGCATTGCTCATCGCGTCAGGATGTAAAAGCCCGCCTGCAAAAGACCGTGCAGGGGCAGGCTCAACCCAGGTGGCCCCTGGTTCAGATTCGGAGGTAACTGCCCCGGAAAAAAGCAGTGCTGTTCCGGAAACGCAGCCGAAGCTGGTCAAAGAAAAGGCAGAAGAGCCGGTAGTCGTTGTGCAGAAGGGGCCCGGTGACGGAGCACCTCCCGCCGAAGAGACCAGCAAGCATATGAAACAAATGGAAAAAAGTCTGGCTCCATTGGAGGTGGTTCCGGCGACCCCGCCATCCTGAAGTTAACGGGATAGCCCGGCACTCGAAAACCCGGCAGGGCGTTGATGCCGGGTTTTTGTTTATCCGTTACTTGATCGTCCCTGCACGTCACCTTCATAGAGGGTTTCAACCACCGTCCATTCGCCATTCTCCGCAGGTTGAACGGTTTCAATCCGGTCAATTCCAACAGTTGGAAGTTCGGTATTGAGCAGCAGTGCAAGCGGCCGTGGATCGGTATGGATTTCAATGCAGGTTTCGTCGTTCTGACGGTATTCGATTCGGTAGGCCGATTCGGTTTCAGGATCCAGCTTGCGCACACGAAGCGGGGCCGCCTTTTTCGAGGCGGCTTTGCGCTTTTTAGGCTTTTTCCGCTTCTGGAGCGACGGCAGGGTATCCGGCGGTGCGAGCGGATAGGGCTCGCCGCCAAGGATGCCGTTGATCTGCCGTTCCAGGTCGAATACTTCGACCAGGCGATCTTCGCGCTCCATGAGCTTCTGATTAATCTGGATCTGGTTGGACATTTTTAATGAGTAATGCGTAATTTTGCTTTGCGCCGGGTTCTCGTCCGGGCATCGCTGTTTACGAATTACGAATTACGAATTACGAATTACGAATTACGAATTACGAATTACGAATTACTTTTTTTCGTCGTCGGTGGTTTTTTCGTCTGCAACTTCGGTTTCGGTTTCAGCCTCTTCAACCACGTCCTCTTCGACGTTTTTTTCCTCTACCGGTTCGGGCTTCGGTTTTTCAACCTTCGGTTTCGGGCGGGAGGCGGGAACGGGTTTGCTGAAGCCGGCAACGGGAACAGGCGGCTCCGGATAAACAAATGCGCCCTCTTCGCCAACCAGCTCTTCCACCTGCAGTTCGATTTCCTCGATCTGACGATAGGCTTCTTCGCGTTTAACGAGCAGCTCATCGATCTTTACGCGTGCTTCAAACGCTTCGCGGATCGTCTCGGCATCGGCCTGCAGAATAATATCGCGGGCGGTCAGTTGTATGAGTTTTTTTGCCATTTTTCTTACCTCTGGTTCGAAATAAAGATTTAAGAATTATGAATGTAGAATGGAGGGCGGGAGATTTCCGCACTCTTTCTCTTCGAAAGTGTCGTAGACCGACCATTCTTCATTCTCAAATCTTCATTCTTCATTATTTAAAAAAGTTCACAATTTTGGAGACGAGGCCCTGGTCCTCATCGCCGTCGTCTAAATGGGGGGCTTCCGTCGGTTCATCCATCGGCATGGTTTCCAGTCGTTTCTGTGTTTTATCGGAGACCGACTTGTTCCAGTCTTTGGAAAGTTCTTCCATCGCCATGCGCGTGAGAATCGGATTATCGCAAAGGGCCAGGCGAACAGAAGGGGCGTTGTCGCGCATCAGTTTGCGCACCTGCGCGTGGGTCAGCTGCGCCGCTCCGGCAGCAAACGCATGGAGCGAAGGCCGTTTTTTTGCGAATAACCGGTCCAGCAGTTCCGGTTTGGTGCCTGAAAAGACGATGCCGCGTATGGCCAGATGGCCGATCAGATTCAGGTCTTCATTCTGATTCACCAGAATGTCGAGCAGCTCATCCGTCAGATCGTCACGATAGGCCATGTTCAGGCGAACCGAATCCGATTCGTGATGACACAGCTCGACTTTTACAGCGTCCGGAAGGTTTGGATTTCCCGCCAAAGCTTCGCATGCGGGGGTATCGTTTGAAGCCGCAATTCGCAGCGCAACCTCTTCGTCGATATCCGGGTTGGCGGCCAGTGCCACGCGGACTTCTGCAACGGCATCGCTGGCCAGCACATGCTGGATTTCAGCGGGAAGGTCTTTGCGTTTTGCGGTTTCCAATCGTTGGAACTCGTCGTCCGATTCCGCGCGGGCCAGCAGGTCCGCTTCAGTCGGTTCATATAAATCTTTGATGGCTTCCTGGACCTGGAAGTCAGGACTCAGACGAAGGGCTTTAACTATTTCCGGTTTGGGGTTGGTGCGGGTTAAAAGCAGTCGCTGTGCTTCCACATCGTCCGAGCCCGCCCAGCTCAGCAGCATTTCCGGCGACACTTTTCCGTAGCCGTATAAATTGGCGCGAACAACTGCACTGTGATCCGCCGAAAGAGCATGCACCACCTCATCAGACAGTTTTGCCGTTCCGGCCAGCGCGGTGCGAACGCCCGGTTCGGGATCGAGGGCCAGGGCCGTGCGATACGAATCGTTGATCGATCCATTACCGGCCAGAGCAATGCGGACAAACAGATTGGAGTCGTTCATCAGCTCGGCGGTGATTTTGGAATTCAGCAGTTTGTTGGCCGCCAGTGCGGCGCGGACCGGCGCTCCGCCTTCGCGGGCCATACGAATCAGAAGCAGGTGCGTGCAACGCGGATTCGTTGCGGCAGCCGCCTGAATTTCCGGATCAACGACCGCTTCGGCCAAATCTTCAAGCACCTGGCTGGGTACGGTGGGATAGAGTGCCAGGAAAAGCAGTACGTCCCGCTCGGGATGTTCGCTGTAGAGATCAATGAGAACACGGCTCGGCAATAAGTTGTGGCGATATTGCTGCACAACCTTGCGCGGCCCATCCTTCCGGATGGCTTCGAGCAGTTCTTCTAATTTAATTTCTGCGGGCATGGGGTGAGTGATGAGTGACGATTGAGACGTGAGCTTTTAAATCACGGCTCACGTTTCACTCGTCACACTCTCTGTTTCTCATTTCATACATTGTTTAATACGAATCGATCAATATTTCGCGTGGCGTACTTCCAATCTGAGGTCCGACAATACCCTTGGCTTCCATCTCTTCAATCAGATTCGCCGCGCGGTTATAGCCGACGCGCAGGCAGCGCTGGAGATAGGAGGTGGACGCGCGCTGATCGCGCAGGATAATTTCAATGGCCTGGTCGAGCAGGGGATCGGCGTCCTCGGCATTGCGCAGGGCAAAGCTCTCGTCGCCTTCACAGGGGGAAAGATCGGTGATGGAAGTCTTGAAATTCTGTTCGCGCTGTTCGGCGCAATATTCAACGACCCGGTTAATTTCCGCATCGTTCACCCACGGTCCTTGTACGCGCTGGAGAATTCCGATGCCCGGAGGGCTGAACAGCATATCGCCCTGACCGCGCAGCGCTTCCGCGCCGCGCCCGTCGAGGATGGTACGCGAATCGATCTGCGACGAAACCTTGAAGGCGACGCGCGTCGGGAAGTTGGCTTTGATCATTCCGGTGATCACATTCACACTCGGACGCTGGGTGGCGATGATGGTATGGATGCCGACGGCGCGCGAAAGCTGGGCAATGCGGGCGAGGGCGGTTTCCACATCGGCCCCGGTGGTGAGCATAATGTCGGCGAGCTCGTCGATAATCAGCACGAGGAACGGCATCCGTTTCATACCCAGCTCATCCATCTTTTCGTTGTAGCCGGCTATGTTGCGCGCGCCGACCTGCGCCATGGTTTTATAACGCTGTTCCATTTCGCGAACGGCCCATTGCAAAGCCGGCACCACCAGTTTGGCTTCGGTGATGACCGGGCGGACGAGATGCGGCAGTTTTTCATAGGCCCCGAATTCAACGCGTTTCGGGTCGATCAGAATCAGCTCCAACTCATCCGGCGAGAAGTGGTTCATCAGGCACATTAGAATGGTGTTCATGCAAACTGACTTGCCGCTTCCGGTTGCGCCGGCAATCAGCATGTGCGGCGCGGCGGCGAGGTCGGTGATGCAGAGGCTGCCGCCCAGTTCCATGCCCATCATCAGCGGAATGGCGGCTTTGGTGTTTTTCCAATCCTTGGAACGCATCAGCAGACCGAGGTTCAGCGGGGCGGAGTTGCCGTTTGGAATTTCGAGGCCGACGTAGGGCTTGCCGGGAATCGGCGCCTGAATACGAATGCTTTCTGCGGCGAGCGCGAGCGCCAGATTATTGCTCAGCGAACTGATCGATTCCACGCGCACGCCGAGGCCGGGCTTCAGGCGCAGCTGGGTCACGCGCGGACCGACAACGGCATCCCAGACGGTGGCGTCGACCGCAAAGTTGTCGAGCGTATCCTGTACCGCCTTTTTCTGGCGCTCCAGTTCTTCGGGATCGATAAAGATGAATTCGGTGCTTTCGGGCTGATCGTAGAGATCGGGGCCGGGCCGGTTGTAGTCGTCTTCAACGGCGGCAATCTGCTCGTGAATTTCGTGTTCCGGCTCAGCGAGTTCGATCGGTTCGGGTTCAATGATCGGTTCGGCAGAAACGGGCTCGTTACTGGTTTGATCCAGTTTCTGGCGGATGTCTTCCGCCTGCTTTTTCACGCGTTCAATGGCCGCGGCTTTGGTGACCATGAAACGTTCCTGCGCCGCTTTACGTTTTTCCAATACCTGGAAATGTTCCGTGCGTAATTCTTCGAGCAGTTGTTCGCGGCGAATGCGCTCAGTTTCAGCGGCTTCCTCGGCGGGGTCGAAATATTCCTCAACAACGTCCTCTTCCTCATCGTCTTCAACCCGCTCAAAGCCGGATGCGGCGAGCAGTCCGCTGCCGATTTTGGACATGAAAGAGCGCACCGCACGAACGGAAAAAGGGTCTGATCCCTTGGCGTTCAACGCGTTGTGATTTTCGGTCTTGAGGTCTTCTGAGGTGGCTTGCGACATTCGTTCTTTCGGGTGGTTCAAAAACGTATATCTTTACTGAAAACCGTGGCGCGCGGCGAGCTAAATCCGTGATGAGTGCATCGTGAAATATGATTTTCCAAGGTTCGGAAAACGCTTTATTCCTTTCCTGAAAATGCAGTAGGATTCGCGCCTTATAACTTCAGAGGATTAGATATGAATCAATATGCTCAAAATTTAGCCGTGGCGGATGCCGCACCTTCCGAACGTGCAACCTTTATTCGCCGAACCTATGCCCATCTTGCCGGTGCGGTGCTGCTGTTTATTGCCCTCACGGCCTATATGGTGAATTCGCCCATTGCAAACATGCTGTTGAATGTGATGCAGGGCAGATTCGGTTGGCTGCTGATTCTCGGTGGCTTCATTATTGTCGGTCGATTGGCCAGCGGGTTGGCGATGAGCCCGGCCAATCAGAATATGCAATATCTCGGGCTTACGCTGTATGTGCTGATTGAATCGGTCATCTTTACGCCGCTTCTCTATATTGCCGCGCACTACAGTTCGCCGGAAGTGATTCCAACAGCAGGCATTCTGACGCTGGGCATTTTCGGCGGTCTGTCGTTGATTGTCTTTACCACGAAGAAAGATTTTTCCTTTCTCGGCGGTATTCTTAAAATCGGTTTCATGGTGGCGCTCGGGCTGATTGTCTGCGCGGTGCTGTTCGGTTTTAATCTGGGACTGGTTTTTTCGTTTGCGATGGTGCTGCTGGCCAGCGGGGCGATCCTTTACGACACCTCACGCATCATGAATCATTATCAGCCGAATCAATATGTCGGAGCCTCGCTTCAGCTCTTTGCCTCTGTGGCGCTGCTTTTCTGGTATGTGCTGCAGATTGTCATGAGTTTTAACCGGCGTTGATTTTCCAATCATTGGAAAATGAAAAGGCGTTTCCAAGGGTTGGAAACGCCTTTTTTGCTGTTGAGCGGTCGATATTTATTCGCCGATCGGGAGAAGCGTTTTGCCATGCGCCTCGTTAATGACTTCGGCCATAGCCAGATAGATCGCGCTGGCTCCGCAGAAAATGCCTTCAAAACCGGCAATTTTACCAATCAGATGGGCCGCGTGTTCCGGCACCCAGTGTTCGATGGCGAGCAGGATGAAGAGAATTGTGAGCGATCCGAAAATTACCTGCAGTGCTTTGTTCTTTTTAAGGGTGCCGACAAACATCAGGCCGGTGAAGATGCCCCACATCAGCAGATAGCAACCCACAAATTCGCGCGGCGGCGCGGTGGCGATTTCAAGCTTTGGAAGAATCCACATTGCCACCAGCGTCAGCCAGAATGAGCCGTAGGAGACGAAGGCGGTCATGCCGAAGGTATTGGCTTTTTTATATTCCAGAATGCCGGCGATGATCTGGGCGATCCCGCCGAAGAAGATGCCCATGCCCATAATCATGCTTCCGGCGTCTGGAAAAAAGCCGGCGTTGTGAATGTTCAAGAGTACCGTTGTCATGCCGAATCCCATCAGCCCCAACGGAGCCGGATTCGCTAATGCGTTTTGCTCTGCCATAAAAAATTCCCCTGATTCGATGTTAAAATATGTATTGCGAGTGGGGGTTTTAGGAGGGCTTCCATCGGAAGCCAAGCTTTCCATTCAAAATAATGCGGTGGCGGGAAGGTCGAAAAAGATTCGGTGAGCAACCTTTGATTTCTTATTTAGATTTTGTATACCTACTGCGCTATGGATCCTAAAAATGCGGAACACTATCATCGGGCCAGCTTACGCGTGGTTTTCAGTCTGCTCACCATCTGGTTTATGATCAGTTTCGGTTGCGGCATACTTTTCAGAGATTGGCTGGATGCAAACTTTCCAACCATTGGAACCGCGCCTTTCGGGTTCTGGATGGCGCAGCAGGGATCGATTTTCTGTTTTGTTGTGCTCCTGATTGTTTATGCGCTGCTGATGGGCCGGCTGGATTCAACGTACGGCTACAACGAAGAAAAGGAGCCGACTCAATGAGCCAGGATACGCTGAACTTTATCTTCATCGGGCTTTCGTTTGTGCTCTACATCACGATTGCGATTCGGTCCCGTGCGGGCTCCACGAAGGAATATTACACGGCGGGCGGCGGGGTTTCCGCATTTGCCAACGGCATGGCGACGGCGGCGGACTGGATGTCGGCCGCCACGTTCATTTCGATGGCGGGAACCGTGGCGATCAGCGGCTACGACGGCGCGCGCTTTCTGATGGGCTGGACCGGCGGGTTTGTGCTGCTGACGGTTTTGATGGTTCCGTATCTGCGCAAATTCGGGAAAGCGACGGTGCCGGACTTTATCGGCGACCGCTACTATTCCAAATGGGCGCGCGGTGTGGCGGTGATTTGCGCCATCTTTATCTGCATGACCTATATCATGGGCCAGATGCGCGGCGTCGGCGTTGTTTTTTCGCAGTTATTCGGCATCAGTATTCCGGCGGGTGTGCTGATCGGCGCGGCGATTGTTTTTTTCTATGCGGGGCTCGGCGGCATGAAGGGCATCACCTACACGCAGGTGGCGCAATATTGCGTGATGGCCTTTTCCTATACGATTCCGGCGATCTTTATTGCGATGGCGTTGACGGGAAATGTGATTCCGCAACTGGGGCTGATTGGAAACTATACCGCGGGCGGCGAGGCGGTTCCTTTATTGGAGAAGCTGAACCAGATCAATACCGAACTGGGCTTCAGCGAGTTCACTTCGGGTAAGCTCTCTAAAATCAATATGTTCTGCATCACCGCCGCGCTGATGTGCGGAACGGCCGGACTGCCGCACGTGATTGTCCGCTTTTTCACCGTGAAAAATGTTTCAGCCGTGCGCAAATCCGCGGCTTGGACGCTGGCTTTTATTGCTGTCATTTATCTGACCGCCCCGGCGATCGGTGCCTTTTCGCGGATTAATCTGACGCAGACGCTGCACGGTACGGCCTATGCCGAAGCGCCGGACTGGCTTAAAGAATTCGAAGCAACCGGGCAGATGGCCTGGGTGGATAAAAACGGCGATGGCAACATTCAATATTTCGGCCCGGATCGATCCCCCGTAAAAACCAGTTCGGTCTTTCTGGGGAAAGCCCCGGAATATCCGGACTACGACACACCCGAGCGCCAGCGCATCGGTGCTTCCGGCGAACGGCTGCTGGCGAATAAAGCCGACGATTCCAACCCGAACGAACTCTGGTTCGGCAACGATATTATGGTGATGGCCAACCCGCATATGGCCGGGCTGCCGATGTGGGTGATTGCGCTGCTGATGGCCGGCTGCATTGCGGCGGCGCTTTCTACGGCCGCCGGTTTATTGCTCGTTTTATCCACTTCAATCTCACACGACCTGATGAAGAAAATCGTAAAGCCCGATCTGACGGATAAAGAGGAGGTGGGCTACGCCCGCTTCACCTCGTTTGCCGCGTTGGTGGTTGCGGCCTATTTCGGGATCAACCCGCCGTCGGCCTTTATTGCAAAAACGGTGGCCTTTGCCTTCGGGCTTGCCGCATCCTCGTTTTTCCCGACGCTGCTGATCGGCATCTTTTCAAAACGCATGAATAAAGAAGGGGCCATTGCCGGGATGCTCTGCGGCATCACCTTCACCATCGGCTATATTGTGTATTTTCAATTCCTGGGCGGGAAAAAAGAAAACTATCTTTTCGGTATCACCCCCGAAGGAATCGGCTTTGTGGGCATGCTGATTAACTTTGCAGTGGCCTTTGCCGTCAGCAAATTCACGCCTGCTCCACCGCAGGAGGTGCAGGAGATGGTAGCCACCATTCACATTCCCTCCGGGGCCGGCGAAGCCTCGAATCATTAAGATCTTTTTTCAGGAAAAACATATGCTGGTAAGCCTGTCGCCTGCTCTTTGCGTATACGTTTGAGAAGCGCTTTGCCATAGAGAGCGCTGCGGAGTGCGAAAATATTAAGATTAATAGGATGTTATTGGTGCTGTATATCCATTGACATCTATCAGGCTCGCATTCAGGTTGAACGCACAGGACATAACCGGGAGCAGTCATGAATTTAAGAAGCCTTAGATTTTATATGAATCGTAAAAACACCCTTGCTGTGATGGCGCTGATATCCGGTGCACTGGCTTCCGTCCATGCGGATGAGCCGATCCCGCATTTCTACGGAATTTCAACGGTCTCCAATACGGTAGAGTTGGCGATTTCAAACGTGAGCACCGGCGGAACGTATTATATTGAACGAACTTCCAGCCTGATGGAAACCAACTGGACCGAAGTGGGGTCGTTCGAAGGAATGGTTGGAGCAACGAACTGGAATGAAATGATCAGTGGTTCGGCAACCTCGAGTTTTTACCGCGTAGTCCGCGATCCCTACCATTCAAAAGTGGGTCAGGTTGCTATGCTCTCCGAACTTTTTCATGACGTTGCCGGCACCGTCCATATTGTGAACAATCGGACGATTGAGCTTAGGAACTTTTACTACGATGGAACCGGGCTTGAAGTGGTGGTGTTTTTATCGCCGAATTCAGACTTCTATCCCGGAATTTCGGTCAGTGAAAATCTGCTGCGCGCGACGCCGTATGTGAATGAAACGCTGAGCATCACGCTGCCGGAGGGAATCGACTTGGATTCGGTCTCCTATGTCAGCATCTGGTGTATCGATATACCGGTCAGTTTCGGGGACGGCATGTTTCAGTAATAATTTGAAACTGTTCATTCTGCAACTTGATCCGCATTAGCTCTGGCTTTCCGCAATTCTTCGTCCGATTCCATTGGTCTCTATCGTCTTGTGATGGACGGCGCGAATAAGTTTGCTAGGCTGTCATTCTTTTTGAGGCTAACCGGAGTGAGGGCGAATGAAATTTTTACGTGGTTTTTTCATGGTTCTAGGCGTGGCGGCTCTGACGGCTGCGCTTGTGATTGGAATTTCTTTTTTGGTGAAACCGAGTGAGGTTCCAATGACGGAAGGGGCCGGGGCCATCAGTCCGGAAATGGTAGAGCAGGCCCGTGTGGTTGCGCAGCGGGTCGGTCAGCGGATGGCCTGGACCATGGTGCTGATTTCGGCAGTCTTGCAAATTTTTGCCTGGGTGGCAGCCCTCACGAAAACGAAGGCGGTTAAAAATGCCGGTTTTGATGCCGCGAAAACACTGGAACTGCTCGAAGCGATCGACATCTACTACGACCTCCCGCTCTATTTCGGGCTTTTAGGTTCGGTCGGCAGTTTCATTGTGATCACCTTCTATCCCGATGCAGGGCTCATGTTTGCGTATGCGTCCACCGCCATGGGCATCGTGGTTTCGGTGATTCTGCGGTTGGGCTATCACACGCCGCTTAAACAGGAACTGTTGATCAGCCAGACCGTAACGAAATAGGGAACCGACGATGCGACGATCAATTTTAGTCGTGATGCTCGACGTCATGGTGCTCTCTGTATTGGCCCTCACCTCGCGAAATCTGCGGGGAGCCGACTCGAATATTCCGGTTCCGGCGAGCGGGCTTTCCCGTGTGGTGGAAGAAGGGCTTCGGAATGAGGCGGGCTATAAAAACGAAATAGCCCGGCTGGAAGCGCAGCTTCAGGAATCGTCCGAACTTGCGCGCAAAGCTATTGAGCAGGCGGCGCTGGCTGATGCCAAGGCGGAGCGCGAACGGGCTGAGAGTGTGGAGGCTCTCGCGAAACTTCGCGAAGCGGAACTGGCGGAAGAGCGTGCAAAATCCCAGGCGCTCCTTGCCGCACGGGAAGCCGAACTGGTGAATCAGCAGGCCGAAGAGGCCAAAGCGCGTACCCGTGAACTCGAACAACGTGAAATGGAAGCCAAAGCGCGGGCCGATGCCGCGCATGCCCGGGTTAAACTCGCGGAACAAAAAGCCGCAGAGGCCGAGCGGCTCGCCCGCGAAGCGGAACGGTCGGCCGGCGAACGCGATTCCGAAATCCTCGCACTGAAAGAAGTTGCCATGCAGGCCCGGGTTGAAAAGCAATTGGCTGAAGAACGTGCTGCAGAGTTATCCTCAACGTTGGCGGATCAGGCGGCGGAATTACGTGCTGCCAAATCGGCGGAAGCTGTCGCCGCGGCCAAAGCCGAAGTGGCTTTGAGTGAGCGGGAGCGGTTGGAAGTTAAAACGGAGCTGGTTGCCGAAGAGCTGGTGGAAGCGCGCGTGTCGGTTGCAACGCTGGAAGAGCGTAAAGCGGCCGATGCTGAAAAGCTTGCTCAGCTCGAACGGGAGCAAAAAGCAGCGGCTGAAGCGCGGAATCAGTCGGTCTGGGTGCGGCGCGATGAAGCGATGCGCCGTCTGATGATCAGCTACACCGAATATGCGGCAAACGGAAGAGCGTACCGCACCGACAAACAGCTGGCGATGCCGCTGGTGAATATTGGAGGATTCAATGTGGTTCCGGCGGAATTTGAAGCGCTGGGTTTGAAGAAATCCTTTTTCGGGGGGCTGTCCGACCGGATTGCCGATGTTCGCGGCATTGCCGCTCCGATGGTGGGCGAGGCAAAGGCCGACTCGCTGCGGGCGCTCATTGTTCCGGCAAGCGAACCGCAGGTGTGCCTGGCCCATGTGATCGGGCCCACCGAGGGTGCGCTGGAACCGATCACCATGCAGGGGCTGAAAGACCGTCGCCTGCGCACGGCCATGCTTTTCAGCCCTTCCGATGTGAATTCGTACGGTCTCGTTGAAGTGGTTCCAATGATTGGAAAAGATTATCTGAGTGTTCGTGTGTTGAGCAAAGCCAAACCCAAAGTCGGCGATTACCTGCTGACCGATCGCGGCGAGTTTGTCGGGGTGATGGTTAAATCGGATATTTGCTACGTGTTACCCGGGCAATTGAGTTCAACGCCTAAACCGGTCATTATTCCGTTGCGGGCATACGGGAAACGGGATGCCTATTTGAGCGATTTTGTGGACAACCTCAATCTTGCGCGCGACCTGTTTAAACAAGGCCGGAATTCGCGCGGATTTTAGTGCAAAGCCGTATCGCCGCCATCTTGGCGGTTTTGTGTGTGGGAGCCTGCTGGAAGCAGGCGGTACGGGTTGGTCCCTCACGCTGCTCGTTTTACGTAACCTTTTCCAGACGGATGTCGAAGATGAGGGCGGCGTAAGGGCCGATTTTTTCGCCGGCACCGCGTTTCCCCCAGGCGAGATCCGGCGGTACGACGAAGCGGAACTTGCCGCCTTCTTTCATCAGGGGCAGGCCTTCCTTTAACCCATCGATGGCTTCTTCCATCGTGAAGACATCGGTTTGCGTGCCATGGTAGGTATCTTTAATGACCGTGCCATTTACCAGCAGAATGCGCTGATTGACTTCGACCGTGCTCCATTCGTCCGGACTTTTTCCATCTCCAGGATCTTTGATGGTGTACTGCAGGCCGCTGGCGGTTTCGATGACGTCCGGTTTGGAGCGGTTCTTTTTCAGATACGCTTCCGTTTCAGCGCGGTTCTGCCCCGCGCTGCCTTTCGTCTTATTGCTGTATTTTTTGCGTCCCATGGGGATGAAAAGTGATGAGTGAGTCGTGAAACGTGACCAAAATCACGCCTCACGTTTCAATCGTCACACTCTTGTTATGCGAGGGCTTGGTTCACAATTTCTCTCGCTTCACTTTGAATCTGGTGAAGGTGCTCCTCGCCTTTGAAACTTTCGGCGTAGATTTTGTAGACGTCTTCGGTACCGGACGGACGGGCGGCAAACCAGCCGTTTTCGGTGCAGACTTTCAAGCCGCCGATGGCCGCACCGTTGGCGGGGGCGTGGGTGAGTTTGGCAGTGATCGGCTCGCCGGCGAGGGTTTCAGCGGTGACCTGTTCGGGCGAGAGGGCGGCCAGTTTGGCTTTTTCCTCGCGATTGGCCGGAGCATCGACACGGGCATAAACCGGGGCACCGAATTTGGCGGTCAGTTCGGCATAGTGTTCGCCCGGATCTTTGCCGGTGACGGCCAGAATTTCGCAGGCGAGCAGGCAGAGGATAATACCGTCTTTATCGGTGCTCCAAACGGTGCCGTCTTTGCGGAGGAAGGAGGCGCCGGCGGACTCTTCGCCGCCGAAGCCGTAGGAGCCGTCAACGAGGCCGTTCACAAACCATTTGAATCCAACGGGCACTTCCTGCAGGTCGCGGCCGAGGTCGGCGGCAACGCGGTCGATCATGGAGGAGGAGACCAGCGTTTTTCCAACGGCGGCATCTTTGCGCCATCCGGTGCGGTTGGCGTAGAGGTAGTTGATGGCCACGGCGAGATAGTGGTTCGGGTTGAGCAGTCCGGCGGATTTCGTGACGATGCCGTGTCGGTCGTAGTCGGGGTCGTTGCCGAAGGCGATATCGAAATCGTCTTTCAGCGCAACGAGACTGGCCATGGCGTAGGGCGAGGAGCAGTCCATGCGGACTTTTCCGTCGCCGTCGACGGTCATGAAGCTGAAGGTGTAATCAACTGTATTATTACGGATGGTGATATCGAGGCCGTATTTTTCGGCGATCGGTTTCCAATAGCGCAGGCCGGAACCGCCCATGGCGTCGGCACAGATTTTAAGGCCGGCTTTTTTGATGGCTTCCATATCGACCACGTTTCCAAGGTCTGAAACATAGGGGGTGATAAAGTCGTAGGCGACGGTGGTGTCGGCGGCAAGGGCGTCGGGGTAGTAGAGGCTTTCGACGTCGACGTTCCCTGCGGCCATCAGCTCGTTGGCGCGATCGGCAATCCAACCGGTGGCATCGGTGTCGGCGGGGCCGCCGTTGGGCGGATTGTATTTGAAGCCGCCGTTGTCGGGCGGATTGTGCGAAGGGGTGATGACGACGCCGTCGGCGAGGCCTTCGGTGCGGTCTTTATTGTAGGCGAGAATCGCGTGGGAGATGACAGGCGTCGGCGTGTAGCCGCCGTCCTGATCGATCATCACGGTGACGCCGTTGGCGGCGAACACCTGAAGTGCGGTCTTTTCGGCGGGGATGGAAAGGGCGTGCGTGTCTTTACCCATGAAGAGCGGGCCGGTGGTGCCCTGCGCGGCACGGTATTCGCAGATCGCCTGGGCAATCGCCATGATGTGGTCTTCGGTGAAACTCTTCTTCAGCGAGGAGCCACGATGGCCGGAGGTGCCGAAGGCGACTTTTTCATCGGGATTGGAGGCGTCGGGCTGTGTTTCATAATAGAGGCTGACGAGTTCCGCGATGTCGGCGAGATCTTCTTTTGTAACAGGTTTTCCTGCATTTGGATGAATGGCCATAATTTATCTCCGTTAAATACCTACGTTTAAAAGGAAGGGTACTGATTAACAAAGGAGCTCTTTTTGCTCAACGCTTTCCATGCATTATAATTTTAAAGCGAATGAGTAGTAGCCGTTATTCTATGGCGTGCTACCTTTTTTCCATTCCTTGGAAAACGAACAGGAGGTGGGGAATGAGTGAAGCGATGGATTTTAAACCGCCGAACGTGAAGCTGAATATTCCGCTGCTCACGTCGATCCCGGTCTTGATTATCGGTGGCGTGATTGCAGTGGTGGTCTTCTTTTGGTTTTTCTGCCGGATTGAACCGGGGGCTGGAGAGATTGCGGTGCTGATCCGCAAGACGGGCGACAATTTGCCGGCTGGCCAGGTGATTGCGTTGGAGCCGGGGCAGAAGGGTATTCAATTGGAGGTGCTTTCCGAAGGGCGCTATTTCCGGAACCCCTATACCTGGAGCTGGAAGAAGCATCGGATTCTTGATGTGCCCGCCGGCAAGCTGGGTGTGATGACCCGCCTCTATGGAACCGACCTTGCTCCCAGCAGCATCATTGCGAGCGATGGCGAAAAGGGCATTGTGGAGGAAATTCTTCGGCCCGGTAAATACCGCATTAATCCCTATGCCTATCACGTGGCTCTTTTTGACGCGATCAACATCAGTCCCGGTCATGTGGGTGTGGTGACCGCGCTCACGGGGCGGGATGTGCTGAACTATCCGCTGCCTCCTGAAAAGCGGAATACGTTCATGGTGGATGCGGGCCTGAAAGGGGTGGACGGTATGCTGCTTGATCCCGGAACACATTATCTGAATCCCTATATTTTTAACACCGTAGAGGTTAATCTCCAGAGTCAGCGGTTTGAGATGTCCGGCAAGGATGTCATTAATTTCCTGACGCTGGACGGGTTCACCGTGACGGTCGAGGGCACCATTGAGTTTGGTATCCAGCGGAACGAAGCGGCGTATCTGACGCATCGCGTCGGCGATATGGATGATATTATCAAAAAGATGATTCTGCCCCGGGCGCGTGGATTCAGCCGTATTGAAGGAAGCAAATATCCCGCTGTAAATTTCATTGTGGGAGAAACCCGCCAGAAGTTTCAGAATGAACTGGAAAACCATCTGCGCACCAAATCCATGGGCTGGGGGGTTGATATTAAATCGGTGCTGGTTCGCAAGATTATCGTGCCGGATGAAATTGCCAGTATTAACCGTGACCGCGAGCTTGCCGTGCAGGATGCCGCAAAATACGAACAGCAGATTGTTCAGGCCCAATCAAAAGCCGAGCTGACTAAGCAGGAAATGCTGGCCATTCAGAACCGGGAAAAAGTGGAGGCCGATACCAAGCGTATCCGTGCCGTGATTGATGCCGAGCAGGACCAAAGCGTTCGGCTTATTTCCGCGCAGAAAGAGTTGGATGTGGCTCAGGTGGAATACGAAGCCGCACTGTTTCAGGCGGAGGCGATTCTGTTGACGGCGGATGGGCAGAAGGATGCCATCACCGCGCAGAATGTGGCCGAAGCTTCGGTGCTGCAAAACCGGGTGACGGCCCTCGGGACGGGCGAAAATTATGCCCGTTACACGCTTTATGAACGCCTGGCCCCGAATATTCTGTCGGTGCTGAGTTCAGATTCCGAAGGAGGCATCGGCAGCATTTTCAGCACGTATGCTCCGGTTGAAGGAGGTGCAGAATGAAACATTCATCAAAATCGATAGTTGGTCTGGTGATAAGTGCGGTCGTTATTGGCGGCGGACTTTATGTGATGTGGATGTGGGGTTTTTGTCGTTTTTATGTCGGCCCCAACGAAATGGCGATCATCACGGCGAAAAACGGAGCGCCGCTCGATCCGGGGCAGATTCTTGCCCGTGAAGGCCAGAAGGGTATTCGGGAAGAACCGCTGGGAGAAGGCCGGCATTTCCTGAGCCCGATTTTCTATGAACGCCGTATCGAACCGATCATCATGATTGAACCGGGCAAAGTCGGCGTTGTGACGTCCAAAGTGGGAGCCAAACTGCCGACCGGGGAATTCATTGCCGAACGGGGCCAGAAAGGGATCTGGCGTGAGGTGCTCGGGCCGGGTAAATACCGGATGAATCCGTATGGCTATAACATCGAAATTATCGACGCCATCAGTATTCCGATCGGTTATGCCGGGGTAATCACGTCGCGTTCCGGGGAGCAGGCACCGGATGGGCAGTTTGCCAACGATGAGCAGAAAGGCGTCCGCAAGGATGTGCTGCAGCCGGGGCTCTACTATGTGAATCCGCAGGCCTATAAAGTGGATGTGCTTGAAGTTGGTATTAATCAGGTTTCATTGCTCGGGCAGGAGGGCAGCAAGGTCGTCACGAAAGCGCGTCAGTTGGGCCAGAGTCAGGCGCTGAATGTGCTGCAGAATAATATGCTCGAAAAGCAGGAAGCCAAACGGGCGGACTATTTCAGCAAGCGGTCGTCCTCTTTTGCTCCTCCGTCACGTCGGGGTCAGCAGGTGGATTTTGCAGCAGGAAAGAAACTGAACGATATTGCACCGGCCTCGTTGGAAGAAGGGGAAATGAATCTGATGGAATTGGTCAGCTTCCCGTCGCGCGACGGGTTTCAGATCAGTCTGGATATGACACTGGAATTTGAGCTGAATCCGGGGGACATCGCCGGCATCTATCGTCGTTATGGTGATCTTCCGGCGGTGGTCGATAAAATCATCATGCCGCAGATTACGTCCATATCCCGAAATAAAGGATCTGAATATCGCGCCAAGGATTTCATTGTGGGCGAGGGCCGTGAAAAATTTCAGGAAGATCTGACTGAATCGCTTGAACTGGAGCTCAGCGAAAAGGATATCCGGGTGTATAATGCGCTGATTCGCCATGTGGAAGTGCCGAATGAAATTCGGGTTCCGATTCAGCAGGCCAGTATTGCGGTCGAGCAGGATCTGACGAATAAAGAGCGGCAGAATACCGCACGGAAAGAAGCGCAGCTCAATACCGAGCTGTCGCTGATTGCGCAGCGCGGGGAGCAGGTGATGCAGGAAACGGAAAAGCTGAAGGCGGAAATTGCGGCGGACCTCGCCAAACAGGTTGCCACGATTCAGGCGGAAACCCTGAAGAAAGAAGCTGAGGTTCGCAGTGCCACCGCCGCAATCAATGCGGACAAAGTGCGTGTGATCGGCGAGGCCGATGCTTCCGCGCTTGAAAAAGTTGAAGGCGAACGGGCCAAAGGGCTGCAGCTGAAAACGGCCGCCTTTGGCGATCCGGCGGCCTATGCCAAATGGATCTTTGCTGAAAATCTGAATCCGCGGGTGAAACTGAATATTATTCATGCCGGTGAAGGCACACTCTGGACCGATCTCGAAAAAACGGGTTTTGCAGAACTCGGCGGTGCCAAGCAACTGAAAGCCGGACAGAGGTAGGAACAGGGAGACCGTAATGGGCGACGTTCCGCAGATGTAAAAACGAATCCCATCGTCATGATACTTTTAAAAAAAGATACCCCCGGGATATGTCGGGGGTATCTGTCGCCCGAAATTAATGCATTGCTCGTTATGGGCGGATCAGATGGTTGTGAGATGGTTGTGATGTATAAAGCGGCCGCGATGAGCATCCCGTTTTTTAACTCAGAAAAAGCTGATAAGCCGGATTATCTGTTTCTTCATAAAACTCGTAACCCAGCTTATCGAGAAAGTCTTTGAGCTGCCTGCGTTCAGCTGCGGGTACCTGAATGCCCACCAGCACACGCCCGAATGCTGCACCATGATTGCGGTAATGAAACATCGAAATGTTCCAGCCCTGTCCCAGAGAGGCGAGAAACTTCGCCAATGCGCCGGGGCGCTCGGGAAATTCAAAACGATAAAGTAATTCATCAGTAAACGCTGCCGAAGCCCGGCCGCCCACCATATGGCGGATATGCATCTTGGCCATTTCATTATCCGTCAGGTCGACCACCGGGTAGCCTTTGCTGCGCAGTCCGGTCACGAGCTCTTCCCGATCGTTATGTTCGGGCGAAACCTGTACCCCGACGAATATCTTCGCCGCTTTTGCATCGGCGTACCGGTAATTGAATTCGGTAATATTGCGCCGTGCCAGCGCTGCACAGAATTTTTTAAAACTACCGGGGCGCTCGGGAATGGTTACGCTGATAATGGCTTCGCGCTTTTCCCCAATTTCAGTGCGTTCCGAAATATAACGCAGGCGATCAAAATTGGTGTTGGCGCCGCTGTCGATAGCGATCAGCGTTTTGCCGGCACAACTGTTTTGGTCGACATATTTTTTCAGCCCGGCAAGGGCCAGGGCGCCGGCGGGCTCAGCTATCGAGCGGGTATCATCGAAAATATCTTTAATCGCCGCGCACATTTCATCCGTGCTTACCGTGATGACGGCATCCACGGTTTTACGGATCACCCGGAATGTTTCCTTTCCGATTTGGGCCACGGCAACTCCGTCGGCAAAAAGATCGACGCTGGGTAAAGTAACCCGTCGACCTTTTTCCATCGCCGCTTGCAGGCAGGCTGCTCCCTCGGGCTCAACCCCGATCACTTTGATCTCCGGGCGCACATATTTAATATAAGCCGCCACACCCGCCAGCAATCCGCCGCCGCCAACCGGCACAAACACGGCCTCAATCGGCCCCGTGTGCTGACGCAGGATTTCCATGCTGATAGTGCCCTGACCCGCGATCACCTCAGGATCGTCATACGGGTGGATATATACCATGCCCTTTTCGAGCACCAATTTTTGTGCGAGGGAGGAGGCTTCATCAAAGGTATCTCCCTGCAATATCACCTTGGCACCGCGACTGCGTACAGCATCCACCTTGATTTTGGGGGTGGTTCGGGGCATCACAATCGTCGCTTTAACACCCAGTTTTAATGCCGCCAACGCCAGCCCCTGCGCGTGATTGCCTGCCGATGCGGCCACCACTCCTTTGGCCAAATCTTCTTCGCTGAGATGGGCCATTTTGTTATATGCACCGCGAATCTTGAAGGAAAATACCGGCTGTAAGTCTTCACGTTTGAGTAAAATCTCATTGTTGAACCGGCGCGACAACAACGGAAGGTGGTCGAGCGGCGTTTCAATCGCTACATCATAAACGCGGGCATCGAGAATTTTTCTGATATATTTCTGAGGCATAGTACTTTTACTCTTTGATCGGATAACGCCTGCAAACCACTCTAACTGATAACGGCCCATTTTAGAGTCTGCGCAGGCGGTTAAAAACAATATTTTTCAGCCAGCTGCCATGGGCAGGGACGCGTTGGGGAAAATAAAGAGGGGTCAGTCCTCGTTGAAGGCTGACCCCTGAGTCCCGGCACTGAAATTGTGACGAGTTCTATGGGCTTATTTTTAGTCTTCGAGATGTTTGGCTTTTTTGGCCGTTTTGATTTCGGGCAGCTCGAATCCGGTTTCCGCCGCCTGCGTGGCGACCGGAACATCGCGCACTTCGGTAATATAGCGCTTAAGCATTTTTTTCTGTTCTCCACTGATGCGGGGGAAGTGGTAGACGCCATCCTGATCCCACGATTTTGTGCCTTCAATGATGCTCAGTCGGCTGATGAAGGTTTGCAGCAGCTGGTCATGGGGATAGCGGTAGGTGGTGTCGTCTTCGGTGAAGGTGACCCATACGTCATACCCGAGCCACTCTTTTTTAAAGATCATGCGGGTTGAAAACTGATCGGACTCAATGATGTCATTTTCGTGGGAGGCTTCCCACTCGGCTTTGACATCCTGAAAAACAGCTTTTGATTTTCCGCAATGCGGGCAGGAACGAACGCCTTTGTTCAGGAATCCGGAAATCAGATAGGCCTTGTTGCAATGGGGGCACATGACGGCGGCATTGTTTCCGTGGCAGTCGGCCACTTCCACTTTCGGAGAAGCTGTAGCACTTTGCTCTTCTTCCGGCCGGCCTTTGAATTCTTTGATGGCCGCGAGAAGGAGTTTGCTTTTACCGATAATTTCTTCGGAGGCCATCAGATCGGGGTGCATTTCGGCCGGTTTGTATCCATCCGGCAGTCCGGTCTTTTTATTAACCACCCACGAGGTGTATTGGCGGGGTGGGCCCAGAATTTCCTGCCAGTCCACTTTGTCGAACGGGCCGAAACCCAGATAGCTCTGCACGGCGGAATAGGTGGCCCGTACCTGGTTTGCGTTCAGATAATCCAATGCTTTTCGAATGTCGCCTTTCATAATAAAATCTCCTGTGTCATGCTAATAAACACTATGTCGTACTAGTATGACAGACAAAAATACGGATGAATTTGACGGCCGCCCGCTGAATATCGCCTTTTTCGGAAACGCCAGATCCGTTGGAGGTCAGGCGATCGAATCCGCGGGGCGGCAAGCGGAGGAACAAATAGCCCGATGCTCTTGCAGGAATAATGGTATCTCACAGAGAATGGATTGCTGTGCCTTCGTGTCCTTGGGGGCTTTGTGAGAGGATGGTTTGGGTAGGGCTGGTTCGACGAACCCGCCTCTCGGAGAATCCGCTTTGCCGGAAAATCCCTCCAATCATGCGGACGGTTTATCGAACGGTCCCTGTCCTTGGAGCACTTCCGGCGGGGCGCGCCGTTCGTCCGCAGGGGGATTAGCCGCGAGAGATCACAGGGAAACGCATAGCTTCCAAAGCTCTTGTCACGTCGTAGCTGTTGCGAAGGCGGATGGAAACTTTTTCGACTTGTGCCCGCTTCTGCAAAGCGACAGTCTGTTCAACTGAATTTTAATATAAACCAAGGAGAGATACGATGGCCTCAGCAGCACGACACATTCTGGTTGCATCCGAAGCGGATTGCGCAACATTGAAAAAGCAGATTGAAGAAGGCGGCGATTTTGCGGAACTCGCAAAAGCGCATTCCAAATGCCCATCGGGTGCAGAGGGCGGGGCCCTTGGCACCTTCGGCCCGGGCCAGATGGTAAAGGAATTCGACGAAGTCGTATTCAGCGCGCCGGTGGGTGAAGTGCAGGGACCGGTGAAAACCCAGTTCGGCTACCACCTCGTGGAAGTCAGAAATCGCGTGGACTAATACCTAAAAATCTAACCGGTATTTATTGGCCACGAAAAGGCACATGGCGCCGCCGAAAAGAAGGCGGCTGCACAAAGACCCGAACAGCAGAGTTTTCGTGCCTCTTGCGCTTCTTTGTGGCTATCCTCACACTAGTGTCCTGATTCATAAATAGGTTTATTTAACTTCGTTCTGGCCCGATTGATTTTTTCCAAGATGTCTTTGCCTTTGGCAACCCAGCGAT
>JARNMJ010000240.1 GCA_029432795.1 Pontiellaceae bacterium B12219
CTAGATCAAGCATACGGAGTGGGTCTTAGATTCCTGCAGTTCTTTTTGGATATGAGTGATGTAATGCGCGATGAAGTTATTCAGAGCGTAAAACATATATTGAAAGAGAACCCAACTATTGATGATAGTCAGCTGGAAAAAGATGCTAAAAATATATTTCTTCTGCTTACTTATGGAGTGATTTTTGGAGTGTTGCGGAAGGTTGCATTTTCCATTGGGTCCAAAGAAATAGAGGAGGCGTACGATGTTCTTTTAGAAGACAAAAATACTCCTGCTGTAAGGCTGATAAACCAAGCAATCAAGTTGCAATTTATGAAACAGCTGGATCACTCAACTATTAAGGATTTGGTGACTAG
>JARNMJ010000241.1 GCA_029432795.1 Pontiellaceae bacterium B12219
CCTTGATATTCGACATATCTCACGATTGTTTCTTCATCAACGCCCACACTGCTGACGAAGTAACCCGGCGACCACACAACGTTTTCTTTCCAATATACCTTTGAGAGCCATTCAAACTTCTTTCGCAGAACCGACGCCGATTGGCTTTTCAAGCACCCCATCACCTCAGAAATGCTGTATTTCGGAGGTATGACCATAACCATATGAAGATGATCTGAGTCGAAGCCAATCAGCTCGATATCTACGCCGGGCATACTTCGCAACGTTTTTTTGAGGTATCCGCAGACTCCAGGCTTCAGGATCCTCCGGCGGTATTTGCAGACCCACACGACATGATACTGCAACCGATATGCA
>JARNMJ010000242.1 GCA_029432795.1 Pontiellaceae bacterium B12219
TATTTTCTCGCCAATATCTGAAAGGTTTAAATCAAGACGCTGGGAAAGCCCTTCCCGTATGGCCTCCAGCGAACCTTCGACGCCGTCTAAATTATTGACATAAACATTACCCTCAATAGCTGATTCTCCTGTATAAGCACCAGATCCGGAAGAACCCGAAACACTATTTCCGGAAGAATTACCAAAAGGATTGCCTGTATTGCCAAGATTGCTTTCAAAATCTGCATCAGCACCATTTAGAATGCCGTCACCATCTATATCCGTATTATTGGAAAAAGGATCTAAATCGTTTGGATCATCCCAAATATTGACGCCGTCCCCATCCATGTCATCGTCATCGATATTTTT
>JARNMJ010000243.1 GCA_029432795.1 Pontiellaceae bacterium B12219
AAAAATATCGATGACGATGACATGGATGGGGACGGCGTCAATATTTGGGATGATCCAAACGATTTAGATCCTTTTTCCAATAATACGGATATAGACGGTGACGGTATTCTAAATGGTGCGGATGCAGATTTTGAAAGCAATCTTGGCAATACAGGCAATCCTTTTGGTAATTCTTCCGGAAATAGTGTTTTGGGTTCTTCCGGATCTGTTGCTTATACAGGAGATTCAGCTATTGAGGGGAATGTTTATGTTGATAATTTAGACGGCGTCGAAGGTTCGCTGGAGGCCATACGGGAAGGGCTTTCCCAGCGTCTTGATTTAAACCTTTCAGATATTGGCGAGAAAATA
>JARNMJ010000244.1 GCA_029432795.1 Pontiellaceae bacterium B12219
CTAGAACCAGGCACTCAATGCCGCAACTTACGAGCCAATGATAAATCCAGAACCCGTCACGCCCGGCCTCATAGCAGCAAAGCACTTCAGCGTCTTCAGGATAGCCCAGCTTCTGCTTGGCCAGAACCAGTTCAGCAAGAAACCGTTTGCGGTCACGGGCATCAATATTTTTGCGCCGGATCTTTTCGCCGTTATAAAAAGCCAACAGCCATTTGCTGTTGCTCAGCTCCATAGCAACGAGTAATTTATCAGCGTTATGTGCGGGCGTGTTGTTCATTATGTATCTCCTTATTTTGTGGTGATCTAAGGATTATATTCTGAATGACAACCCCCACATAGCATCTAC
>JARNMJ010000245.1 GCA_029432795.1 Pontiellaceae bacterium B12219
GGTTTTGAATATGCGTCCGCCGCCACGATGATTCAGAACGGGCTGCTTCGTGAGGGCCTGACCGTGGTGAAAGCGAACCACGACCGCTACGACGGCCGCATGCGAACCGAAAATATTTCGAAGCTGGGGGTCTGGGGCTACACCGGCAATCCATTCGGCGATGACGAGTGCGGCAAGTTCTACGGTCGCGCCCTGAGCATCTGGTCGATGCTGCTGGTGCTGCAGGGTTTCGACTATGACGGCCCGGCGGGACGCATCGGGTTTGCCCCGCGCTGGCAGCCCGAAGACCACGCCAGTTTCTTTACGGCCGCCGAAGGCTATGGCCTGTTCACTCAGGTGCTGAA
>JARNMJ010000246.1 GCA_029432795.1 Pontiellaceae bacterium B12219
TTCAGCACCTGAGTGAACAGGCCATAGCCTTCGGCGGCCGTAAAGAAACTGGCGTGGTCTTCGGGCTGCCAGCGCGGGGCAAACCCGATGCGTCCTGCCGGGCCATCATACTCAAAGCCCTGCAGCACCAGCAGCATCGACCAGATGCTCAGAGCGCGACCGTAGAACTTTCCGCACTCGTCATCACCGAATGGATTGCCGGTGTAGCCCCAGACCCCCAACTTGGAAATATTTTCGGTTCGCATACGACCGTCGTAGCGGTCGTGGTTCGCTTTCACCACGGTCAGGCCCTCACGAAGCAGCCCGTTCTGAATCATCGTGGCGGCGGACGCATATTCAAAACC
>JARNMJ010000247.1 GCA_029432795.1 Pontiellaceae bacterium B12219
AACCATCGCCGGCAGGGAAATATCACCAAGTGCGGTAATTCGCATGCGCGCTGGATGCTCATTGAATGTGCCGGTCATTACCGTATGCCGCCAAAAGTTTCCAAAGCACTTTCGAAACGCCAGGAAGGATTGAGCCGCGAAGTGCGCGCACTCTCCTGGCATGCGCAGAACCGGCTTAACAATCGTTGGTATAAATTGATGTTCAGAAAAGTGCATCACAATAAAATTCAAGTAGCCATCGCACGTGAGCTCTCCTCCTATCTATGGGATCTGGCTCACCTTGTGAGGTAATATTTTTTACAGATGATCGAATCGGAGGTGTGCTCACTGGAAATACAGAG
>JARNMJ010000248.1 GCA_029432795.1 Pontiellaceae bacterium B12219
CAGCGGAAGGTTTTTACCTTGTAGTCGCCACGGTAGCGTTCGACGCAGGCCTGGAATTTCGGCCATGGAAGCTGTTGCATCAGCTGTGAAAAGATTGTTGTTCCGGAATACATGGATCGCCCTCCTGAAATTCGGGCGATTATATTCGGGAATCCGATTCAAGTCGGAACAATCTGAATTATTGCGCAACATCTTCATTTTATGTTACTTGCAAAATCCTGCATCCGGAACGTTGGGACAGTAGTGCGTTGAAATGAATATTACCGAAACTGTTGGCCTTATGAGTCAGCAACTGGGTGGTGCCCGAAGCCACAAACGTGCCGACCGCAAACTGTCCCCA
>JARNMJ010000249.1 GCA_029432795.1 Pontiellaceae bacterium B12219
GTTGATTAAGTGAAGTTTATGAGCACCGGCGGCTCACCCATAACGTTGGGAAACTTAAAAAAACAAAACCGAAGGTGCTTAAAAAATACTCCGGTGCTTGAATCAAAAAACTGAATAAAACAAATCCATACCGTTCAACCGGAACCCCCAGTCACCCGATTGCAACCTGCTTTTCCTGACCGATTGATTCTCGGCAAATTCCGAATGACGGCAATAAAACTGCTCAATTTCGACAAACCAGAAAACTAAAGAAATTCCCAACCAGGGGCTTGACCTTACCGTGAAAACGCCCGTTGATCCAGTCAACGTTTATGTTCACGGCAGGTCAGCCCGAACGTT
>JARNMJ010000024.1 GCA_029432795.1 Pontiellaceae bacterium B12219
GATGCTATTCGTACTTCCATAAGTTGGAAACATACCGCCTCCGGGCTCATTCATCCACGGGAAATCCCGTGGTGTTCTGTCTTCGACCGCATAAAACCCTCTTAGACCTCGCTACCCTTCATGTGCTCATGGCCGGGAATGCTTTCACAAACATGGCCATAGCGTTTCCAGTTGCTACTGTTTTCACTACACAGATCGGCCGCCCGAAGCAACAGGGGAAGACGTTCCTCCGGGCGGCCCATACTGCATTAGCGGCGGCCGCGCGGAGGGGGACCGCTCGGCGCTTCGTCTTCGCCAAGATATCCATCGTTGTTCTTATCTAATTGGGAAAAATGTTCTGACGGCCCATCGAACTCGTCCGCAGAAACTTTACCGTCTTTATCCTTATCCAACCGGGCAACAAACCCGCCTTCATCCGCCGGATCCTGTCCTCGCTGCGGACGCTGCTTCTGCTGCAGGCCACGCTCCTCGCTCTGATTTTTTCCCTGCTCCTCCTGAGGAGGGCCGGTCGGCGCTTCGCTTTCGCTGATATAGCCATCGCCGTTTTTATCGAACTGAGAAAAATGTTCTGCGGGGCCGTCGAACTCGGTTTCCGAAATCTGCCCGTCCTTATCCTTATCCAGCTTCGAAATGAATCCGGCAGCACCGGATGTCTGCTGATTTTCCTCTCGTCCCCGCTGTGCCATGGCGGTGCCTGCTGCAAGTAGAAGCAAAACAGCTAATTGAATCTTCATGACTGACCTCCTTGAGTGAGTTGTTTTTGATGACGGGATTCATTGGAACAGGGAAAGATGACGCGAAACCGCGCGCGTTTATGAATGTTTTGTCATGATAAATCCTTGGCCGTTCATCGCCGTTCTGTGGTATCCAGTTCCCATGAAAATTTTAATCGTTGAAGACGATCAGAAGATTGCCTCCTTTGTAAAAAAAGGACTGAAGGAACAGGGGTATGTGGTGGATGCCTGCCATAACGGCGACGAAGGATATAATCTGGCATCCGGCGAATCCTATGATGTGATCCTGCTCGACATCATGCTGCCGGGCCGCGACGGACTCAGCATTCTGCGCTCACTGCGTGAGGAGAAAAATACCGTACCGGTTATTCTGCTCACTGCACGCAGCGGACTGGATGAACGGGTGGAAGGGCTCAATCTGGGCGCGGACGACTACCTGCCGAAACCCTTTTTCATGGAAGAACTCATTGCCCGAATTATTGCCGTCAGCCGGCGCTCTTCGGGCGATCAACTGAGTGTCATGCATCATGACGACCTCACCCTGAATCTGATTACCCGGGAGGTGAAACGCGCCGATGAATCGCTGGAACTGACCAGCCGCGAATTCAACCTGCTCGAACTCCTGATGCGCTCCCCCGGCCGGGTCTATTCCCG
Source organism: Pontiellaceae bacterium B12219 (assembly GCA_029432795.1). GTDB lineage: Bacteria > Verrucomicrobiota > Kiritimatiellia > Kiritimatiellales > Pontiellaceae > Pontiella. Next base: position 1,389 of record JARNMJ010000024.1, read on the forward strand.
CACCCAGCTGCTCGAACATGTTTGGGGCTACGACTTTGATCCTCAGACCAACGTCGTCGACGTCTATATTCGCCGCGTCCGGGGCAAAATTGATCCCCCCCACTCCGGCTCACTCATCGAAACCGTCCGAGGCGTCGGCTATCGCTTCAAAGCGGAATAATTCCGCCGTACTCATTACGTACGATGAAACTCTCCTTTAAATTTAAAATCGCCACCCTTTCGTTCGCCGTTTCCGGTGCACTGCTGACCACATTCGGCATCACCTTCTTTGCCTTCATCTACTCTTCCGGCATCGAACGCATGGACCGCGAACTCCGCTCACTGGCAGAAGTTCCCATACGCGCAGAACATCCGCCCGAATACTGGAAGCAGTTTGGCGACTCCCTTAAATTTATTCAGGGCGAAAGCCGCGCTGAACGCCTGTCCATGATCGTCCGGGACCGTTTCAACAAGGTTCTGTTCCAATCCGAAAATGCACGTCCGCAATTCGACCGGCTTCCGCTCCCAGACATTCCGGACACAGCCCTTCCGGACGAAAAACCTCAACATGCCCACCTCTTCCTTAAACGAAATGATTTCAACAACGACGGGAAAGTGACTCCCGATGAATTCGATGGCCCGCCGGATATGTTTCGCTTTTCAGATAAAAACAAAGACGGTGCGATTGACCTGGAGGAAGCGGCAACGCTGCGCGGCCGCGGACAACGCCCCGGCCCGAGAGGCGGCCCCGCCCCCCATCTCCCGACGAACTCCGGCTTTTACACCATGGAACTTCCGTTCGAAAACTGGCGGGTCGGCATTTTCCGAAATGCCGAAATTACCATCGTTGCCGCACTCAACATGGATTCCTTCAATGCCGAAGTGAATGGCTTCCGAACCGCCTTCATGATTGCCGTTCCCCTCGGACTGCTCATTCTCGGATTTATGGGGTGGTACCTCGCAGGCCGCGCCATGAAACCCGTCGCAGCCATTGCAGACACCGCCGAAGGCATAACCGCCAAAGGTCTCGACCAGCGTATTCCAAAGGTTGGAAACGATATTGAACTCGAACGTCTGGTTTCCGTTTCGAACAACATGCTCGACCGATTGGAAAAGAGCTATCATCAGGCCGTCCGTTTCAGTGCCGATGCCGCACACGAGCTCCAGACCCCGCTCACCATTCTGCAGGGCGAACTCGACAATGCCATCCAGAGCTCGGTCGACGGCTCCGAAGAACAGCAGCGCTACAGCATGCTGCTTGAAGAACTGGGCAACCTCAAAGCCGTCGTGCAAAAACTCCTCCTGCTCGCCCATGCCGATGAAGGCCGGCTGAATGTCAGCCCGCAATCCGTGGATCTAAGCGACCTGATCTTCAACGCCACGGAAGATCTTGAAATCATGGCCCCCGAACTTCTGATTGAAACCCGCATACAGAAACCCGTGGACATTCAGTCAGACCCCGCGCTGCTCAATCAGACGATTCGGAATATGACCTCCAATGTCGCAAAATATACCGCCCCCGGCGGACGAGTTGTCTTCATTCTGGAACAGGATGAAAATACCGTCCGCTTTACACTGGAAAACTCCGCCCCGCCGATTCCGGAAGAAGATCGCCCCCTGCTCTTCGAACGCTTCCACCGCGTGGAAAAATCGCGTACCACCACCGGCTCCGGTCTGGGCCTCAGCCTCGCCCGCGAAATCGCCCGCGCCCACGGCGGAGATCTCGTGCTGAACCTCTATAAAGACGGCATGGTTTCGTTCACGCTCTGCCTTCCCGTTTGATTGACCCGCTTCCAACCATTCGGTAAATTTTGCCGCATGACGAACGAAGCTGAAGCCCAACAACGGATAGACCAACTGCGCCGGGAACTCGAGCAGCATAATCGACTGTATTACATCGATGCCGCCCCCGAAATTTCCGACCGCGAATACGACACCCTTCTCCAAACCCTGGAAGATCTGGAAAAACAGTTTCCCATGTTTGAAAGTGCCAATTCCCCCACTCGCCGAGTGGGCGGGGCACCACTCGGAAGTTTCGAAAATGTTAAACACTCCGTTCCCATGATGAGCCTCTCAAACACCTACTCCAAAGAGGAGCTCGTGGAGTTTGATGTGCGGATCCGCAAGCTGATTCCGGAAGCGGTGTTTGACTATATTCTGGAACCGAAAATCGACGGTGTTGCCATTTCATTGCGCTATGAAAACGGCGAGCTGGTTCGGGCCGTCACCCGCGGCGACGGTGCAATCGGCGACGATGTAACCTCCAATGTTCGGACCATTAAATCCATACCGCTGCGCCTTTCCGATTTGATGCCTCCGGCGGTACTCGAAGTGCGCGGCGAAATTTATATGGATACCGCCGGGTTTGCCAAACTGAACGCGGACCGGCAGGACGCCGGAATGGAACCGTTTGCCAACCCCCGGAATGCCTGCGCCGGCTCGCTGAAAATGCTCGATTCCCGCGAAGTGGCCTCCCGGCCGCTCGATGCCATTTTTTATGCCACCGGCGAGCTCAGCGGCATTAAATTTGAAACCCATGAACAGATGCTGCTCTCGCTGAAAAATTACGGACTGCGGATTACGCCCAAATACTGGTTGAACGACAAAATCGACGACGTTTTGGAACGGCTGGACGAGCTCGAAAATATGCGCCACGAATTTCCGTTCGAGATGGACGGCGGCGTCATCAAAGTGAACGACCGGCGCCTGTATGACGATCTCGGCTACACCGCAAAAAGCCCGCGCTGGGCGGTGGCCTATAAATACGAACCGGAACAGGCCGAAACGCGGCTTCATACCATCTCCATTCAGGTGGGCCGCACGGGGGTCCTGACGCCCGTCGCGGAACTCGAACCGGTACAGTTGGCCGGAACCACCGTGAAACGGGCCACCCTGCATAACGAAGATGAGATTCGGCGCAAAGATATTAAAATCGGCGATCGGGTGATTATCGAAAAGGCCGGCGAAATTATTCCGGCCGTTGTAAAGGTGGTAACGGAAAAGCGGACGGGCGAAGAGCTGGATTTTTCCATGCCGACTGCATGCCCCGTCTGCGGCAGCGAAGTGGAAAAGCGCGAAGGCGAAGTGGCCTTGCGCTGCATCAATCTGCAGTGCCCTGCGCAGGTTAAAAACTGGCTGACTCATTTTGCATCCCGCGGCGCAATGGATATTAACGGGCTCGGCGAATCACTGGTGGAACAGCTCGTTGATGGCGGATTGGTGAAAACCCCGGCCGAACTTTATGCCCTGCAAAAAGTCGAAGTGCTCGGGCTGGAACGCATGGGCGAGAAATCGGCCGACAATCTGATCAAAGGACTTGAAGACAGTAAAAACCGCCCCTTCGAAAAAGTCCTGTTCGGACTCGGCATCCGGCATGTCGGCAAAGGCGCGGCATCCATTCTGGCCAGCGAATTTAAAAATATCGACGCACTGATGGCGGCGGATATCCAGACTCTGGAAGAAATCCATGACATCGGTCCAATCGTTGGAAAATCCGTGGTCGAATATTTTCAAGCTCCGGAAACCCGCGAAATCATCCGGCAGCTCCGCGCCGCCGGGGTTAATTTCGAGCAGACAGAAACCGGCGGAAGTAATGAACTCGAAGGCCTCACCTTTGTGCTGACCGGTTCCATGGAATCGATGACGCGCGATGAGGCGGGCGATAAAATCAAAGCTCGCGGCGGAAAAGTGAGTGGCAGTGTTTCGAAAAAAACCAGCTATCTGGTGGCCGGCGAGGCCGCCGGTTCAAAACTGACTAAAGCCGAAAAACTGGGGGTCACGATTCTGAACGAGGAACAACTGATTGCTTTGCTTGGTTCCGATGAAGACCTTACCGATAAAAAAGCAGGCCAGATGGGCTTTGAATTTTAAAACAGGAAGAACGAATTATGATACTCGACACATTGGAAAATGCCGCGAAATATGCAGGACTTAAGAATGGCCTTTCGGAAGGGTTTGGCTTTCTGGACCAGCCCGACGTGGCAGAATTGAAACCCGGTAAATATGAAATTTCGGGCGATCTGGTTTTTGCCATTGTGGAAAAGAACGAGGGACGCAAGATTGCGGATGGGAAACTGGAAGCCCACCGGAAGTATATGGATATTCAGTATATCATCAGCGGCAATGAAAGCATGGGTTGGAGCCCTCGCGCGGATTTGACCGGCTCCGAGGGCTATGACCCGAAGCGGGATCTGGAATTCTTCACCGATGCTCCGCAGAGCATCGTGAAAGTTCCGCCGGGTTCCTTCACCATCTTTCTTCCTTCCGACGCACATCTTCCAGGCATTGGAACCGGACCGATCCATAAGATCGTGATTAAAGTTGCTGTGGACTGAGGAAACCTGAAACCTGAAACCTGAAACCTGAAACCTGAAACCTGATTTTTAATTTCCAGGTTCACACTTCAAGTTTCAAGTTTCTAAAAGGTATGTCCGATCAGGAAGTTGAAGCGACCGCTTCCGTCCATATAGCGTGAGTCATAGGTGATCGGCCAGGCGTAGTCGAGATTGAGCGGGAATCCCGGCAGATCGAGCCGTAATCCGATGCCCCAGTCGTCGGCATAGCTGGATGTATCGAAATCCCACGAATCCACATTCACAAAACCCCAGTCGTAGAAAACAGCACCGCGTATTTTGTTCCAGATCGGGTACGTCAGTTCTCCACTCCAGTAGGCAGAACTGTTACCGCCCACCGGATCGCCCGTCGCCGGATCGGTGGGACCGACTTCTCGGTATTCAAAACCACGCAGCGTATAAGATCCCCCCAGAAACAGGCGGTCGAAAATCGGCACACCGGCCCCATAGGTTGTAGCGTTGGCTTTGCTGTCGCTATAGGCTTCAACGGATTCAATTTGTCCACGCAGATTAAAAATCATATCCCCGATCAATGCCCAATATTTAGAGGAACGAACCCGCAATCCGAAAATATCGGTTTGTCCGCCCAGCGGTCCACCGGCGACATAGGGCGTCACCGTTGTTTTGGTTCCGCGCGACGGGTTGAAATAACGATCGCGCGAGTCGTAGGTCCAGTCGTATTCCAGGCTGCTGCTGGTACGCCTTCCCGCTTCATCCTTAATGGCCTGGGAAGCAGAACTATCCACATCAAAAACATTGTACTGCTCCAGCGTGTAGGACAGATTTCCTCGGGTAAAACGGGAAAGCGGCTTCCCGAGCGACAGACGGAACCCGTTGTTTTCCTGATCGTATGCATCGGAAAAATAGCGTGCTTCATGATGGAACAAGTCGATGCCAAACGAAAGCTGCCGATTCAGAAACCACGGTTCTACAAAAGAAATATCCAGGTCGTTTCGTTCGGTACCGAGCTGCGCCCGAATTTTAAATTTCTGACCGGCCCCGATCGGCGGCCACGTTTTCCAGTTAAAATTACCCTGCGAAAGTTCAACATATCCCACCAGAGAGTCCACACTGGAGAACCCGACACCGGCCGAGAACTGCCCGGTTGGTTTTTCTTCCACCTGGACATTCACGTCGTACCGATCGCCTTCGCCGGTTGAATCCGGATTGATGGTGACAATTTCAAAGAAGTTCAGGTTGCGCAGTCGGTTTTCCGAGGTCTGGATGCGGCTGCGGTTATATTTTTCTCCGGGATACATCACGAGTTCCCGGCGGATCACCTTATCGAGCGTTCGCTCATTTCCATTAATGTTGACCGCTTTAATATAGCCGATCGAACCCTCGGTCACGTCGTACACAATGTTAACGACACCGCTTTCTGCATTGGCATCGTATATCGGGGTTACCCCGGTACGAACATATCCGCGGTTGCCGTAAAAAGCACGGATCGCTTCGCTGGCACTTTCCGCATTTTCCACCGAGGCAATGTCGCCGGCCTGGAGGCGGATGCCCTGCCGGATTTCCCGTTCCGAAAAACTTTCCATTCCAACAATCGAAATCTTACCGATCCGATAGCGCTGGCCTTCATCGATTTTAAAAATCAATTTTGATTTTTTCGGATCACTGTCTTCCAGAATCGGTTCTGCAACCTTCACATCCAGAAATCCGTTATTCATATAGAACGACTTCAGCGAATACACATCGGAATCAACAACTTCGCTCTTATATTTTCCGGAACCGGTGATGAACGACCACCACCTTTTTCTCTTCTGCTGAATTACCTTCGACAACTTCTTACTGTCGATAATGTCGTTGCCTTGAAATTCAATATATTTGATGGCCATCTTGGGGCCTTCATCAATTCGGAATGCCACATCCACTGTATTCAATTCGTCGTTAACCTTGGAGGTCCAGGTGACTTTCACATCCGGATACCAATAGTCGCGATACGCTTCCTTGATTTTCGCGGCCGCCATTTCGAACGTGGAGTCGTCGGCAAACTGACCGATTTCCAGTTCGCTCTTTTTATTGATTTTTCGACCGCTTTTTTTACCGCCGATGATCGCAATCCGGCGCAAACGATGTTTTGAGACCACCGTGTAAACCAAGACAACACCATCCGGTTCCACATCCATCCGCGCATTCACATACGTGTAGCGGCCCGACTCGCGCATGCGGTTGACGTCAATGGCAATAGAAGAGAGGATAACCTCCCGGTCCGGAACCTGTTCCCCAACAGAAAAGGACGTAAAGGCAGAAACTGAACTGATGTCGTAGGATTCACCGGCCTGATTTACAATGCGGATGTCTTTGATGACCTCGGCACGGGCAAACAGAGTGGTTAATACTACAGCGAAAATCGTTACAGCTTTTTTCATCAAAACGTTCCAGAGGTTGGAAATTATTCATTATCGGGAGAGTAATCATCGTCGATATCCGCGCGGTCTTCAAACCGGGTATATTCACGAATGAATGAGAGTTTGACATCGCCGGTCGCCCCATGGCGGAATTTGGCAATATCGAGTATAGCAAGATTGTCGGTATTCCGGTCATCGCCCTGCTTATAATAACTCGGGCGATACAGCAGCCAGACCATATCCGCGTCCTGCTCAATCGCTCCCGAGTCGCGCAAGTGCGACAGCTTCGGAATATTGTCGCCCGTACTTTCCGCCGCACGGCTGAGCTGAGAAAGCACAATAACCGGCACATCCAGCTCTTTGGCCATGGCTTTGACGGCCCCGGAAATTGCCATCGTTTCACGTTGCCGGCCATCTTTGGCAAATTTGCTGTAGTTCATCAACTGCAGGTAGTCGATGACGATCAGTTGAATTCCGTAGCGGCTTTTGAGCCGGCGCGCTCTTGAACGGAGCTCTACGGCTTCCAGACCGGGTGTGTCGTCGATATAAATCTGGGCTTTGGAAAGTTTGTCTACAGCACGCGTCAGCCGGGCATGTTCATCATTCGTCAAACCGCGGCCATCTTTTAATTTGTACGCCGCAACTTTGGCATTGGAAAACAACATACGTTTCACCAGCTGCTCACGCGACATTTCCAAACTAAACACCGCAACGGGAACGGGCTCGCCATGTAAACCAATCGCCGCATTCTCCGCAATGTTCAGCGCAAGCGATGTTTTTCCCATCGCCGGACGAGCCGCAAGCACGATCATGTCCGTCTTTTGCAGACCGCCGAGATGCTTATTGAGCTCCATGAAACCGGTGGTCACCCCCGTGACAAGCTGATTCGGGTCGGTGTTTTCGATTTCGATAAAGGCATTGCGAACCGAATCTTTCCAGTCCGGAATGGTTTCGGATCCGTGGTCGCTCAGCTTGAACAGCGAGGCTTCCGCTTCGCCCACGAGTACACTGGCTTCCTCTTCTGCTTTGTAGGCGGCGTCAATCGTTTGAGCCGACTGTTCAATCAGCATGCGGTATAACCGCTTTTCCATTACGATATCGCAATAGAACTCAACGTGGGCGGAAACCAGCGTGCTGTCCTGCAGCTGTACGAGGTAGTCATAGCCTCCGACTTTTTCAAGGGCGTTATGACTTTTGAGCCATTCACCGATGGTGATGGCATCCATGGGCATATTGGCCTGACTCATGTCGACCAGATGCTCAAAAAGCGCCTGATGCCGCCGATCGTAAAAACAGTCGGGACCCAGTCGCTTCGTCAGGCATTTATCAAGGGACCCAGACGGATCAAGCAGAATGGAACCTAAAACCCCCCGCTCGGCTTCTTCGCTGTGCGGGGGGATTCTCAGTCCTGCTGAATCCCCATGGATCATTTCTCTTCGACGATCCAGACCTTAAGCGTTGCAGAGACTTCCGGATGCAGTTTAATCGTAACGTCAAAGACGCCGAGTTCGTGCAACGGAGCAGCCAGTACAACTTTGGACTTCTCAATTTCAAGTCCTTGCTCGGCCAGTTTTTCGAGAATCTGCGAAACACCAACAGAACCGAACATTTTTCCGGTTTCGCCAACTTTTGCAGCGATGGTGCATTCGAGACCTTCGATTTTCTTCAGAATTTCTTCCGCAGCGGATTTTTCCTTTTGAAGCTGTACGAGGCGTTCAGCACGCTTTTTCTCGATCTGACGCTTCTTGCCTTCGGTTACCTCCGAGGCAATTCCACGCGGAAACAGGAAGTTGCGGGCATAACCGTCTGCAACTTTAACCACATCTCCCTCAATACCCAGGCCTTCCACCTGGTCCATCAATAAAACTTCAGTAGCCATTTTGCGTACTCCTTTTCTAGCGAACGAGGCCCATCACACGGGCACGGCGGATGGCTTTTTTAATGTGACGCTGCTGCTGGGCGTTAGCACCTGTAATACGGCCGGGCAGAATTTTACCGCGATCGGTCATAAATTTCTTAAGCAGTTCAGCATCCTTATAATCGACCGAGGTAACTCCACGGAGGAGCTCTGGGTCGCGCTTGTAATCATCTCTATCTCTACTATTATTGTTACGACGCATTGTCATATCCTTTCTCTAAAACGGCACATCATCGTCATCGTCCACATGCGGCTCGGGACGCTGCGGTGCAGTATCCTGTGAAGCAATTGCGGATGGTGCCGCGGAAAATTCCGTACCTTTACCGGGTGAACCCAGGAACTGAACACGGTCTGCACGTACACGCAGCTTACTCCGCTTCTCGCCCTGCTGATTTTCCCATTGATCCAGCTGCAACCGGCCTTCTACAAAAACCGGAGAACCCTTCTGAAGAAACTCGGCCGAAGTTTCGGCCTGTCGTCCCCATACTACAACATCCACAAAGCAGGTTTGTTCCACCGTTTCTCCTGCTTTATTTTTGAAGTTCTCGTTAATCGCCAGCCCCAAATCCGCAACAGCAGTGCCCGTCGGCGTGTACCGGATTTCCGGATTACGCGTCAGGTTGCCCATCAACAGCACTCGGTTATAGCTGGCCATAGCGTTTACGCCTCCTGTGCGGCGGCCACTCCGTTGGCGACAACAAACTGATAACGGAACACATTGGTGGCCAGTTTCAAGCGGGCTTTGAACGCATCAATCTTGGTGCCTTCAATCTTGAACATAATCACTACATACAGACCAGCCTTCTGCTTTTTCAGCGAACGGGCAAAGGCCTTTTTTCCCATACGGGTTGTGATTTCGATGGAGCCACCCAATTTCTCGAGCTCGTCCTTCACGCTACCGATGGCCTGGTCGAGTCCTTCCTCGTCCAACACCTCCGGAAAGATGAACAGTCCTTCATATGTATTCAATGGTATTCTCCTATACTTATCCTATGCGCAACTGATTAAACTCATTCATCGTTCGTTCAGTTCCAACGGAAAAGATGCTTTCTACCGCATCGGCGGCACGTTCGACAACCTTTTCCAGCTTCAAAAAATCCTGTTCGGCAAAGTCGCCCAGTACGAACTTAATCATATCTGTATCCGGCGGCTTGGGCCCGATTCCCACCCGAACCCGGGGGAAACCTTTTGTCTGCAGCCACTCCAGTATGGACTTCATACCGTTATGACTTCCGCCCGAGCCTTTCGCCCGAACCCGGATGCCGCCGAATTCCACGTCGACATCGTCGTAAATCACCACAACCGATTCTGGCGGGACACGCCATTTTTTCATCGCGCCCCATACCGCTTTCCCGCTGCGATTCATGAAGGTGGTCGGTTCTATCAAACGCACCTCCAGCTCTCCAATCCGGCATTTCGCCTGCCGGGCGGGGAACCAAAACATTTTTTTGAGCGGCACCCCCTGGCGCTTTGCCAATTCCTCCACAACCATAAAACCGATGTTGTGGCGGGTTCGCTCGTATTCTGCTCCGGGATTCCCCAGTCCAATGACCAGTTTCAAAACATTCTCCCGGAACAGTTATAAGAAGACTACGCTTCTTCTTTTTTCTCAGTCAGAACTTCCGGCTCATCAGAAGCATCTTCATCGGCTTCTTCTTCAACATTCGGTTCAGCCACGGAGCAGACAATGGCATCGCCATCGACCAGCAGCTTTAACTTGGAATCAAGTTTCAGATCTGCGGCATGCAGGTTGCCGCCGATTTCAAGATCAGACACATCCACTTCAATTGCTTCAACCAAATCGCCCGGCAAACACTCAATTCCGATTTCATGAATAACCTGATCAAGGATACCGCCGGCTTTCACGCCCTTAGCCTCACCAACGAGCTCAAGCGGGATGTCCACCTGAATCGGCTTGTTCGCTGAAACGCGCAGAAAATCAACATGCAGCAGGTTGCTGTTCACCGGATGGTGCTGAACTTCTTTCACCAGCACAGACATATCGCCTTCGCCTTCAAGCTCAATGTTGATAAGCACGCTTTCGCTGCTGTGGTGATGAAGGATCTGCTCAAATTCATGAGCATTCATGACAATTGAAACGGGTTCTTTTTCATCGCCATAGATGACGCCCGGCAATTTACCTTCGTGGCGAATGCGACGCGCGTTGCTTGAGCCTTCAAGGTCTCTTTTCGATGCAATAAGTTTTTTGTCTTCCATTGATTCTCTCCTAATTGTCAACCCGGAACAGCGAGCTGACGGACTGGTCGTTGTGGATGCGACAAATGGCTTCAGCCAAGATGTCTGCCACGGATAGTACAGTTACATTAAATTCGTCCCATATTTTCTGAGGAACCGTATCCGAAGTTACAAGTTCCGTAATGGGCGAGTCCTTCAAACGGTCGATGCCTTTTTGCGTCAGCAGGGAATGGCTGACGGCGGCACGAATGGTTTTTGCTCCGGCCTTATGAAGCAGGCTGGCTGCGGCGCTCAGTGTTCCGGCGGTGGAGGTCATATCATCCACCAGCAGGGTGTTTCGGCCTGCAACATCACCAACAAGATGATTGGCTTCAACGTGCTCAGCACTGGTCCGTTGCTTTCCAACCAGCGCAATACCGGCATCCAGCATTTTAGCGTAAGCGTCCGCCATTTTCAGACCGCCGGCATCCGGCGACACCACCACAAGATCGTCGAGTTCGAGCGAACGCAGATATTTCACAAAAACGGGGGAGGCATACAGATGATCAACCGGGACATCGAAAAATCCCTGAATCTGCTGGGCATGCAAATCAACACAGAGCACACGGTCCGCACCGGCAGCTTCCAGCAGACTGGCCACCAGCTTCGCGGTAATCGGAACGCGCGGCTGATCTTTTCGATCCTGACGGGCGTAGCCATAATAGGGAAGTACCGCCGTAATGCGATCGGCCGATGCCCGCTTGGCGGCATCGATCATAATCAGGAGTTCCATCAGATATTCGTTCGGATTCACGGAAACGGACTGAATGATATAAAGATCATCACCGCGTACATTTTCCACGATCTTTACGAAAATTTCACCGTCCGGGAACCGGGTAATGTTGACATCACACAATTCCACACCAGCCGAGCTCGCAATGCGCTCGGCCAAATCCCGATGTCCTGTTCCTGATATTATTTTCATAGTTATTTCTATACTTATGGTTGCCCGACCAGGGTTCGAACCTGGACCCTGTGAGTCAAAGTCACATGTGCTTCCATTACACCATCGGGCAACGAAATACGTAAAAAGAAGCTACGTCATGTACTTCTTTCCCTATCTCAATTTCAAAAGAGCGGAAGACCATAGAAAGCAGGGGGTTATAAGTCAAGCAGGCAAATGGAAGTAATTAAGCTCATTTGAGCACCAAATCCGAAGGGGTTCCAAATCGGGTAAAAACGCCTTTGAATACACCTGTTTTCCGCTAAACACCACCCCAGCGTCGGAGTGCAAAATGGACCGCCAACATGCACCAAGCCACACTCACTTCAACCAAAGCCACCTTCCTGACATTCCATTTTGACGTCATTTTCTGCCATTTCTCCTCAAAAATAAGCCCCAACGATCCGTCGATCAACGCCACAATGCCGAGCCAGAAGAGAATGTTAATTACAATCTGCATAATTTAATAAAACGTGAAACGTGAAATTTACAACCACCGGAACCTTGGAAAAGAAAGTTCACGGTTCAATCGTCATTCATCACACAACCGGATACTTCACACCCAGCAGCTTTGAAATGGCTTTGTTAAAACTCTTCCGTTCCTCCCGGACCATTTGCTTCACCGCGCCGATACGATCCTTAAAATAACCCCAATCCAATCCCAGCGGCGCGCCCAGATGCGTTTTCAGCAAAATGGCTTCAGCCGGATCAATATTTTCCAATTCCTGGAGATTTTCCTTCACATGATGATACGCATCCCGGAACGGCATACCCTCGCCTACCAACTCAAGTGCGCGATCCGTGGCAAACACATCCGGTGTGAATCCGGCAATCAGCGCGGCTGTATTCACTTTCGTATCTTTAATCATCGGCGTCATAATCCGCAGACTGGCCCGCGTGGTGGAAATACCTTCCATAAAGAGTTCTTTGGCATCCTGCAGATCGCGGTTGTAGCCCGTCGGAGAGCCTTTAACCAAATCGTAAACGCCCAATTCAGCCGCTTTCACCCGCGAAGCTTTGGCCCGCATCAGCTCGCAGACATCCGGGTTCTGCTTCTGCGGCATAATCGAACTGCCGGTGCAGAATTCAGCCGGCAGTTTGAAATAGTTAAATTCCGGCATCGTGAAAATCATAAAATCCTGCGAGAGGCGCGACAGTGTCAACATCACCTGACTCATGGCCATCAGCACAATATTTTCCATTTTTCCACGGCCGTTATTTGCATACAGCACATTGTGGGTCGGGCGACTGAACCCGAGCAGGTCCGAAGTCAGCTGACGATCAATCGGAAGCGGCACCCCATACGATGCCGCTGAACCCAGCGGACATTGATCATTCAACTCATAGGCATTCATCAGTGCCACACAGTCGTCCAGCAGGCTTTCCGCATGCGCCGTGGCCCACAGTCCAACACTCGACGGCATTCCCGGCTGCATGTGCGTCCTTCCAACCATGGGAACTTTCTCATGCTTCTTCCCAAAGGCTGTAAGGGCCGCCGCCAGCGCTGCGGCCTCTTCCAAAGTCTGGAGAAGCTGCTCTTTCGCATACAACCGGAGATCGGTGGCCACCTGATCGTTACGACTGCGACAGGTGTGAATCTTTTTTCCGAGATCCCCCAGCTTTTTAGTAAGCGTGCGCTCTACCGCCAGATGCACATCCTGGTCTGCCAGTTCGATCGTAAATTTATTCCGCTGCGCCAGACCGATAATCTCCACCAGCCCGGCAATCACCTGCTTACGCTCGGCCTCCGTGATGAGCTTCGGATTGACCGGCATCTTCGAAAGCATGGTCACATGAGCCGCTGTCCCGATGCAATCGACAGTAATCAATTCATGATCCAGTTCCACATCCCGCCCGGCGGTATACGCCAGCGTATCATCATTAATCGTTCCAACGGTGGTTTTCTGTTTTGCCATAAGGTATCCCCCAAAATAATCAGCTCAATAAACACGAATAGGCGGTATTGAAGAAGCAAGATCGTTTCTAATCTTTCGAACGCCCCGCTGACTCAAGAATCAGCGTGACCGGCCCGTCGTTGAGCAGATCCACCTTCATATCCGCTCCGAACTTTCCAATGTTTGGAACAAATCCAAGTTTTTCCAAGGCCTGGACAAATTCATTAAACAAGGCCTCGCCCTGTTCCGGCCGCGCAGCACCGATAAAGCTCGGGCGGTTGCCTTTAGTACAGTCCCCATAAAGCGTGAACTGACTGACCGACAGAATTTCACCGCCAATGTCCCGTACCGAAAGATTCATTTTTCCTTCCCCGTCTTCGAAGATCCGGAGATTGGACGTCTTTTTCGCCAGAAAACGGGCATCAAACGAAGTGTCGTCGTGACCGACCCCGCAGAGCACCAAAAGCCCCGGACCGATTCGGGAAATCAGTTCCCCTTCCACCGTAACCGAAGCCTGCTTCACGCGCTGAATGACAAGTTTCATAAAATGAGCCCCAAGTCTAAACGTTAAAAGTCAAAAGTCGGCAATCAAAAGAAAAGGCCGAACGCCGCCTGAACGACCTTCGACCTTCGAATCTGCGACTTTTGACAGCCGCGAAGCGACTTACTCTGTCACGTGGGACACACGGAAGGCCGGCAGACGATTGATGGCTGCAGCAACTTCATAGCGACGCGGACGGGCCAGGTCGCCGCGAATATCACGAACAAGGGCATTCAAGCCTTCATTTGAAAGGTCGCGGTCAACGAGGTCCAGAATTTCACGCATCGGGTAACCTTCGTCCATATAACGCAGTTTTGCATAATAAAGCACGAAGCCGATGGCGCGCGCCTGATCCGCATCTGCAATCTGACGAACGGCATCAAGATCAACCAACGAACGACCGAATTGCAGGAAATCGACCTCGTCCGTTTCAATCACAAGATCTTCGCGTCCAATGCTTGGATCGATCGAGCTCGGCATGACCCAACGCGAGCGACTAAGCATGGTGGAAAGATTAACGGTATCGTTTACCGGTGCGGGCGCAACAATATTAAGCGCCTTGGCTTCTTCTGTGATATCGCTGATGCAGAAGTTTTCAATTTTCAGGATTTTATCGGCGATCGGAATAAATTCCGCCACAAGACTGCTGCCCGCCACAACCATGGAAATACCGAGCTCGTCCACCATCTGACGCGCACGGGCCGCCAGTGTGTTGCGGGAAGACTTTCCGAGCAGCGAGGCAACACGGGTATCCGACGAAAGGAAGGTCGAGGAAGAACTGTGCTCATCATACAGCAGCACACGGGCGCCCGCTTCAAGCGCCTCAACAGTGGATGCCGCCTGCGAGGTGAAAGAACCGGCGCTTTTGGTGGAGTAGGAAGCAGCATTTCCGCCATCCAGCAACTCAGAGGCAAAGGCGGAAATATCAACCTGCTGAATCGAACGGCCCACTTCGGCACGAATAGAAACGGCATCAGCAACAGTAACCACATGTTCCCGGCCATCACCGGGCACATGGTTGTAAATGCCCTGCGCAATGGCATCCATCAAATCAACCCGACCACTGTTGGATTCGCCAAGAATCAACGTCAATCCATTCGGAATTCCGAAACCACGGACCGCACCGCTGTGAGGCACTTCAACTTCATCCAGCAGCTCATCAGCCGCTTCCACCGGCGACATCCGTTCATAGTCCGGAAGATCAGATCCGGTCAAGCGGGTCACCAGAGCACCTTCAGCAACAAAGGCCACCTGGCCGCTGGCACCGAGATACTGACGCAGACGGTCGGCGTCTTCCATGTTGTTCACATGCTCATCCGCTTCGGCAATATCAATATTGCAATACAACAGGCTGTTGCTGACAATTTCAGGTAGGTCTTCAAAGAAAATCTGCTGGGCCATTTCTCCATCAATGGAAACCAGCGGTTCGCCATCAACGATAATGGTCTGGAACGGCAGGGTAATCTCGATACGGACTTCAATATATTCCTTGGTCAGCAACAGGGCATTACGCGGAAGAATCTTCTGATTCGGCGAAGAAACCTGAATATGCCGGCGGGCAATTCCGTTCTGGTCATAATTGGCAATACGGGAAATACAGTCGGAAATACGACGCAGCAACAGATCTTCCATGGCTGTGCGGCGAACCGGCGTATCGAACAGATATTCAGGAATCTCTGAAATCGTCTGCGGAACACGAATGCTGAATACCGGGTGTGCGGCATCTTCATCTTCCAGATTGATCGCTGCACATTTAATGACATAACGACTGAAATCGAAGTCTCCGATCAGCTTCTGATACCCGGAGAACGGCTGCCCATCCAACTCAGCCAGCAGATTGTAGAATTCCTTCTTATCCTTCATAGTCCATATTTCCTTGTTTAATCAATTATCCAAGTCATCCCGACCTAAAATCGCAATTGGTCGCCTACTGTGCCTTCTTTGCATTCTTTTTGGAAGCCGACTTTTTATCCTTTTTCGGAGCGGCGGAACTGCTTTTGTCCGCCTTTGCATCCTTTTGATACCCCGAACTCCGGTAGTCGGTCTCATAAAACCCGGACCCTTTAAACAGAACCCCGGCTCCGGTTCCAAGCAGGCGCTCCACCCGCCCCCCGCATTTCGGGCATACGGTTATCGGATCGGCGGACATACTGTGAAACACTTCAAATTTATGGCGACAGTCTTTGCATTTATAGTCGTAGGTTGGCATAGCCTTCTCCTGCTGAGATTAGTAAAGAGGTCGGAATTTATCGCATCCGCCTCTATTGTCAAAATGATTCTGGACAAGGAAAACGGCCCCGCTACTCTGTTTTTCCAACCTTTGGAGCTGCAATCTATGAACTTTGAATTCGCCACCGCCCAACGCATTGTTTTCGGGCCGGGAAAACTGAACGAACTGCCGGAACTTATTAAAGGGCTGGGCCGGAAAGCGGCCCTCATTACCGGAAGCAACGCCGAACGCATTGGTCCCATCTTCCAAACACTGAAAAACTGCGGCGTTGAACCGGCCGCGTTCAGCATTAAAGGCGAACCGACCGTGGACCGCATTGCCGGGCTCTCGAAAAATGCCCGTGAACTGGGGTGCGATTTTGTGGTGGCCTTCGGCGGAGGCAGCGTTATCGATGCAGGCAAAGCCATCGCAGCCCTGCTCACCAACACACGCGATTTAATGGATTATCTCGAAGTCATCGGCAAAGGCGAACCTCTCACCGAGCCCCCCGCCCCCTGCATTGCCATCCCCACCACCGCCGGAACCGGAGCGGAAGTTACCCGCAATTCAGTCCTGCACTCGGAAAAGCATCAGGTGAAAGTCAGTATGCGCCATCCACTGATGCTGCCGACCGTTGCGCTGATTGATCCCGAGCTTACGCTGTCCATGCCCCCGGAAGTCACGGCCAGCACCGGACTCGATGCCTTCATCCAATTACTGGAAGCATTTACCTCCAACAAAGCAAACCCACTGACTGACGCTATCTGCCGAGAAGGCCTCAAACGCGTCGCCCGGTCAATATACCGGGCCTACCTCCATCCCGACGATCTCAACGCCCGAACCGACATGGCTTTTGCCAGCCTTTGCGGCGGGCTGGCGCTGGCGAATTCAGGTCTCGGGGTGATACATGGATTTGCCGGGCCGATCGGCGGCATGTTCAAAGCCCCGCACGGGTTCGTTTGCGCCGCCCTCCTGCCGGCTGCAGCCGTCATGAATTTCGATACGCTGAAAACCCGCGAGCCGGAAAACCCGGCCATTGCGAAATTTCAGGAAGCTGCCCGTATTATTCTTAGAGACGAAAAAGCCACAATCGAGAACGCTCAGGAATACCTGAAAGATCTTTGCGTTCAAATGTTTGTTCCCGGACTTTCAGAGTTCGGCATTAAAAAGACCGACTTTTCAGCCATCGTTACCAAAGCGAAAAACTCCAGCAGCATGAAAGGAAATCCCATTCAGCTTACGGATGAAGAACTGCACAGCCTACTGGAAGAGTCCCTATTCCCTCCCATGGACGGCAACGAAACCCTTTACATCTAACGCATGAACGCAACCCACTTCGGCACACTCAACTATACAATCCTGGGAATTTACCTGGCCTGCATGCTGGGGATTGGAATCTTTTTTTCGCGCAAACAGGAAGACTCCGAAATGTTCTTTCTCGGCGGGAGAAAACTGCCGTGGATCGCCGTGGCGATGAGTATGTACGCTTCGCTCACCAGCGCCGTCACCTACCTCGGACTGCCCGGCACCGCCTATTCCGAAAATATCGCGCTGATCATCGTCTGCATCATGAGCCCGATTGTCGCGCCCTTCATTCTGCTGCTCTTCTATCCGCTCTATCATCGCTTGCAGGTCACGACGTCCTATGAGTACATCCAAAAGCGATTTGGGAACTCCGCCCACTTCGGCGTTGCCGGGCTCTTCATTCTATCGCGGCTCTGCTGGCTGGGAACAGTGGTCTATGCCCCAGCCCTCGCCATGTCCATCGTTACCGGAATTCCACTGTGGGGCTGCATTTGTATGATGGGCCTGCTTGCCACGGTCTACACTGCGCTGGGCGGAATTTCCGCCGTCGTCTGGACCGATGCCATCCAGTTCCTCATTCTAATCGGCGGAGCCATCTGGGTTGCGGCCAGCCTGATTAACGGAGTGGACGGAGGAATACAACGCATTATAACGCTGGCCCACGAAACCGGGCGCCTGCAAATTGCCGACTGGAACATCGACCTGTTTGCCATGTCCGGTCCCATCGTGGCCGTTTCCTTCTTTTTCCAACTCATGCAGGATTACGGAACCGATCAGGTCACCGTTCAGCGGTTAATGGCTACCGGCTCCCTGAAAAAAACCATCAAATCCGTCGCCTTCAACGCCTGCACCGATTTTTTTATCATCGGACTTCTTCTTTTTATCGGGCTCGCTCTCTTTGCTTTTTTCCAACCACTGGAACTTCCGGACGGCATGGGCGGCGACAAAATGATGCCCTACTACATTATCCACTATCTGCCGCAGGGAATTTCCGGACTTTTAATCACCGCCGTTTTTGCTGCGGCCATGTCGTCCATGGATTCCGGCATCAACTCGATCGCCACCGTACTCATCACAGACTTCAAAAAACCTCTCACTCACCCCCCAGGTTTCAAGCCTCAGGTTTCCCGCTTCAGATTTCCAGTTTCCGACGTCACCCTCGCCCGGATTCTCACGGTTGTTCTCGGAGTGCTGGCCACCGGGCTGGCGTTTTATGTTTCCACTATCGGCGGAATCATTAAAGCCTTCGCTTCTTTCATGAGCCTGTTCAGCGCACCGGTGCTTGCCCTGTTTTTACTGGGTGTTCTGACACGCAAAGGAAACTTTGCGGGCTGGCTGGTCGGCCTGGCCGCCTCCATTCCCGCCACGCTCTGGCTGCAGAAAACGATCGAAGCACATTGGGTATACTTCTTCCCGTTCTCATTCCTGATTGCCTTCAGCGTCGCGCTCGTTGCCAGCCGATTTTTCCAAACCTCGGAAGCCCCGAAAGAGCTGACCATCTGGAACAAAGATTAATGGCCACGAAGAAGCTCAGGAAACATAAAGCCCCCCGCACAGAGATTTCGTGCTTCGTTTGCCTAAAGAGAATTTCGACCGGGCAGAAAGGTTTCCGCCC
This sequence comes from Pontiellaceae bacterium B12219, assembly GCA_029432795.1. Lineage (GTDB taxonomy): Bacteria > Verrucomicrobiota > Kiritimatiellia > Kiritimatiellales > Pontiellaceae > Pontiella. The sequence continues at coordinate 20,738 of JARNMJ010000024.1, forward strand.
ATTTCAGAAAAGCTAAAGTGCAGAGCAATAGGCCGCAGCAGCCTGCTTCCGAAAGTCGGCAACTGCCGCAGCCATGTCGTCCTGTTTATACAGATACGAACCGGCCACAAACAAATTACAGCCCACTGCCGCCGCGCGCGTCACCGTCTGATCATCAATTCCGCCATCAATGGCAATATCCACCCAGTCGGCCATCCGCCGAACAGTCGCCACCTTTTCTTCCACGGCCGCAATATATTTCTGGCCGCCGAATCCCGGATGTACCGACATAATCAGCACTTCATCCACCCAGCGATTTTCCAAACACTGGAAAATAGATTCCACCGGAGTTTCCGGATTAACGGTAATCGCCGGACGCTTTCCGAGCGATCGGATTTCCGCCAGCACCGCTTCCACATCGCATCTGGATTCAATATGAATCTGAATCGTGTCCGCCCCTGCATCCGCGAAGGTCTTAATGTAGTGCTGCGGCTCGATCACCATTAAATGCACATTCTGCGGAATGGAAACCGCAGCTGAAGAAACTTTCACCGCTTCCGGGCCGAAACTGATGTTCGGCACAAACACCCCGTCCATCACATCAACATGAACCTGATCCGCACCTGCATCTTCGGCACGTTTACAACCCGCCGCCAAATGACCAAAGTCGGCAGCTAGAATGGAAGGCATAATCTGAATATCCGGCATCATTATCTCCTGAAAATTAAAACGGCAAATGTACCCATCCGGATCGGGATCGGCAAAAAAAAAGACCGACTGTTTCAGCCGGCCTCTATTCGAAGCGGGCCATAAGGCACGCCCGGCTTCCAACCATTGGAAATCTGACGGCGATACCTTACTTGCCATCAATGGCTCCGGGACCACGGCTATCTTCCGTCGGGCGCGCCGGAATTACACGTTTGCATTCCTTATTGAAATGCGTGTTAGGAATCAGTTTTTTCAGGTTATGCAGATTCTCAAACAGGAACTCGTGCGATGCCTTGTATCCGATAATTTTTCCGCGCTCATCCGTCAACGTCACCAAATATCCCCCATATTTGCTTCCCCGCACCGGCGCCGTACTTCGGTAGGCCATTCTCCGCAGCTCGATCTCCTTCCCGCGGAATTCAAAACTTTTTCCGGTGTAAGTCGCAGGGTTATATGTTTCCTGATTACGCTCCAGCAACACATAATTATCCCCGTCAATCTCTTCGCCAACCGCAAAATATTCCACAATCAGATCATGGTTATAGACTTTCCCCACCGTGGTCTGACGAACCTGCACACCGAAAGTATAGGCAAACATTTGCAACGGCCGCTGAATTCCTGAACTCCAGGGCGGAGTAGGCGGATTCTGAATCTGTGAACTTTTCTTGATAAAGTTGATATCGAACTGCGGCGGCTTTGTCAGCGCAAGATACTCACGGTCTTCCGGGCTCAGCTGATCGACAGGAACTTTAATCTGCTTTCCATTGATACTCTCCAGCACAACGGTTGAACCCAAAACCGTCTGTAACGTCGCTTCAAGTGTCTTTCCGTCGGCGCTCGACCACAGACGCGTCTTATCTTCAGCATCATCCATCACCGGAACGGCTGCTTCAACAATATCTGCATCACTGGTCGAAGACCGATCTTTCGCCACAAAATCTCTAAAAATAGGACCATTGGTCAGTGTGATATCGCCCGGATACAGATCCGAGTAAATCGAATCCATAGTGGCCACAGGAATCTCCGATGTTCTGAAAACCGGAAATGTCGGCCCTGTGCCGGCACGGGTGAGCGGATAGGTCTCGCCTTTCACCTCCACACTCAGCATGTGATAAACCAGTCCGCCTTCCAGATCGACCAGCATGATTTTAATTTTCTTGGGTTCCCCGGCCTTCAGCGTGATCCAATCACTCGGCCGCGCCCGGCTTTCACCAAAATAGTAGGTATTATCCTTTGAATCCTTGGTTTGCCAAATCGGCGCAAAACGCGCTCTCCGCGCTTCATGATACGCACAGATCAATACCGTCTCACCATCAACATTTACAGCCATCATCTTATCGCCCACGCCCCAAAACCTGAACGTGATATCCTCGGGGTACACCAGCTCGCCCTCATAGAGAACCGCCCAGCAATATCCCTCTGCATTCTCTTCGCCAAACGCCTGCGGAGCAAGCTCGGACATTACCGTCGGAATACAGATTGCCGGTGTATAGATCGCGTTTGGTGAACGATAGTAACGCGATAGATAGGACGATTTCCAACCGCTGTTCCAGTAGGCATACATCAGATCTTCCATCTGCTCAGGCGACATCGGAATCGGCCGGCCGGTACGGCCGCGGTTCATATTATAAAAATAGCCCTTAAGGTCGCTCCCCGTTGTGAACCCGCCTCCAAACGGCGATGCCAGCTGGGTCAGATCCGGAATAATATCAAATCCCCCCACACCACCAACAAGACCATCCCCCATTCCCCCGAGCTCCGGCAGTTCAAGATCCGGCATATTTGCCTTTTCAATCTTGGTAACAATACGGGTGGTTGATTGCGGCTTTGCCGACTTCTTCACCTTCACCTGCGGTTTCTTAAGATCCATTTTCGGTCGATCCACCGGCTTGGGCGGTATAAACTTTTTTTCTTCCTTCTGGGTAACCGAAAATACAACCAGCATACCTGCCAACAGAAAAGCACCGGCATGAATCATCAGACTGATCATGAAGCCGCTTGGAGCCCCTTTTACAGCCCCTTTATCTTTTACAGAACGTTTTTTCATATTCGGGCATCCCTCGGTAAATTAAGAAACTGCGGGGAGAAGATTCCTTTTCTTCAGAAACGTCTCCACCTTGGATTTTACTTTCTCTTTCCACTCCGGATAAGCAGATGAGTAACCATGCCCGCCACGCGGGACGGAAATAAGCTCGCATTCATTTCCGGTCGTTTTCATTTTTTTGTACAGCGCCACAGCACTGCTGTAACTGACCCGTTCATCATCGCAGGCATGAAACATCAGAATCGGCGGCATAGCGGAATCAAGTTGATGATATGGAGACAGCGCCTCTGCATCATCACCGAATCGCTGCGGGGCATATCCTGTACGCACGGACGTGTCGGTTACGGCCGAACTGAGAAACAGAGCGGCCGGTTTAACCCTTGCAGCCTCCTCTAGGCTGGAACCCGGCGGCGTTTGAGCAATGGCTGTCCATAAAGCAATGTGTCCTCCGGCTGATGACCCACCAACAACAATCCGTTCCGGATCGATGCCCAATCGGCTCGCATGCTCTACAACCCAATTAAACGCGACCCGGCCATCGGCCACCGCAGATAACGGACTCGTTCCAAATCTGTTTTCAGTGCGGTAATCCGGAGCAATTCCAACCATCCCCTGCTCAGCCGCCCAGCGCGCCCACGAAGCGGAATTCAGCGGTGTACCCCTGGTCCATCCGCCCCCGAAAAAATAAATCAATGCAGATCGCCTATCCGTTGCAGCCCACCCTTCAGGCCGATAGACGAATAGATTCATCTCCGCTTCGCCTTTGCGATATTGAAGAGTATCTGCACCCGCCATCCGGTCCGGCGTAACCTCTGCGCCTTCGTTCCCTTCTAACAAAGCAGACGTTGCAGGAGCAGACGCTCCGGTCGGATCCTCAACATGAAAATTATCGAGTAAAAAGTCGACCAGGCCATGACTGGGAGAGCCGAAGCCGACTCGGCCCAGAACAGCGTCTCCTGCAGAAATCGACTTTTGCATGAGAATGCCTGCCGGATCAAAACCTACCAGTTCTTTATTAATCCAAACCACGAAGGAATCCGGATTCAGCAATGCCGCCTCTCCCGTGTCCGGTTTTTCATAAGAGAGCATTTCCGTCTCATGATCGTTCACCCAAACCTGAACATGCTGCGGCACATTCATATCATAGGTGCTTTCCTGCTCAACCGAAGCACCCACACGCAGCAGCAGTGTTCTATAGTACCCAGACTGATAAAATTCTATTGCAAAAGCCCTCTTGGCGTTGGCATTCAACGACAGATTTCTGGACGCATCCCATTGGGCTACAGAAAAAATAAGAGCCATTTTACTGTCGAGTTCTCCGGGCTCGTTGTTGAAAAGATCAAACTCGATATACATTCGGCCTGGAGCACGGGCTCCCACACTGTATTCCAGTGCACCGCCATCGTCCGGGCTGCTGTCATTGTACCGCGCCACCTTACCCGTCCCGAATGTTCCGGGCGCTTTTTCAACAGAAACCTGCTCAACACGGCACAGCGGCGCAACCGCTCTTAAACGGCCCGCATCATACGAATCGAATGTTTCGTCAATATACACCGTTGAACCTTTGGCCTGAGCGAATCCCGCGGCACAAACAACCAGTCCTGCAAATGCCATCCCCAATGTGTTCATATTGACCCTCCTTTCTCTACGTATTACCTAACTACCATCCGTTCTTTTATAAAATCCGTCAACTAATAATTATTATCTTATTATTATTCAACACCGCGCCCACCCCCCCAAAAAAAAGCCCGCTTGAAGCGGGCATTCTGCATACATTAACGGACTCGGCCGGTATCGCGACGGTCAGGCCGAACAAGGCCCACTGGTTTCACCGGCATCAAAAGTGGAAGGAACCACCAGGTCGGTATAAATTTTATCGACGGACCGAGCTCCCCCCCCCGACCGACATAACAATTTAGCCGCCTCTTCACCAATGACCTGCGGATCACTTCCCGCACTCGTCATATATGGATGAATTTCTTCACAGGCACGGGTCCGATCAATAGTAACCAGACTGATATCCTGAGGAATTCGAATACCCCGCAATAAAGCAAACTGCAATGCACCTCTGGCCATAAGCCCGTTATAGCAAACCCATGCCGTAGGTGCCTCCCGCCCCGCAGTCCGCTGAACCAGCTCCGCCGCACAATCAAACCCCTCCTGCCGATCTCCATTGGACACATTCAGAACATTTCGCTCATCCAGCGAAAGATTCCGTGCCGCCAGCGATTCGCGAAGTGCACTCAGCCGGGCATGGTTACGCCCCAGCTTGGCATTGCCTCCCAAAAAGGCAAACCGGGTGTGCCCCAGCTTAGTCAGGTGATCCACCAACTGCTCAAGCGACTGCTTTTCGTTCGGAAGCACAGAATGACAAAGTCCGGGCATATTGGCATACACACTGAGCACCTCCACGCCCAGTGCACCCAGTGCGCGCAGAAACGGTTCTTTAACCTCGCCATAAACAACAATACCTAACAACGGGTCCCGCCGCCGAAGCAGTTCATAGAGCATTTTTTCATCCAGATCCCCCTCCCCACCAAGGAAGGTCGTACTGATATGTGATTGCTGCAAAACCGTGAACAGACCCTGATGCACATGACTGAAGGTGTTACTCAGATTTGCCAGCCGCAGGCCCGTACGCAATATTACACCGACGTAACTGCTGCGTACATCAGGCGCAAGATTCGGTTGCATACCGCGCGGTATATACCCCTTTTCATCTGCCAACGTCCAAATCCGGTTATACGACTCGTCCGAGACATTTTCACGCCGCCCATTCAACACCAGCGAAACCAACGACTGGGAAACCCCCAACTCCTTGGCAATCTGACTTTGAGAAATTCGTTTTTTTGTTTTAGTCACTAATACCCTCTCGATGCATATTTATGAATACAGCCAAATTAGTAACACAACTTTTCAGCAGTTTACAATTGAAAACACGGACACGAATCCCTAAATTAATAATTATGAATTCGAATCCAACCCGCCTGCCCAAGACATTGATCCTTATGACTGTTCAGGAAAGAAAGGAATTTCTCCCTGAGCCGTTAAATCAGCAGCTCAAAACGCTGATTCCAGAGGCTGTCCACGTTAACGCTCCAGTATCGGATCGGGAATGGAAAACCCTTCTTGAACGACACCAACCCGAAATCGTGCTCTGCGCCTGGGAAACCCCGGCTATACCCGCCGAGGCCACATCGCACCTGAAATACGTATGCTACCTCTGCGGCTCCGTCCGGACCTTGGTTCCACGCAATTTAATTAAAGACGGTCTGCTCGTGACCAACTGGGGTTCCACCGTCAGCAACACGGTTGCGGAATGCACATTACTCCTGATCCTCGCCACCCTTCGACGGATGAGCAATTGGACACTGGCCATGCACACACGAGGCGAATGGAAGGTTGGACGACATCCGGATACGCTCAGCCTGTTCAACCGCCGGGTTGGACTTCACGGCCTCGGCGCCATCGGCCGCGACCTGGTCAAACTGCTGGCTCCGTTCAACGTAACCCTTTCCGCCTATTCGCCCAGCGTACCCGACAAAATGTACAGACAACTGGGCGTCCATCGGGCCGATACACTCGAAGAGCTGTTTTCGACATCCGATGTTCTCGTTGAACTCGCGCCGGGCAAACCGGAAAACTACCACCTCGTCGGAGAGACCCTGTTCAACCTGCTGCCCGAACAGGCGGTATTCGTTAACGTCGGCCGCGGCATGGTTGTTGATGAAGAGGCAATGATCCGAGTCAGCCAGAAGAAAGGCATCCACCTCGGCATCGATGTCTACGAAACCGAACCGCTGCCGAAAAATTCTCCGCTGCGCGGACTGCCCAACACCACACTGCTGCCTCATCTCGGCGGTCCGACGCCGGACCGACGGCGCGATTGCGGTGAACTGGCCATTCAGAACATCAGGAACTATATCAACGGCGATCCGCTCATCAATCTCATCAATCTGGAGGCCTATGACCGCGCAACCTAAATTTCAATGGGGCATTTCAACTCTGGGCTGCCACGAACTGGATCTCTCTGAAATCTGCCAGCTTGCGGAACGGCACGATATACATGCTCTGGAAATCCGCTCGCTTGCCGACCGACAGGATCTTCCTCTCTATCTCGACGAAACATTCCGCAATGCCGGAGAAATTCAATCTATTCTCGACAAACACAAACAGCGCATCATTGCACTGAACAGCGGCTTCAGCCTGATTGAAGCAAAAGATTCCGACAAAGAAGAACTGCTTGGCTTCGCACGCTGGGCAGAACTGTTAAATATTCCATACATCCGTGCCTTCGGCGGAAGTACCATGGCAACCCCGCTTACCAAAGAGGATCTGGACCTTGCCGTTGCCAGCTTCCAATGGTGGGAAGAGATCCGCCTGAAAAACGGATGGGAAACTAAATTGGCACTGGAAACCCACTGCGGATTCAGCAGCTCCGACCGCTGCCTGCAACTGCAAAAGCATCTAGGCCACCCAATCGATATTATATGGGACACACACCACACCTGGAAATACGGCAAGGAGTCCGCACAAGACACGTGGAACCAACTGGCCCCACAGATTCGGCACGTACACATCAAGGACAGCATTTCCGTCCCTTCCGCACGCCATCCTTACAGCTACGTACTTCCCGGCACCGGAGAATTTCCCGCCTCAGAGGTGCTCAATCTGCTGGCCAGCCATAACTTTGACGGAATTGTCAGCCTGGAATGGGAACGCAAGTGGCACCCCTACATGACCACGCTGAACGAGGCGCTGGAATCATTGGTTTCCAATCATTGGAAAAGCGCCCCAACGTCCTCTCCCTTCCTTAGCTGATTCCCTCCGAATTTGACCGAGTCCGCGCACCGACCTCCCTCAAACCTCTGCCAACAGGCCCGCACAACACGAAACAGAAACAAAAAAAGCCCCCGCTTTAAACGGAGGCCTTTTTCTTTTCCAATGACAGGAAAACTATCTTCTCATCCGGCGACGCATAAACAGAAAGACAATCGAAGCCATTCCCAACAGACCGAGTGTGGCCGGCTCAGGAATTACCTCCACCTGAACATTTGTCAGTGTGATTCCATTATCCGGATCTCCACCTGAATTCGATGAGCCGAATACTCCGGAATTCGCCCACAGCCCGAACATGCCGAAATTATTGGCAATTGCACTCGAATCTGTTTCTGAATGGCTGTCCAGCAGCGTTTCACCCTGACTCAGGGAACTGAAGATATCAACGCTATCCAGCCCCGTACGCGTCACAGAGAACACCCCCACATAATCCGTATTTGCCAGCGTGGCATAACCATTGTCTGCCGATGACCCAAGCGAATCCCATTCCCCCGAGGTACCCAGAAAACGCCCCGTAGTGGCCGCAACATTATGCTTTCTCAGACTGATATCATCCTCACCGGCAGCATTGTTAACATCAAAATCAGCCATGTACCCCGCCTGACCGATATACAGCGGATTCGCCGAACTTGAACTTGAGTCCAAATCAGCAGCTAAACCTGCATTATTAAAGTCCATCAATGCCACTTTAAAGGCCCCGCCTTTATCATTCCCAATGGTAGTCGGGGTTGTATAGCGATAGGTCACGGTGATGCTATCACCAACCGCAAGTGTCTGAGCGGCAAACGTGGCATGAATGCCGCGTCCTGAAGATCCTGTCACCAAACCCAAGCCGAATTCATCGATCTCAACCGAGTTACCGCCCGAAGAACTGGAAGACCACCAGTCGGCATCCAGTAAGCCGGTCTTAGTTCGAAACCCGTCGAAAAAATCATCGTTGACGATAATTTCGCCGAACACCAAGGCCGGAGCTAACAGCATCGCACCATACAGCATTCCTTTTTTCATTTTTTCTCCTTATTGTTTTTTCGATTTGCGAACGCTCAGAAGCGCGCTCGCATGACGGCTTTCATTTTACTAATCGATCTCCACCTGCAACTGCATGAAGGCCTGATCAGAGGCAGCTGTTGATATCCGGTTGGTTACCACATCAAACCCCGAAACGGAGGGAGAAGATCCAGCTTCGATGGTTGGTGTGGTCATGGATCCGAAAACCAGATCGGTATCCGAATAGACGTTATAGGTTAAGCCGTATGTCGCCGGATTATCGCGGCGGTGATACACATAATTCAGCCAGGTCGTCCCACCATCTTCCCTCAGGTTATACGTCGGCGCATAGAGTTCGGCATCACTGACGGTCGGGTTACCCCCGAAAGCATATTCCTGCAGATTATTCATGCCGTCCATCTCCGCATCATCCAGATAATTGGTATCGGCTCCCAATGCAGGGAACAGAGCCAACCACTCGTCAAAGGTATCGACCAGAAGATTGGTGGTAATCAGGAAGTTATCGAAAACATAATTTACATCATATTCCGATGAACCGGAATAGAATCCAAATTTACCCAGATTGCTCTCGGTATTCCATATCTCGCCATCGGCAGTAGCATCGAATAAATCCATGGTAATATATTCATTGGTAGCGACATCATTGCTCATAATAATCAAGTTGCCGTTCAACCAATAAGCAGCAGAATTGGTCGGCAGCGTATACACATCTCCATCAAGCCCGGTGTACTGCACGAACTGGGTATCGTAGTCATTCACAAAGATACTGAGCGTGTTTGCACCCGGAAGGATTATATTATCTTCACTGACCGGATAATTGGTTGAAACGCCATTTCGACGGAAATCGATCGTGCCATCATTGTAAAAACGCGCATCGGTATAGCGCCGTGAATTACTGTTCAGCGTCCGGTCGGTATCCCATTGACCAAATCCCAGAGCAAGAAACTTATCGCCAGGTCCCGCTTTCGTTACATAAGCAAATTCAAGATCAAACCGCAGGGCCGAGATTTGATCCTCCGGAAAGTCAACAAAGTTATATTCCAGCGAAACAATATCTGCAGAGGTCGTGCCGTTATCATACAGATTCACCCCGTTGCCCGTTCCGGCTGGATTGTCAGCCGCATTCACCACCGTGCACCACGCTACTGCAGTTGATCCAGGAGGTGATGGACGCACCGCTGTGGCCACCGGTTGCGAACCCACAATCTGATCCGAAAAATTTTCGTAAAATATATTTTCAGGAACATCCGGCGGAGCCACATACACAGAGTCATAGGAGGAAACAACCAGATTATCCAATGCATAATTCAGCCCCACGGCGGATGATCCGGTACTAAATCCGAATTTACCGAAGTTGTTCGTGGAGGTGCCAATCGTCCCGCCCGCCGTAACATCGTCCTGATCCAGCAGTGTCGAAAAGATCAACGCACCATCCAGCCAATAGGAAACCCCGTTTGCGCTCAGGGAATTTGTACTTCCGTCCAGCCCGATATAATTCACCGAATCGGAATCCAGATCGTTAACAAACATCGTTACAGTATGGGAGGTGTTGGAGGGCGACACATCAATATTGGAGCTGTCTCCGCCGGAATCACTTTCAAACGAAACAGTTCCGTTATCGTACAGACGCATATTGTTCCACCGGTTTCCGTTTGAGTTCAACGACAACCCCTCGTTATACCCTCCAAACCCGGCCGTGATGTATGCCACCTCATTCGTATTTCCGCCCAGATAGGAAAAACTGAAATCTGCACGAACCAGCGATTTCTGATCTCCCGCCGAGGCCACAAAGTTATACGACATGACCGCAGATCCATCCGTCGAAACAACCCCATCATCCATATCATACATCTGAACCCCGTTCCCGGAGCCGGCGGAATTCACCCCACTGTCCACAACCTTCGTAAAAATAATGGAGGTATTTGCATTCGGACGAACAACGTCTGCTGCAGGTGGATTGCCCACTGTTTCTGCATCGTAGTTTTCATTGAGCAACTCCACTGAATATCCTGACAGCGCCCCAAACACCGACACCGCCGAAATTACCAGAACCATCCTCTTCATCACTACCTCCATGGATTTTAGCTTTTCCGATTAACTAGCGTGATAATAGGACGCCCGTTCACAAGGTCAAGTAATAATTATGATTGATTATTAATAGCACTATTACGCTTATTACTAGCTACTAACAAATTTTTATCAACAAATCTAAATCGCCAGATTTCAATATTATTATTTTGTACAGCAACCCGGTTTCACGGCTGAACAAGCAGGCGATAGAAGCGTTTTCCAGCGAGCGGATCAGAATCGGTTAAATCCAGTACATCACCCGCCCCAACCGCCGCTCCGGCGGCATTCACCCAATTAACCGGAGTCAGCGATTCGGTACGCTGGAGCTGATAGAGCGCACCGTAGACCGCGAAAAGTGAAAACCGAATGCCACCATCGGCATTTTCCATAGCGGGCAGGACCACTTCCTCTGGAAGCGTGGCCGGCACACCCCGGATTTCAACCTCGGAAATTGCGAATTCATCATTCACATTATTTCCATAGCCCACGATGCGGAGGTAACGCGCACTGATCCCGGAAAAATCGTATACCTGCAAAGCTGTACTGCTTCCGGAAGAGGTCTCCAGCGCGACCACTCGGGCCCAATTTAAGCCATCCACCGAAACATCAACGGTAAAATCATAGGAGCGCGCGTCGCCCAGATACCACGCCACCAGCACTTCATGCAGACTTTGCGGAACGCCCAGGTCATAAGAAATCCACGCACCCTCTCCCGCGGCAGACCAATGGGTCCCCAACAACCCATCCACTGTATTCTCCGGACCATTCCCATCATCGGAACCGGCCGCAACGCCCACCAGCGCACGGCTCGTCAACTCAACCATTGGACCGCCGCTCAGATCGTAAACCTGTATATCATCGAAGACGAAGTCCAGACCGACATAGCTCGTACTGGAATAAAAACCGAATTTGCCCAGATTATCTTCGGTGGAGCCCACCGTTCCCCCCGCCGTGGAATCCCCGACATCCATCGCAAGACAGCCCTTGCCGTCTCCCATAATCACACGCGCCCCGTTCAGCCAATAGGCCACCGAGTTGGCCGGAAGCGAATAGATGCTTTCGTCGGGGCCGGTATAATCGACCGCCACTGAGTCGTAGTCGTTGACGAAAATAGAGAGCGAATTCGGGCCCGTCGGCAGGACATTTCCCGTGCTCGACGACCCTCCCGAGGCAACAAAATCGATCGTGCCGTCGGCATACAACCGTACTTCCGTAAACCGATTGGCCGAACTGTTAAGCGATTGCCCCGTATTATACTCGCCAAAGCCGAGCCCGACAAAGTGACTGCTCGACCCGCCGGTCACGATTTGAGCAAAATTAAAGTCAGCGCGGACGGCGGAAATCTGATCGCCGGCACTGTCGACAAAGTTATAAGAGAGCAGCGTTGAGGCGCTCCCGTTATCACGAAAACGTACTCCGTTTCCGGCTCCCGCGGTGTTTCCGGCGCCATCAACAACCTTCACATAATTATCGGCAGTATTGGAGGTCGGCCGCAGCACCGTTGCCCCGTTCGGTTGTTGGCCGGCTGTCTGCCCGGCTTCGAAATCTTCCGACAGATACACCATTGAAGATCCTGCAGTATCCACAGCAAGACTCAGCGACTGCAAATCGGCGATGCCTCCCTCAAGCACCTGCACCGTAAACAGAAAAACCCCGTTAGTCGTTGGCGTTCCGGATAGAAGTCCTCCGGCGCTCAACGACAATCCCGGCGGCAGTGCGCCACGCTCAATCGACCAGGCAGGACCGCCCGTACCGCTGACCGTTTGCAGAGATTGAGAATAGGGAAACCCCAGCACCGCGTTCGGCAATGCCACCGTGGCAATCTCCACATCGCCGCCGCGCGATAGCGACAGTTCCTGGAATGCCACCTGCGTGGTGGAGCCCGGGGCAGGAACGGTGTAATACGCCCCCGCCTTGAAATAGAAGGTCGATACCAGCCAGTTTGCCAGATCGTCCGACAAATCGACCGACTGGGTGGAACCGTTCACCGTGCAATAGAACGTAAACGAAGTCGGAGAGGCAACCATCTTCATTTGGTAGGCAATCGATTCGCCCAGCGCAGGAGCCGGAAAATACATCCAATCCTTGGAACCCAGCCCATCCGCAGTCAGATAGGTCGATACCGCAATCTGCGCCGGATCCGTTGTGCCGTCGTAGCGCATAATCACCGTCGGCACATTCGGCTCCTTGCCATGAATCTGTCCGATTGCAACCTTGCCGATGCCGACCGAGTTCACCCGGCACACCGCTTCGAGAGTATGAACACCGCCATCGTCGAGCGGCAGCCAATTGCGCAGCGATCCATCGGAATAGGTTTCCCGCAGTTCGCTGCGCGGACTCGGGGATGTTCCGGCAATGGCTCCGTTGTAGGGCACTGTAAAGACCATCGAGCCATCCGTTCCCGTATAGAAATACGGCGCATTTTCATAGCCGTTTGTCAGCATTGCGGAGGAAAGCGTCAAGGCTTCCCCCGAAAACCCATTGGTGGAATCAACCGGCGCCTGCAGATACCATTCGCTCAGATCAAAATTACCGGATGGCGGAACAAGCGGATCCAGCGCACCCAGCACCACCGGATAGGTTCCGGCCGGCCCGCTGTCGAACTCCGGCCCCACCTCGGAACGCAGCAGCGGACGGCTGCCCGTTCCATCCACCTCGCGCTCGAAACTTCCAATGTCTGGAAGCAGACCCATGCGAGACAGCCCCCGCACGTCATTCGATACCAGACCGGGGATCAAGGCGGCATTCAACAGCGGACTGCTCGATGTCGGAACCAGACAGGCATCAAACGCCTCTGTAATCTGCGCCGATACCGAATGGGTGTAGGTCCCGTTCACCAGCCCCGTCCAGCCATACGCCCCCGGTTCATAGATATAGTTTCCGCCGCAAGGCCCCACAACAAACCCATTGGAACGCTCAATGGCACCGGACGAGCCGGTGCCGTGCCACGCGTTGTTGTAAATCGCACAATTGGTGGGTTGCATATCGCCATCCGAACCATAGAAACCCAGATTAATCTCCCCACAACCGACAAATGTATTATGGAAAATCTGCGCGTTATGCGCCGCTTCGTAGCCGTTGTCCCCGGTGGATCCATCACCATCGTCGAAATCAGCAGAGCCGCCCATCAGACAGATTGCAGCACGATAGCTGCTGCCCCGCAGGTTTTCAAAATAGTTATTCCGTACCACGTGATCCGTGCCGATGACCCGCACTCCGCCCTGATAATCATTGGGCGAATCCACAACAATCGAAGTGCCGGAATATCGACCGCCCCCGAAGAAATAATTCCCCTCAACCAGCGCACGGTCTCCATGCCGCAAAGTAACCTCGCCGTAACTTTCCAGAAACGTATTGTTCCGGATCACGTTGTCGGCCGATTTGTTGGAGATGATCTCCATGTCGTTTGGCTTTTCGCCGTCCGAACGCCAGATCGACCGATAGAACACATTCTCTTCTACGGTCACCTGCATCGAATGCGCCTGCGAAGAACTGTCGCCGATCCGAATGGTTTCGTATCCGTTTTCCGACTCCGATGATTCCCGGGGACCGAAATAGCACCGGCGGATAATATGGTTGCGCGGCACCGCAATTCCCGCTTCGGAACTGCTGCGCTTAATGCCGATGGTTGCATTGGCATTCGGCTCGTCTTTCCCCTCAAAGGAGCAGTATTCAACGACATGATTAAACCCGTTAATCTGGATCCAATGCCCATAGTCATCACCGGTTGTGCAGTCCTTAAAACGCAGGTTGGACAAGGTCATATAGCGGGAATCAATACCCAACCGAATGATTTCCGCCGGCGAACCGCTTCCATTATCAATCATCCCGCTTCCGGAAACAAAGTCCAGTCCGGCCAGCGTGATGCCCCGCCCCGACAGCGTAATATTGGAAGGCTCCGTAATTTTCACCCCACCCGGCGTCTGGGCATAGACCAGCACCGGATTAGTTTGAGCTGCGGCATCGCTGGAAATCGAACTCGTCAGCGTTTTATCGAGCGCCCCGTAATTTCCATCCTGCAGCACGACCTGATCGCCCGCATTCAGTGTAGGCAATGCATTAAACTCCGCAGCAGTTGAAACCGGATATACGGTCGCCACGGAAACCCCGGCCATCCACAGGAACATCATTGTCAGTTGTACAGTTCTCATCTTATTTTCCATTCTCTGCGCCCTGTCTGCCTTCTATTCGAGTGGATATAGCGCGCACCGCAAACAGACGGCACAACAAACTGCATTCTTTCTTCCCATGCCTGCAGCACGGAAGTTTCCGTAGCGATAAAACCTGCAACACAGCCGGATTTCCTCCGGTTTATCTTTGTTTTAATATGGGGTTTCATATTTTTAACCACATCCCCCTGATAAGCCCGGTCAGCGCATCAACGGAACAACCAGCCGTTCTCTCTCTCCCGCAGTTCCCTCCGGAAATTTCTCTACCCATTTTCCATAGGATTCATCCGCATAAACCTTTTCAGCATACAGCAGCAGCTGAAGCAGCTGCATGCGCCCTTCGTCCCTGATTTCCGGATACGGCCAGGGCTTTACCGGATCTGCATACGGCGCCATAAAATCAAGTCCGGCCCGTATGCGCGAATCGCCCGCATGCCACAGATCAACTCCGGTTGGTTCGGCCAGCCGGGCCAACAGAAACATGGCATCAAGATTGAACAGGCTGTAGAAAAGAGATCGCGTACGCGCCAACTCTTCCGGTTGCGCCCCATCCTCCTCAATCTGGACCAGAATTCGCTTATTGACGGCCGCGACGGCGATTTCCCGCGCATAACTTACATCGCCGGTAAAAAGGGCAATATACATAATCTGCACATCAAAGAAGGTACCGTGGTTATTTTCGGCATTAGACGCATTCTGTGCCATTTCGTTCGACTTCAACCATTTAAGATATTGAGCAAACCACGCCCGCAAGCCCTCCTCTTCGGAATCACTCAGCGCCGCGGACCCCTCCAGCAAAACGACGCCATCCAATACCCGGCAAAAAAGCCGGCCGTCAAGAATTCCGCTCTTTTTGCCGTCCACCAACCCCGGGACGCCCTGTGCAAAATTGAGGTTCGGGTTCATACGGGTTGCCGGATTCAGAAACCAGATACGGATCAGCTCGGCAGCCTTCTCGGCATAACGCGGATCGCCGGTAAAATAGTAGGCCAATCCCAACGTTTCCACTCCGGCCGCCATATGACCCAACCGTGGGCGGTCCGACGCCGAACCTTGACTTTCCGGGTTGGTTTCGCCGTCACGCCGGATATAGGGCAATCCATCGGGTTTAGTCGGATCCGGCCACCAGTAGCGACTGAAGCTCATATAATCATGCTTATCGCCGCTGGGCGGAACGCGGGTTTTATTCATCACCGAAAACGGCCCGGAGAACAATGCGGCTTCGGCCTGTTCAACCAGATTTGAAAAAGCAGGCAGTATCTCCGCATCGCCCGCCAGAATCCGCTCTTTGCTTTGTGCCAATACGTCTCCATCCATCAGAAGCGTTGCCGGCGGATGAGCCGCAAGAGCAATGCCGGAAACGGCAATCAGACCGCAGACTAATCCGGCACGGTTCACAATCTCCTTGCCTCGCTCCGGAGTTCCGCTGATTGGAACAGTATATTTCCGGCCTTCTTCAGATACGTCGCTTCGCGGACGGCGAACTCAACGGGTTTCCCGTCTTTTGTGCGAACCCAGCAGAAGCTTGCATCCGTTTCCAATCCCTGGAACTCAACCTTATCCGACCCCGGTTGCACCATCAGAACATCCGCCATGCCTTCACCGGAAACCGTCGCCCAGATCTGATTTCCGTTCCGGCTCGATTCAACCACAGGAGCCGCCTGATCGGTCGATGCAGGGAAAAGTATCTGCAGAAAGGTGATCTCTTTTCCTTCGGCCTTGGCCTTGATGTACGGGAAGACCCCGTAATCGTCTTTCAGATACGTGCTTTCACCTTCGTCGTTTTCGATGGTTTCCGCGCCGAACGTCCAGGTGTAGAGCTTCGAGGCCGGCCCGTACGCATCATCAGAAAAGTTCCAGACTCTGGAAACGCCGGCGCCGGTCATCGCACCCCGACCGCCGTGCAGCACCTGAACCGCTTCGGACTTTTCGGGCGAGGTAACAATATCGGCCACCACAAAATAGGACTCGCCGGGAAAGGCAATCGCACGGCGCAGCAGCCCGCCGTTCGGATACGGGGCCTCCTTTTCCTCAAAGTCAAAAAATGTAGTATCCATCCGATGTTTGGAAAGCGGCGTCTGCCCTTCTGCAACATCCACCGGTGCCTCGCCGTTCAGCAACACCACATTATGGGCAATGCCCTGATTGTACCATTCTGTACGTTCTTTACCGGAATACGTGCCCCGACTGTAGCCGCCGTCGGACGCCATCATCTGATTTTCTGCAAACAGAATAAAACTCAGGTGCTCCGCATGATGATGGTTGTCGGCTTCGGCCACGCCCTGAAAAAGCAGGTAACGCACAGCAGGATCGGACGGCGCCCAGCTGTTTCGGAATATCGTCTGTCCGCCATCGAGAAAAACGGTCGGCGACACGTCGGGCGCAGCTCTTCCAAGGGTTGGATCGTAGGTCAGGTATTCAACCAACGACATCGCGAAATCCCAGCTTGCACCGGAATAATTGTATCCCGTTTTTTCCAGATACGCTTCAAACGGCGACCAATCCGTGGTTTCAAAATTCCACATCAGAATATCCGATAAAGGAGCCGATGAATTGAGCCACGAAGATGCCTCTTTATACATGCCGGCAGCCATGTGTCCGGGGAACGGCCGGATGTAGGAATCTTCAAGATTCGGCAACCAGCCTTTTCCGTTGCGCACGGCAATCCCCCATTCCATCAGCGGCTGAAAATTCTCAAACTGGTTCACGCCCGAAACGTTGTAGTAGTTCCACATGAACGGCAGAAAATTGACCCAGCTGAACATCATATAGTGCGCGCCTTCCCGATAGATTCCGTCCGCGCTGAAAAAATAGCGCGTGTTGTCGTTCGCCGCCGCCAGCGCCATGCCCAGCCAGCCGAGCGCCCGGGGATCGTCCGACAGCGCCAAAGCCATACTGCCGACGCCCCAGGCCGGTTTTGACAAATGGTTGTGCGGGCGATCCGCCCACTCATACAGATTGATAGCAACCCGGTTGCACTCATCGCCTAATTGCTTCCGAATGGCCTCGTCCTGCTGCGGCGAGAGGAACGGCTGCATCCAGTCATACGCCGCCGCATAGTTCTGCAGCCAGGTCCCCATATAAATTTCGTCGACCGGACCGCTCTTCTCTTTCGGA
This sequence comes from Pontiellaceae bacterium B12219, assembly GCA_029432795.1. Lineage (GTDB taxonomy): Bacteria > Verrucomicrobiota > Kiritimatiellia > Kiritimatiellales > Pontiellaceae > Pontiella. Next base: position 38,672 of record JARNMJ010000024.1, read on the forward strand.
TCCAGTTCTTTGATCGGCCCGTCGTACGCCCGCTCCAGCGCCGCAATGGCCCGTTCCTGATATTCAGGAGAAGCGTCCATCCAGAACATGAAGGCATTGTATGCGGCGATCTGCGACATGGTGCCGTAGTATTTATGGATCACCTTTTTGCCATCATCGATCCCGGGGACCGACGGAAGTTCCAAGGTCAGGAACTCGCTTCCGGAAACCTCCGCCCAGAACCGCGCCGCCGTTTTGTCCTGATCCTTCTTCGCCTTCAATGCCGCCACATCCGCCTTCTTAAACCAGAGCGAGGGATGCACTTCTTTTGCCGGAAGCTCCGGCACGGAATCGACCGTGAATCCGGTATAGGATTCGTAGTCTGCATATTTTGATGCGGACTGCGCCGCAATCGCGGCGAACAGGCACCCCGTGAAAATCAGCTTTTTCATGCGCAATAGACTCCGCCGTTAATATCCAAGGTGGCACCGGTCATAAAACCGTCGAACTGCTCCGCCAGAAAGACCACCGAATGAGCAACGTCGTCCGGCGTGCCGGCACGGCCCAATGGAATCTGGGCAATCGTTGCAGCAGCCGACTCCTTGGTGGTGTGTGTATTGTGAAAACTCGTTTCAAGAATCAAACCGGGCGCGAGGGCATTCACACGAATGCCATCCGGCCCGAGCTCATTGGAAAGCGCGCGCGTCATGGTGAGCACCGCGCCCTTGGCCAGCGAATAAACCAGCGACCCGGGATGCCCGCCTTTCCGACCGGCCAGCGAAGCAAGGTTCACAATGCTCGCACTGCCCGCCTTCTTCAACGCCGGAACCGCAGCCTGCGTAACGTTCAGCATGGAGGTCACATTCACATCAATGACCGTCCGCCAGAAATCCATATCCACTTCATTCAATAAGCGCCGGGCAATCAAAGAACCGGCGTTATTAATCAGAATATCGAGCCCGCCAAGGCACGCGACGGAATCGGTAACGAGTTGTTCTGCCGCCGCGGCATCCGTCAGGTCGGCCTGAAAAATACAAACGCGCTCTTCGCCATATTCCGCCTTCAGGGCATTGGCCGCATCGGCCGAAGAAAAATAATGTACAGCCACGTTACAGCCCTCCGCCAGCAGTGCCTTGCTGATGGCCAACCCGATACCCTGCGCACCGGCCGTAACCAGCGCGCGTTTTCCGTTCAGTTTTTTACTCATGATTCATTTCCTTTTTTAGATGCCCGATACAACAGTGCGCCTACACCGCCAATCAAACCGCCGGAGAATAAAAAGGCGATACGGCTCATCCATGGATTCGGCACCAGAATCAGCAACAGAACAAAACCGCCATAGACAAAGCAGAGGATTCCGAGCATCCGTGATTGTGCCCCATCCTTGGCCTCGCCCACTTCTTTCCTGAAATCAATCGGCGTACGCATCGCCGTAAAAAACGTGTCCACCCGCGCCCTGAACTCAACCGAAGATTTTCTGTAGAACAAGGAGGTAGCAAAGAACCAGGCCGTGCAAATCACGGCGTTGGCGAGCACGCCGAAGAAATAATAATAGTCCTTCACTTCCCGCGAACTCATTTCACCGTCAAAGCCGAACAGTTCACCAAACCAGGCCGGATCGATAAAATTCTTGATGACCAGCGAAACCGTCAAACCGACCACCACCGTACTCCAACCGGACCACGGCGGAGTCTTTTTATACATAATGCCCCACACCAGCGGAATCACATATGGAATCGCAATCAAGCCGCTGAACAGCAGCATCACATTGAACAGATCCATATCTTCCAGTCGGCTGATATACGTCGCAATCATAATGATAATCACACCGAACAACCCGGACACCACACGGCCTGCAACCAGCAGCTGCGTTGATGTTTTTTCTTTGCCGACACGCTGATAGAAACTACGGATAAATATGCCGGCATTCCGATTAAGCCCGCTGTCCATAGACGAAATCGTTGCCGCAAACAACCCGCAGACCAGCAGCCCCATCATACCGACCGGCAGGACCTTCATCGCCGCAAAAATGTACGAAGCCTCTGCCGGATTTTTGAGCATAGGGAATTCAACGGCCAGATCCGGACTCAGTATCCGGGCGGCCATCGGCGGAATAAACCAGATCACCGGACCGATCAGCATCAGGCCGGAGGCCAACAGCGCGGCCTTGCGCGCCTGATGTTCGTTCTTTACACCGAGGTAGCGATAGGAATCCTGCATATTGTTCAGAATCAGGAACTGCTTGATGAAGGTCGCAATGATCCAGAACCAGATAATCTGCGGGCGCGCCACCTCGTCCCAGTTAAAATGATGGCCCGGCACTTTTTCAATCAGGCCTGAAATTCCGCCGATGTCGGCATGACCCAATACCATTACAGCCGTTACAATCGAAACCGCCATCAGCAGCAGCAATTGAACAAAGTCGCCGGCACAGATGGCCCACGAACCGCCCGCCACAGAGAGCACAATCACCACAATGCCGACCACCCAGATGGTCTGCTCCATGTTGAATCCGAATACCGCCGAGGCAAATACCGCCAGACCGTTCAGCCAGATCGAAGCATAGACCAGGCTCATCGGAATCTGCAGCCAGGTGAATACCTGTTCATTCACCGGACCGAAACGTTCGCGCACCGATTCAATAGGCGATACCACCCGCATTCGGCGGAAGCGCGGTGCAAACCAGACAAAGTTAATGAAAAATCCGACGGCGTTCGCGAAAAAGATTAACGCCACCAACGTGCCGTCCTGATAGGCCTTACTCGCCGCACCGGTAAAGGTCCACGCGCTGAACTGCGTCATGAAGGCCGACCCGCCGACCATCCACCAAAGCATCTGCGCCCCGCCACGGAAAAAGTCGCTGTCGTTTTTACTGAAATGTTTAAAAACCGGCCCCAGCGAAAGCATGAAGAGGAAGAAGAACCCAATCACCACATAATCGTAAACCGTCAGCATAAAATCCCCCTCTTTATCGAATCGGCGGTTGTGCCAGCAAAATGTTCCAATCCTTGGAAACGGCCGTCCAATTCCACTCCGGCACGGCACCGGGCAGCAACCAGGTTTCGCCGGCGCTTACCGCAACGCCATTCAGTCGGCCGGCCCCCTTCAAGGCAATCAGCACCATCGGCTCGTTTCCAATCCAGTCGGCCGGCCCCGTACCGTACATACGCCTTAACCGGAAAAAGGCCGCATGCTTCGGATCAATAATCCGTTCCTCAACAAAGGAGTCCGACGTACGCAGCACCTCCGGTGCCTGCAGCAATTTTTCACAGACCGTGTTCAACGCATATTCCGTATAGTCGAAAAGCGGGAGCACCTCTTCCAGTTCGAGCCCCATAAAGCGCGCATCGTGCGGCAGAACATGACCGCCCGCACTGAACTCGCAACGCACCACCCAATCGGTCGGCTCCTGCAGTTCGATCATAAAAATGCCTTCGCCTATGGCATGCGGAATGCCCGCCGGCACCATCAGGCAATCGCCCGGCTTTACCGGTATTTTTTCAAAACAGGCCCGCATGCCTTCCAGATCCTGATCGCGCACCATCTGCCCCCACTCCTCCGGGGTCGGAGCATGCTGAAAACCCAGATAAACGAAGGCATCGTCATCCCGGACAGAAAGAATATACCAGCACTCGGTCTTACCGGCATTTCCCCTGAAATGCTCCGCAACAAAAGCCCGGTCAGGATGCGCCTGCAGGTGCAGACGAACACTGGAATCGAGCAGTTTAATCAGAATGCCGGTCCTTCCCAATTCATCAACGGGTGGTACCTGATTTCCCCAGAACCACCGGGGGTTCAAAGCAATCACATCAAGCAGCAGCCGCTCGACCCCATCAACAATAATCTTCGACAACCCCTCATTGGCCGATTGCTGATTTTCACCGTTCCGTGCCCGCACGGTGGAGGCCAGCCAATCTTCCGGGAAATGGTCATCCGCCGTGCTCCTCCCGTTGCGAAACGTACGGAGCTCGGCACCGCCGAGGTAACTGCGCCATACATACGCAGGCGGCAACTGAATCGGTTCGTTAGTCAAAGCAGATCTCCCACGCCGGTTCATTCTCTTTTTCCAAAACAACACCGGATGCATCGGCTGAAACAATCTTCCAATCTCTGGAAGGATGCTTCCCGCAATACGACAAACACACCAGGGCTCCCTCGCCCTCAACCCATTCTGTCTGCAAAATCGGATAACTGCTCGCATCCGCCAGCATGTGCGTACGCGCTGCGCCGGAATGCCGGATGAGATCGGATGAATCCCAGCCCGCCACGGCCTGCAGTTTTGAAAAATGGGTCTCGTCCCCGACGGGTAAACTGTAGCCGCCCACGGTCAATCGCGCCTTCTGATGCGCATCGTATTTGTGCAGCTGCAGCTGCCACCCCCCGCGCAACCAGATCCGACTTTCCACCTGCAGGCCGAACAGTGTCACTTTATCGCCCAGCACATAGGCCATAGCGACTTCGTTCTCCGTGCATTTAAGCACATGCGTGCTGTGCCGCCCGAAAACCGTTCCGTCCTCTGTTTCCGCCGTTAGCGCGGCGTCGCGCGGAAACTCGCCTTCCGGCGATTTCACCTCAAATCCAACGCCGGTGCGGAAACTGGTTTTCCCCCACTTATAGGTTCCGAACGCTGTGTTTCCCGGACAGATGGCACTCTCGCCATTCAACAGTTCCACCTCGCCTTCGATGGAGCGCACCACCATTCCAATGATTGGAATCGGGCGCGAATAATCCGCCCCTTCAGCAGGCAGCGGTTCTTCGGCTTCCGTCCAGAACGGATCAGCCGGCTCAATCAGCAACGGCGCAAAAGCCTTCGCCGCCCAATACGGCGAACCCGCGCACGAATAGGCCTCGGCCAACGCCGGGAAATCATCAACCCATCCGATACTGAGCGGCTCGCCGGCGGGCAGCCGATCCAGAAAAAACTCCAGATTCTTAGTGCAAAGTTTCCGGCTCATGCCCGCCGACAGCTCCCGCACCTTGCAAAGATGTGCAAGCCCAAAAGGGGCCGATGCCGCAAAGCGATAGATCAGCGAACGGCCAAACGGAACATTTTCGCCGGAGGCCGCAAAAAAGTGCGAATAGTCATGAAGGAACGGTTTGGCATAGTCACGCCAGCGCTCGGCGCGTGCAGGATCCATATCCCCGTAAAGCCTGCCCCACCACAGGCCGTAATAATGAAAGGCGTAGGCATTATAATGATCGACGGTTTCGTTCATTCCATCCAGAAACCAGCCGTTACCCAGATACATACTCTCCAGAATATCCATCCACTGCAGTACAAGCGCCTGATCCTCCGTCGACCCCAGGCCTTCGCGAATCGTAAAACAAAGCGGGAATACGCCGAAAAATAAATGATTGTTCCGGTGCAGTCCCACGCCGCGCACCGTGCGGAACCACTTCAATACCTGCAGTTTCCCGTCTGCCGTCAACGGCGTCCACAACCAGTCGCGCGCCATTTCAAGCGCCAGCACCAAAGCACCGGATTCAACGGAATGCTGATGATAGTTGGTGATGGCCCCCCAATACGTATCCGCCTTCGGATCGGTTCCGGCCACCAGGCCTTCGCGAAACCAGCGCGCCACCTCATCGCGGCTGAATCCCGATGCCTCTCCGCCCTGTGCAGCCAGCCAATGGCTCGCCAGCAAACACGGCCGGGCAAACGCTTCCAGCTCATCCGCACCAATGCCATGATTACTCGCCATACCTTCCAATGGAATGAACGCTGCACCCGGCTGCATGCGATCGACTAACGGTTTCAGCAACTGCTCCGCCGCCAGCACCCAACTTTCATATGAACTCATCATGATTTTACATTTATCCTAATTAGAACACTTCAGACGCATGCTGCACTGCACCTCGCAGTCCTGCACTCAGACCACTTCATTCATAATTATTAATTTATTACATGACTCGTTCATTCAACGCAATATAAACCTCCTAATTATTGCCTTTTAATGAGTTCAGCTTATCAAAGATCAGATTCCGACCGGACGGCATCCGGCAACGGACCGGCATTATGTATAATATTAATTAATTAACTCGATAAAATTTCGGTTGCACGATTTCAATTCCCGGAACAGATACCGCCTGCAAAAAAAGAGCACGAACCACACTCCCGCCAAAATAAATACTGATTCTTCTTACTTTAAATCAAACCGCCGAAGGTGATACACACTACCCTCATCTTTGTAACCGGGCTCCTGAAGTGAGACCCGATAGCGTTAACGAATTCATTATAAAATCGGCCAGTGCGTTTACCGTACTCGCCCAACACTGTACGAAAATATGGCTTTTGAAATGTCCAGGGGAAAAGTTCCGCATTTTAGCCTGCGACCGCATCCGGCAGTTACAGGAGCGCTTATCTTAATCATCACCGTCGGGCTGCTGCTCGCCCTCTCCTTCTTTGCTAAAGAAGAAGGAACCGGCGTCCATAAGCATAAGGGCATTTTAACGCTCATGATCACCGCCGTTTTCTCCATTTGTCTGCTCATTGTGGCCACCGCCAAACTCTGGTACACACACCTCTGGAAGAAAAATTCCACGCACGACCGCCACAGACAGCACACCCAATACCATCCGGCATCACGGGAAAAACAGTATCGGAACCAGCAGAAACGCCGCTGATTTTTCCAGCGATTGGAACTTGAGCCCCATCCCTTAACTGCGGAGAATGCCCGCATGAAAATTGTCTGCGCAGAAACAGTATTGCTTGGCGAAACCGCCTTTTCCACTGCCGGGAAAACCGAAATCATTCCCGACCGCGAAATCACACACGATGACCTGCTCGATGCCGATGCACTGATCATCCGTTCCAAAACCAAAGCGACGGAAGAGCTGCTAAAAGGCACACCGGTCAAATTTGTCGGCACCGCTACTGCCGGCACCGATCATCTCGATGCCGACTGGATGCAGCGCCGCGGCATCTACAGTTGTGCCGCCCCCGGCTGCAATGCCAACAGCGTTTCCGAATATGTCGTTGCCGGCTTGCTCACTCTCGGCCGTCGCCACGGCTTCGACCTCGAAGGAAAAACCATCGGTGTAATCGGATGCGGAAATGTCGGCAGTCGCGTCGTGAAAAAATGCCACGCGCTCGGCATGAATGTACTGCGGAACGATCCTCCCCTCGCCGCGGTCTCTTCCGATCCCGACTTCCAATCTCTGGAAACCGTGCTCGCGGAATCCGACATCGTCACGCTCCACGTTCCATTCATCAAAGAAAAGCCCTGGCCCACCGAACGGATGGCTGACTATCTGTTTTTTGAACAGCTGAAACCCGGCGCCATTTTCATTAATGCCTCACGCGGCAGCGTGTGCGACTACGATGCATTGATGGATGCCAAACGCGGCGGCGCCGTTTCGCGTACAATCCTTGATGTATGGTCCCCCGAACCCGCCTTCCGAAACGATATTCTGAAAATGACCGATCTGGCTTCCCCCCATATTGCCGGCCATTCCTACGAAGGAAAAATCAACGGAACGATCGACTGCTATAACGAGCTCTGCAACTTCTTTGAAATCTCCAAGGATTGGAACATTGCCGCCTCATTGCCGGAACCCGAAGTTCCTTCACTGGAAGTCGACTGCACCGCACGGGACGACGAAGAGGTCCTGCACGCAATCATTAAAGCCGTGTATGATATTGAAGAAGATGACCGCCTGATTCGCGAGGCCGCTGTGCATGGAGAGATTGATCGGGCGCGAAACTTCGATGCCCTGCGCAAGCACTACCGGATGAGACGCGAGTTTAACAACACCACGCTGCACCTCACCGGTGCCGGACAGGAACTGAAGCGTAAGCTGAGCTGCATGGGTTTCGTGTTAGCGGATTAGTTTTTAATCCAATCGAGGGTCGAGTTCCACCTCGACTAAACCCAAACGTACGGAAGACCGGGAGGAACCGGTCCCTCCAGTGTAACAGCTAGGAATTGAGCCACTCCACAAACATTTCCCCATAGTGGAAGGTAATTTCTTCACCGGGCTGGATATCCCGAAGCGCGTATAATTCCTCGCCATCGAATTCGGCATTCGGTTCGTGCGCATGATTCAGGAACTTCAGATCCGAGGTTCCGTTCACGCCGTACTCCTTTCCGTCCTCATCGGTAACCCACAACACATAGGTATCGTCCTCATCGGTAATCTCGCCATGGTAGGTTCCAATCTTTGCGCCGGCTTCAATCAGCTCAATGGCATAAACCCCCTTGCCGTGAATCCCGCTTTTCCGCACTTCCAATTTATGCATATTCGGCATCTAACTCTCCATCTTCAGCGTTCGTTGGATACAGGAAATCTGATCGGTGGTATGATGCGAAACATATACCAGCGTTGTTCCGCTGCTTTGCCCGATATGATCAATCAAATTTAAAATGGTCCGCCGGTTCACCTCATCCAATCCCTGGCACGGCTCATCCAGAATGAGCAGGGCCGGCCGTTTAATCATGGCCCGGGCAATCAATACCAGCCGCTGTTCGCCGTAGGACAAACTCCTGAGCGGACGCGTCATCTTATGCCCCAGATGCAGCAGATTGATCCATTCTTTTGCACACCGAATTTCCTGCAGCAATGGCTTGCGGTAGATTCCGATGGAATCGTGCAGACCGGAAATAACCACATCAAGAATCGAGGCCGACACCCGGTAGTTCACCTGCACCGACGAGGAAACATGCCCAATGTGTTTTTTAATGTCCCACACGCTTTCTCCCGAACCGCGGCGGATCCCAAAAACATTCACATCGTTTGCATAGAGCTGCGGATGATCCCCCGTCACCATTTCCAGCAGCGTGGTTTTACCGCAGCCGTTCGGCCCCGCCACCTGCCAATGCTCGCCCGGCTCCACCCGCCAATCCAGTTCCTGGAAAACCGGCTTGTCCCCGTAGGCCACACCGACCTGCCTGAAATCAATCAGCGGCATTCCCGGTTTCAGCTCCAGCGGCTCCCGCTCCGGCGGCTCCGGGAGCTGATCCGGCAGCGCATACATCTTGAAAAAACGTTCCAGATCATCTCCAGCCGAAACGGTATCCACGATGCCGAACTCATCGATCAGAAAAACCGTACTTGCAGCTTCAATAATTTCATCCACCCGATTCAGAATCAGCACAAGTTGCAGTCCCTGTTCCGCAAGCCGGGTCAATAAACGCTTCAGCTCGTCCTGCGCCTGAATATCCAGCCCGTCAAACGGCTCATCCAGAACCAGCCGTTTCGGCTTTTCCGCCAGCGCCCGGCAGATCTGCGCCTTCCGGAACTCGCCGGTCGAAAGAAACTTCAGTCCACGCTCCAGAATCGGTTCCATATTGAATGCGGAAAAACAGCGCTCCAGCTCCGGCGTAATGGCTCCGACCTCTGCAATAAAGTCCGCAACGCTGCGCCCCGGATCGGGACAATCCATGAAATCGGAATCATCATTACGCCGCTCCTCTTCCATTACCTCAATCTGCTGTTCCAGCGAAACAAGCTGGCACGGAACGTCCGAAGTCTGGAAAAGTTCCTCCGCCAGCCGGCTCTTCCCGGAACCATTGGTTCCGAGGATCGTACAGGATTTTTCTTCTGCCCGTAGAAAATGGATAATTTGCTGAATCATGCAAACACGGTAAGTTGATTCCCCCCGTATTTCAACCCTGCGACGTACAGGGATGCAGAATAAAAACTCGTAGGCAGAAGTTTGCAGTTCCGCGTTGACTGGCGTCTCGCTTCGCGTCAGGCGGCCAGTCCGCAGAGGCCGCCTAAAGGCGGAACTACATACCTTTCACACCCCTTTCACACTCTTCTTACAACAATTCCTTCAGATATTGACCCGTGAACGATTCCTTGCACTTTGCCACTTTCTCGGGCGTGCCGGTGGCGACGATGGTTCCGCCGTTAATGCCGCCGCCGGGGCCGAGATCGATGATGTGGTCGGCGCGTTTAATCATGTCGAGGTTGTGCTCAATCACGATGACGGTATTACCTTCATCGCGCAGGCGTTCCAGCACTTCCAGCAGTTTATGCACATCGGCAAAATGCAGACCGGTGGTCGGCTCATCGAGAATATAGACCGTCTGTCCCGTCGACCGTTTACTGAGCTCAGTCGAGAGTTTCACGCGTTGCGCCTCGCCGCCGGAAAGGGTCGTGGCCGGCTGACCGAGTTTCAGATAACCCAGCCCAACCTCGCAGAGCGTTTTCATCTTTCGCTGAATTTTCGGCACGGCTTCAAAAAAATCGAGTGCTTCGCTGATCGTCATATCGAGCACATCGGCAATGTTTTTGCCTTTGTAATGCACTTCCAGCGTTTCCTTGTTATAGCGCTTTTCATTACACTGTTCGCAGGGTACATAGACGTCCGGCAAAAAGTGCATTTCTATCTTCAGGATACCGTCGCCTTTGCATTTTTCGCAGCGGCCGCCCTTCACATTAAAGCTGTACCGCCCCGGTTTGTAACCCCGCATTTTGGAGGCGGGCAAGGTGGCAAACAATTCACGGATATCGGTAAAGGCCCCGGTGTAGGTGGCCGGATTGGAACGCGGCGTCCGTCCAATCGGCGACTGGTCGATCACGATCATTTTATCGCACTGCTCCAGCCCCTTGATTTCCCTGTGCTTGCCCGGCGCATCCTTTGAACCATTGAAGTGCCGGCCCAGCGCACGCTTGAGTGTAAAATCGGTCAACGTGCTTTTTCCGCTTCCGGAAACGCCGGTCACACACGTAAAGAGACCGAGCGGAAATTTGGCATTCACCTTTTTCAGATTATTGGCTTCCGCACCCTTCAGTTCGATCCAGCCTTTGTACGGTTTCGTCCGCGTTTCAGGCACTTCCACCTTCAGTTCTTCGCGGAGATATTTAGCCGTCAGCGTATCAGCCTTCATCAGCTTATCCGTGCGTCCTGCAAAAACCACTTCGCCGCCGTAACGCCCGGCCGCCGGGCCCATATCAATCACATAGTCGGCCGTCCGAATGGTCTGTTCGTCGTGCTCCACCACAATCACGGTATTGCCCAGATCCCGCAGGCCGCGCAACGTATGAATCAGCCGATCGTTATCGCGCTGATGCAACCCGATGCTCGGTTCGTCGAGCACATACACCACGCCCACCAGCCCGGCGCCGATCTGCGTGGCCAACCGAATGCGCTGCGCCTCGCCGCCGGAAAGCGTTCCGCTTTCGCGGTCGAGCGTCAGATAATCGAGCCCGACGTTCACCATAAAGCTGAGCCGCGCCCGAATCTCCTTCAGGATTTCCTTCGTGATCAGCTCTTCCTGCTTCGAGAGTTCCAAAGTCTGGAAAAACTGCTGCGAGTCGATTACGGAGTCGGTAATAATTTCGCGAATGTTCCGACCGCTCATGGTGCAGGCCAGCACCGCCGGGCGCAGACGCGCCCCGTTGCAATCCGGACAGATGCGTTTGTTCATATACCCGCGCAGCCAATGACTCATCGCCTCGTTTTCATTCGATTCCAACCGCTCGTTAAGCATGGCGAACACACCCCGAAACGGCTTTTTGATCAGGCGACGGCGCATATAGTACTCAATGTCTTCATCGCCCGTTCCATAGAAAATCTCGTGCTGCACTTTTTTCGGCAAATCTTTGAACGGGGTTTTCGGGTCAATCCCGTGCCGGGCCGCGACGGCCTGAAGCAGTTTTTTATGATAAATGATCATGCGCTGCCCGCCGTAACGCCACGGATGAATGCAGGATTCGATGGCCTTTCCGTGATCCGGCACCACCTGCTCTTCGTCGAAAACCATCTGCGTTCCCAACCCATGACACGTCGGGCAGGCCCCATAGGGACTGTTAAAGGAAAAATGGCGGGCTTCCAATTTGTCGAAGCTGATCCCGCAATCGAGACACGCATTGGATTCGGAAAACATGCGCTCTTCCCAGCCGCCGTCCTCCGTGGCAATCAGTGCTGTAACCAATCCTTCCGCTTCACCCAGCGCCAGTTCGACGGAATCGGTCATGCGGGTGCGGATATCGTCGGAAATCGCCAGGCGGTCCACCACCGCTTCGATGGTGTGTTTGTAGGTTTTCTTCAGCTTCGGAATATTTTCGATTTCGTAGATTTCGCCATCCACCCGTACGCGCACAAAACCCTGTTTCCGGATATTATCAAATACGTCGACATGCTCGCCCTTCCGTCCACGAACATAAGGCGCCAGAATCATCAATTTTGTTTTAGCCGGGAGCTGCATCAATTGCTCAACCATCTCCTCGGCGCTCTGACTCGTCACCGGTTTGCCGCATTTATAACAATGCGGTTTACCAATGCTGGCGAACAACAAACGCAGGTAGTCATAGATTTCCGTCGTCGTCGCCACGATCGAACGCGGGTTCGATCCCGCCGTGCGCTGTTCAATGGAAACCGCCGGCGAAAGCCCTTCAATATAATCCACATCCGGCTTCTGCATCTGCCCCAGAAACTGGCGCGCATACGCCGAAAGGCTTTCCACATATTTGCGCTGCCCTTCGGCATAAATTGTATCGAATGCCAGCGATGATTTTCCCGAGCCGCTCAGCCCCGTCACCACCGTCAGTTCATCCCGCGGAATTTTGACGTGCACATCCTTTAGGTTGTGCTCCCGCGCCCCCGCCACATTGATCCATTTCATAACGCTCTTCTCGTAAAAGTTTGTGGTTCGCCTTTAAAAGGTTCGTAGTTCCGCCTTCAGGCGGTCCGCTCAGGGGAGGCCGCCTGACGCGAAGCGAGACGCCAGTCAACGCGGAACTACGAACTTAAGTTTTTCTTCCCGCGGTAGGTGAAGAGTTCTTCCCATTCATAGGATTCGGGTTTGCTGTAGATATTCAGCGCATCCATCAGCTTCTGCTGCATGTGCATCGTCAGGCGGCGCCCTTTCCGGCCCTTCTGAATCTGCTTGTGCGTGATGAAGCCGGGAGGCGCAATCGCCACCAGATCCGTATTCTTAATATTTTTTTCGGTCATAATGGCATCCAGGGGTTGGACGCCGACATTCATTTCAAGTTCTTCAGTCATTCGTTCCTTTTCGTGAAAAGTGACGATTGAGCCGTGACGATCCCGGATAGGTCATCACGTCTCACGTTTCACTCGTCACGCATATTTTTCTCTACCAAAAGATCAACTTCCTCGAGAATCGAGTTCACGCTCATCAGCGTGGCCAGTTTCATCAGCAACCGCTTCTTATCAAACAACCCCTTCACATAATAGGGAATATGCGTGCGGAATTGGATACAGGCCGCTTCTTCCGGGGTGTATTTCTTCGGGAAACCGGCAACCTGCTGCTTCGATTCGTTCAGTTCAACCAATCGTTTCAGGTGCTCGGCCATCAGGTCGCGCTTTTCCTGGAGCCTGCTGGAAGCAGGCGGTACGGCCTGTGTATCGCCCGCTTCCAGCGGGCCCCGCCGAATGGAATCAAAAACCCAAGGATTGCCGATGGCGCCGCGGCCGATCATCACACCGTCCACGCCGGAGACTTCAACCATGCGCTCGGCATCTTCCAGACATTGGACCCCGCCGTTTCCAAGGATTGGAATCTTCAGCGCCTGTTTCATTTCGCCGAGTTTTTCCCAATCCGGATCGCCGCCGTGAAAGTTTTTGGCCAAACGGGCATGTACGGCAATCATATCCGCCCCGCTCTCTTCCACCACACGGGCAATTTCTAGATGATCGGAAAAATCGTTGTTAAATCCGATGCGGGTTTTGACGGAAACCGGCAGCGAAACCGCGTTCCGAACCTTGGAAATAATTTTTCCAAGGGTTGGAAGATCCTTCAGCAGCGCCGCGCCGGCACCGCGCGAAACCACCTTTTTCACCGGACAGCCGCAGTTGAGATCAATCCAGTCGAACTGTCCGGTCTGCTCCACATATTTCGCCGCTTCCACCATCGCCTCCGGATCGCGGCCGAAAATATGCCCGGCAATCGGGTGCTCACTCGCAGACGTGTTCAGCACAGCAAAGGTATTTTCTGAATCGCGGCGAATGCCCTCGGCGCTGGTCAGCTCGGTATAAACCGCACCGGCACCGTGTTCGAGGCAGAGCGTGCGCATGGCGGCATCGGTGTAGCCGGCCATCGGAGCCAGCACCACCGGGAACTCAATCGTTACATTTCCAAACTGTAGAGGCTTTAAATTCATCGGGCAGGGAATATTTAACAGCAACAGGCGGATGTAAATCCCGTTTCGGCTGAATCAGGAAATTTGTTTCCACCTGCGAATCAGCGATGGAAATAAATGTCGGTCTTTTACGTAATCCCCTCTTTTTCCAAGAGTTGGAACGCGTCAGCTTTCACCCCCTGGAACCCGCGGAAATTTTTTTCCGCTTCCGCCAGGCGCAGCATCCGCACCCGAAAAACCACTCAAACTTTTTCTAAAACCTACAGGCAAAGGACTTAAGCAACAGCCCTTCACCGCCAAACCTGCGGTGGCACACCTGGTGCAATAGGGGCTGTCACCATTTGGGAAGATAGAAACCGAACTGAAATTGGAAAAACAAAGTTAACCAACCAAGGAGAAGTACCATGAGAAAAGTCGCAATCTACGGTAAAGGCGGAATTGGAAAATCTACAACCACCCAGAATACGGTGGCTGGTCTGGCCGAAGCCGGAAACAAAGTAATGGTAGTGGGATGCGACCCGAAAGCGGACTCCACCCGACTGCTGCTCGGCGGTCTGGCCCAGGGCACCGTGCTGGACACCCTTCGTGAAGAAGGCGAAGACATCGAAATCGATGATGTAATCAAAGATGGTTTCGGCGGAAGCCGCTGTGTGGAATCCGGCGGACCGGAGCCGGGCGTCGGCTGCGCCGGACGCGGGATCATCACTTCAATCAACCTGCTCGAGCAACTGGGCGCGTATGAAGAAGACCAGAACCTCGACTACGTGTTCTACGACGTACTCGGTGACGTGGTCTGCGGCGGATTCGCGATGCCGATCCGTGAAGGTAAGGCCGAAGAAATCTACATTGTGGTTTCCGGCGAAATGATGGCGATGTATGCGGCCAACAACATCTGCAAAGGAATCGTGAAATTTGCGGATGCCGGCGGCGTTCGCCTCGGCGGCCTGATCTGCAACAGCCGCAAATGCGACAACGAGCTCGAGCTGATCACCGAACTCGCCGCCCGCCTCGGAACGCAGATGATTCACTTCGTTCCGCGCGACAACATTGTACAGCATGCCGAGCTCAACCGTAAAACAGTCATCGATTTTGCACCGGAATCCGGACAGGCCGATGAATACCGTGCGCTGGCGAAGAAGATCGATGCCAACACGATGCGTGTCATTCCGACTCCGCTCGAAATCGAAGATCTCGAAGAGCTGATGGTGAAATACGGATTTGATGCATAGGCAGTGAGACTGCCAGTTCCTAGTCCGGCGTCCCTGGTCCCTAGTCGACCAAGGACGAAGGACTACGGACCAAGCACTAATTAAAACTACCAGGAGAAAACCATGTCTAAACTACTCGTACGCTCGATCGTCCGTCCGGAAAAAGCGGATGCCGTTATGAAGTCCCTGCTCGAAGCCGGCTACCCGGCGGTTACCAAGGTTCCGGTCTTCGGACGCGGCAAACAACGCGGCCTGAAAGTCGGCGAAGTGACCTACGACGAACTGCCGAAAGAAATGCTCATGACGGTGGTGCCGGAAGCCGAGAAGGAGTTCGTGGTGAAAACCGTGCTCGCTGCCGCGAAAACCAGCGAAGCCGGAAATTTCGGCGACGGCAAAATATTCATCTCACCCGTGGACGACGTATACACCATCAGTTCCGGTGTTAAAGAAGCGTAGACTGAAACGGGAAACTTGAAACCTGAAATGGGAAATAAAGCCCAGCTGCGACTGAGTTCCAAAATTCAAAAAAACCAAGTTCCCCGAAAGGAGAGTCATGAAAGAAGTAATGGCAGTTATACGAATGAATAAAATCAACGACACCAAACGTGCGTTGAACGAAGCGGGCATCAGCTCCTTCACCGCAACCGGGCGCGTCCAGGGCCGGGGAAAAGGTCTGGTCGACTACCGCATCCTGCACGGTGCCGAAGAAGGAGCCGAAGAAGCCATTGCCCAATTGGGCGAAGGTCCGCGTCTCGTCCCCAAGCGCCTGATCACCGTGGTGGTGTCGGACGACTGGGTGGATAAAACCGTGCAAACCATCATTAACACCAACCAGACCGGCAGCTCAGGCGATGGAAAGATTTTTGTCCTGCCGATTTTGGAAGCAACCCGTATCAGAACCGGAGAAACCGTTGAAGGTCCTTCGGGCGGAACCGTACTCGACTCATCAGGAGGTTTATCATGAGCGCAGATAAAAAATTACCGGACCCTTCTAAACTGAAGGAAGAAATACTTTCAAAATACCCGGCAAAAATTGCACGTAAACGTGCAAAATCGATGGTGATCAACGACACCAAACTGGATCAGGAAATTCAGTCCAACGTCCGCACCATTCCGGGCATCATCACACAGCGCGGCTGCACCTATGCCGGCTGCAAAGGGGTAGTGCTCGGACCGACGCGCGACATCATTAATCTGGTGCATGGTCCGATCGGCTGCAGCTTCTATGCCTGGCTGACGCGCCGCAACCAGACCGATCCCGGTCCGGAAGGGCCCGATGGTGAAAACTTCATCAACTACTCGTTCTCAACCGACATGCAGGACGATAACATTGTATTCGGCGGTGAAAAGAAACTGAAGCAGGCCATCCAGGAAGCCTATGACATCTTCAAGCCGAAGGCCATCGGGGTGTTCTCCACCTGTCCTGTCGGTCTCATCGGTGATGACGTGCACGCCGTCTCCCGCGAGATGAAAGCCAAACTGGGCGACTGCAACGTGTTCGGTTTCAGCTGTGAAGGGTATAAAGGGGTTTCCCAGTCGGCAGGTCACCATATTGCCAACAATCAGCTGTTCCGCCACGTGGTTGGTAACGACGACACCAAACCGGAAGGCAAATTCAACATCAACCTGCTCGGTGAATATAACATCGGCGGGGACGGGTTCGAGATCGACCGGATCTTCAATGCCTGCGGAATCAACGTGGTCTGCACCTTCTCCGGCAACTCCACCATCGGTGCGTTTGAAAAATCGCACACGGCGGACTTGAACCTGGTGATGTGCCACCGCTCGATCAACTATATGGCGGAAATGCTGGAAACAAAGTTCGGCATTCCCTGGTTCAAGGTCAACTTCATCGGCGCCGAATCCACGGCAAAAGCACTGCGTAAAATCGGTGAATACTTCGAAGATGACGGCCTCAAGGCGAGAATCGAAGAAGTGATTGCTGAAGAACTGCCGAAAGTGAAAGCCCGTGCTGCCGAAGCCCGGAAACGCACCGAAGGCAAACTGGCCATGCTGTTCGTGGGCGGCTCCCGCGCACATCACTACCAGGAACTCTTCAAGGAACTGGGAATGGAAACCGTTTCCGCCGGATACGAGTTCGGTCATCGCGACGACTACGAAGGCCGGAAAGTATTGCCGACCATTAAGGTCGATGCCGACAGCCGTAACATTGAAGAACTCAAGATCGAAGCCGATCCCGAGCGCTTCAACCCGCGGGCGTCCGACATCAAACTCGAAACGCTCAAAGAGAAAGGGCTGGAAATCAGCGATTATCGCGGCATGAAAACCGATATGGCCGATAATGCCCTGATCGTGGACGACATCACGCATTGGGAAACCGAAAAGCTGGTGGACTTCTACAAACCCGACATCTTCTGCGCCGGCATTAAGGAAAAATATGTCGTCCAGAAATCCGGGATTCCGTTGAAGCAGCTGCACTCCTACGACTACGGCGGACCGTATGCCGGATTCGAAGGGGCAATGAACTTCTACGCGGATATCGAAATGATGCTCAGCACAACGATCTGGAAGAAGATCAAGGCGCCGTGGCTCAGTAAAGAAACCGATCCCAGCATCTGCGCGGAGTATGTAGCTTAGCGGCACAGCCGCTGTCAAAGGTCAGAGGGTCCAACGTCAAAGGTCATGGACTTTCGACCTGCAACCTTCAGACCTTCGACTAAATATTAAGGAGAAATAAAATGCTCTTACGACACACCCCAAAAGAAATCAAGGAACGCAAAGCGTTAACCATCAATCCGGCAAAAACCTGCCAGCCCGTAGGGGCCATGTATGCGGCACTCGGCGTTCACGGCTGCCTTCCCCACTCGCACGGTTCGCAGGGCTGCTGCTCGTATCACCGCAGCGTACTGACCCGGCACTACAAAGATCCGATCATGGCCGGAACCAGTTCCTTCACGGAAGGCTCCTCCGTTTTCGGCGGCCAGGCCAACCTGATGCAGGCGATCGCAAACATGTTCACGATTTACAATCCGGACCTGATCGCGATTCACTCCACCTGTCTTTCGGAAACCATCGGCGACGACCTGAACCAGATCGTCTCCAAAGCCATCGAAGACGGCAAGGTTCCGGAAGGAAAGAACGTGATCTACTGCAACACGCCGAGTTATGTCGGTTCACACGTTACCGGTTTTGCCAATATGTGCACCGGCATCGTGAAGGGACTGGCGAAACACACCGGAACCGCCATTGATCAGGTGAACATTCTGCCGGGCTGGGTTGAACCCTCCGATATGCGTGAAATCAAACGCATCGCTGCGGAAATGTCCGCCCCGATCGTCATGTTCCCCGACACGTCCGATGTCGTGGATACACCGCAGACCGGCGAGTTTAAAATGTATCCCGCTGGCGGCGCCACGGTGGAAGCCATTGCCTCCTCCGGCGACAGCATCAAAACGCTGGCCCTGGGTTCGTATGCTTCTGAAGATGCAGCCAAGCTGCTCGACAGCAAGTTCAAAGTGCCCTACGAGGTGCTCGATATTCCGGTCGGCCTGTCCGCAACGGACCGCTTCGTCGAAGCACTTGCCAACGCAGCCAAGGTTCCGGTTCCGGCATCCTTCGTGGCGGAACGCGGCCGGCTGGTGGATGTGATCACCGATATGTCGCAGTATCTCTACGGCAAAAAGGTTGCGCTCTTCGGCGATCCCGATCAGCTCATTCCGCTGACGGAATTCCTGCTGGATCTCAATATGATCCCGACGCACATCGTTTCAGGCACACCCGGCAAAAAGTTCACTAAAAAGATTATGGAACTCTGCGCCGAAAAAGCCCCGAACGTGAATGTGAAAAACGGACAGCAGGCCGATATCTTCCAGCTGCATCAGTGGATGAAAAACGAGCCGGTCGATTTGCTCATGGGCAACACCTACGGCAAGTATATTGCCCGCGATGAAGACGTACCGTTCGTTCGCTACGGCTTCCCGATCCTCGATCGGATCGGGCACAGCTACTTCCCGACGGTGGGCTACACCGGCGGGATCCGCCTGCTCGAAAAAATCCTCGGCGTCTTCATGGACAAAATTGACCGCGATGCCGACAGCACCAAGTTTGAGCTGGTGATGTAGAAAGCCAATTTCATTCCAGCGGCTTCCGACCGCTGGAATGAATCTCTTAGGAACCGGAGTGCGTTGGCCATATTGCTTCATACAGGAAATCTCTCTCCTCCTTCTGTCTGCATTGCGCACTCCGGTTCCATTTTTTTTTACCGCCGGTATCCTGCCGGCTCCGCGCCAGATCCAATATGAAGTACGTAATACATAACAGGAAAAAATATGACTGCTGAAATCGACAGAATCACCGATTGGAAAAGCTTCATGACCGAAGGCGATAAATATCTGAAAACCGCCCGCGGCGGCATGAACCGTCCGGCCATTTTCACAGCTGAAATTCTCTACAACATTCTCGGCCTCGCCATTGAAAAACATGTGATGGGCGCATTGATGGCCAAGGGACAGCTGGCCGACAACCATACGTTCACCGACCTGATCGATGCTACCAAACAGATTGGAGAAATCGACCCATCCATCGCGGACTCGCTGCGCAAATTTGAAGCCTACCAAAACCTCTGCCCCGTTTTTGCCGGCTATCGCAGTGTGCAGATTTCGCGGGAGGTCATTCCGGAAATGATCACAACTGCCGAAGCCGTCCAGGCCTGGGCCGAAACAATGATCGCCGCGTAAATAATAGAACCACGGAACACACCGAATACACTGAACTTTTCTTCTTCCGTGTTTTCAGTGTATTCCGCGGTCCCACTCCACAGGAACAGATATGAACACTGCCATCATCAAACCCCTCGGAAAAATCACCGCCATCCTCGCCGACCTCGGTCTGGAAGTCACCTATGCCTACGACGACCTGGTCTTCGTGCAGGAATGCGCCTTCCTGCTCCAATTCACCGAAAAGCCCGCTGCACTTAAGCTTTTCATCAACACCGAATGCCATCCCGAAGAAGCCAACACCGTGGCTTCCACTATCGTCATCGAATTCGACAAAGGCGGCTTCACCGCTGAACCTGCCGGCAAATTCACCCTCACCGAAAACGACGACCAAACCGTCAGCCTCACGTTTGTTTAATCCAATAGCCGGATCACGAAGGACAAGGCACAGGAGAGTCGATATGAAAAGGTGGGTGTGTTCTATTTGCGGTCATGTCCACGAGGGCGAAGAACCTCCTCAATTTTGTGTAATCTGCAAAGCGAACGGCACAAAATTCGTAAGCTCAACCGTATAATGAAAAAACTCCTTTTTTATGAAAAATCCGGATGCAAGGGAAACGCCCGGCAAAAAGCCATTCTCGAAGCCAACGGCTATACCCTCGAAGTAAAATCCTTACTCGATGAACCGTGGGAGCGCGGTCAACTGCGCTCCTATTTTGGAACCCGCCCTGTGTCGGAATGGTTCAACAGGAAAACCCCGGCCGTCAAGCAGGGCCGGATTGATCCAACATCATTCAACGCGGACGATGCATTGGACACTATGCTGCGCGAACCGATTTTAATCCGCCGGCCCCTCCTCGACATCGACGGGCAACGGATGTGCGGCTTTGACGATGAAGTACAGGCCATGCTGGGTCTCGCCGAAAGCATCCAGGGATTGGAAGCCTGTCAGAATACGGTAGAGCGGTGCGATTAACCACAGCCCGCAAGTTCGAACTCTTGGAAACTAACCGATGAGCTCAGAAGAAATCAAAGAACTAGAGAAGCAGGTAGCCAAGCTTAAATTTATCGCCGGCCAAAGGGCCAGCGACCTTCATGATCTGATCGAGGATCGCTTGTGGTCTGATTTTGAAGATATTCCCGCTGTTTCCGAAACAGCCTACAACGCCTGCAAAGCGTGGCAACAAAAACGGGAAAAATTAAACGCAGCCCAAAGTTGATGATGATCGACAAAAATTTCCAAGGATTGGAAGCTACTCAGATTGCACCGCTACTATTACAGTTGCCCAGATTACGGGCCTGACTCTTCTCCTTCTAGATTAAAGAACTGAGCCGAATGACATCAGGCCTGTGTCTTCAAAGAAAGATTTTCGTCCAAATAAGTGCTTAGGCTTGCAGGCTCCTGTCGCTATTGTTTCCTTTAATTTTAGAAGCATAATTTGTGATCCATCCAGTGCGGTTTGCCTACCAGACACTTCATATTGCTGAAAAATTATACCATGAGAATTCCTGCTCGATGTCCGTTGCATGAACTCTTCATATTCATTTGTTAGCTCATCGACATAGAAAAGAGACATTTGCTGTGCCTCTGCCTTTCTATAGGCTCCATTTATATAACAGGAATACAATGTTAGTAGAGCGAGAGTTACAGATGGATGTTTGTGAAATTCGGGTTTTTCCTGAAGTAACCTAGTAATAAATGTCGTGTAAAAATCAGGGAAGAATTCGATCGACATCAACCTAGTCATTACTAAATCAGTAAAGTAATCACTTTGGTTAGAAGATATAGTAACAGCTATAGCAAGTTCGTTGGGCAGTCTCTTAATAAACTTCTCATCCACGGGAATAGAAGGTAGGCGCACGATATATTCAGCAGCAAGATACTCTTGTAAAGAGCGATGGGCGAATTCAAATGAATCGTAGCCAGATTGAATGAAAAGTCCGGTATGGCTTTCTATTTCAGGGCGCATCTAAAAACCACAACGCACATTGATTGCAAGTCTGGACAAGTGTATTATTGGCACATGAAATACAAAAAGCACAACCGGGACGGCGG
>JARNMJ010000250.1 GCA_029432795.1 Pontiellaceae bacterium B12219
GATTCCATCGGCGCCGGATCGGTTGATGTATCCAACCAGTGGGTTTCCGCTGAAAGCAACGTGGTACTTACCGCCGCCGCTTCGAATAACTATCACTTTGCATATTGGAGCGGGGATACCAACGAGAGTGTTGTCGTCGGAGATACCATCACGGTTCCGATGACGCAGGTCCGTTCGATCAGCGCCGTCTTTGCACTCAACGAGCATACGTTTGAAGTGGCTTCGGCGCACGGTGTAACCGAACCTGTTGCCGGTATCTATACCAACAGCTATGGCACCGCGCTGAGCAACTCGGTTGATTCAATTGAAACGCTCGGCAGCACGCAGTATGTCAA
>JARNMJ010000251.1 GCA_029432795.1 Pontiellaceae bacterium B12219
AACGTTATGGGTGAGCCTGAGCGCAAACGACGTTGACCGGATTTGCGGGCGTTGTCGCGATAGGCTCAAACCACTGGTTCGCTATTTTTCTTTTTGTTTAGATTCGAATTTTAAACGTTTTGCGTTCAGGTAACACACTGCGCAGGAAAGCATGCTCACGAATACTGTAGGAAAAGTGAATAGTTTATTTGTTATTTGGGTTTTGTATTCCCATGTATCCCAACCGAAAAATAACTCAGAGAAAGGGATGAAAATAGTTGCGACTGCTAGGATTAGAAATGCAGTAGCTAGTATGTAGAGTGAGATTATTTTCATTTTCCTTAGCGAACGTT
>JARNMJ010000252.1 GCA_029432795.1 Pontiellaceae bacterium B12219
GTCTTCACCTTGTCGCCCGACTTCTGCGGAATCTTCGAAGGAGCCACCACGATACAATCAAAGCCCAGTTTGATCAAACGCCGGGCCAATACGAAACCCGTCGGCCCCGCCTCGTAGCAGATATGCAGCTGCTCTTTGGCCAGTTCGTGCTTCTTCATGAATGCGCGCATCGCATCCAGCGTGCGGTTCAGGTCGGCCGATATGCGACCGATGTTCTCCGGCTGAGTGCGACCTTCAAAAGCATAAGCAAGTTGATTAGTCGCTTTATGCGCATCGATTCCTATGTATACTTCTGTCATGGCGTTTCCCTTTTGGTGTAGGTCATT
>JARNMJ010000253.1 GCA_029432795.1 Pontiellaceae bacterium B12219
GTCTTCACCTTGTCGCCCGACTTCTGCGGAATCTTCGAAGGAGCCACCACGATACAATCAAAGCCCAGTTTGATCAAACGCCGGGCCAATACGAACCCCGTCGGCCCCGCCTCGTAGCAGATATGCAGCTGCTCTTTGGCCAGTTCGTGCTTCTTCATGAATGCGCGCATCGCATCCAGCGTACGGTTCAGGTCGGTCGATATACGACCGATGTTCTCCGGCTGAGTGCGGCCTTCAAAAGCATAAGCAAGTTGATTAGTCGCTTTATGCGCATCGATTCCTATGTATACTTCTGTCATGGCGTTTCCCTTTTGGTGTAGGTCATT
>JARNMJ010000254.1 GCA_029432795.1 Pontiellaceae bacterium B12219
GGGAATGGTAATTTTTTATGATTTCTGTGTGTTGATTCTGTCTCAAAACTTGAATGAATTTGATGTGCTTCGCTTTCTTCCAAGGTGTGGAAAATCTCACTGAAATGAAAAATGATTTATTGTGTATTTCCGACTGCCAGAACTTTCAATGATTTTACTCAAACTTCCCTGTTGAAAAATTTAAATTCAAATTCACTCAACTCTGTTTTGTGTGTTTTCCGTTCCACACCCAACGTTATGGGTGAGCCGCCGGTGCGCATAAAACGTTGACCGAATCAAACAATCATCGGCCACCGTAGGCTCCACCCACTGGTTCGGTTTTTATT
>JARNMJ010000255.1 GCA_029432795.1 Pontiellaceae bacterium B12219
CCAACGACGCGGTGCTGACCTGGACCTGGAGCACAAACTACTGGCTCGAAACGGCAACGGTCGGTGCCGGCAGTATCGATGTATCCAACCAGTGGATTTCCGCTGAAAGCAATGTAGTGCTCACCGCCGCCGCATCCAACAACTATCACTTCGTATCCTGGAGCGGGAATACCAACGAGAGTGTTATCGTCGGGGATACCATCACGGTTCCGATGAGCCGGGCCCGTTCGATCAGTGCGGTCTTTGCACTCAACGAACATACGTTTGAAGTAGTTTCCGTGCACGGTCTCGCAGAACCGGAAGTCGGCATCTATACCAACAGCTA
>JARNMJ010000256.1 GCA_029432795.1 Pontiellaceae bacterium B12219
TACTGAAATTTCCAATCATCGGAACAGAATTTGAAGGCACAGAAATCGATCCAAAACAGAATCAACAGTTGAGAGAAAGAATGCAGGAATACACGTATTCAATCACACAAAACAGAGTGAAGTTTCTGAGCAGCATTGCTTTGCGGATGAAATTAAAAGAAATACTCAACTGGACTGAAAAACAATAAGACCGAACCAGTGGGTGGAGCCTACGGTGGCCGACGCCAGTTGATTAAGTGAAGTTTATGAGCACCGGCGGCTCACCCATAACGTTGGGAAACTTAAAAAAACAAAACCGAAGGTGCTTAAAAAATACTCCGGT
>JARNMJ010000257.1 GCA_029432795.1 Pontiellaceae bacterium B12219
AACGTTCGACAGAATAAATAATGAACAAAGCAATCCCCATCCCTGATGATAATCAAAAGTGGTTAGCTGAAATCTCAGCAGCATATCTGGATGCGTATGAATCTATCCCATTCGGAAAAATAACAGGGTCAAGCTTATCAGAAGAAAACTTGTTCCAGTTGGCACCACACGTTTGTTTGAAGTTTCGATCTCTGAAAAATAAAAAAAATGAAAAGCTGGCATCTGATGCAGCTCTCTGTAGCTATGTCGCGACAAAAGATCAATCCCCAGAAATATTTGAATCTCCACAAATGTCCTTTGCCTTCTGCTATTTGCTA
>JARNMJ010000258.1 GCA_029432795.1 Pontiellaceae bacterium B12219
GCAATCAAATCCGAGTTTAATCAGGCGCCGGGCCAGAACAAACCCCGTCGGCCCGGCTTCATAGCAGATATGCAGTTGCTCCTTCGTCAGGTTGTTCTTTTTCATGAACATCCGAATAAAGGTCAACGTCCGGTTCATGTCGGCCGAGCATTTTCCGATCAGCTCTCCCTTGCAGCGTCCGTCATAGGCTGAACCAAATACGTTTTCGTCTTTATGAGCATCAATTCCTACGTATACTTTTTTCATGGCGTGTCCTTTGGCTTGAATCTGAGTATTCAATTACGGATAGGCTCTCCTTCGGGAGAGCAGCCCGCGGA
>JARNMJ010000259.1 GCA_029432795.1 Pontiellaceae bacterium B12219
CGTTTACCTGATAAGGCAATCGGTCAAATAAGGCGATATTGGGCGGCAAATGGTGAGCCGGCTCCTTTTTAGATCATAGTTTAGCAACCCTTTTTTTATCTCCTATTCTTGCACTGGCTGCTCCTGCAGTAAGAAAGAATGGGATTAGAATACTCACCTTGTTAAAACTTGTTTTTTTTGGGTTCAAAAAATTCATGCTTTTTTCCAATAATTGAAATCGGGGGTGATTATCCGGCCTTCTGTTTTATGCTTCCATTTGCTTCGGATAGATCAGAATTTGAATCAATTTCTTCCTGGATTTTAATAGATTCAAA
>JARNMJ010000025.1 GCA_029432795.1 Pontiellaceae bacterium B12219
GGCCATCTGAATCATGAAATGAAACGCCTCTCGGCCTGATGAAAATCAGATACCAATGGGGATTTGAAGGGGAACAGTGTTAATGGACGCGCCCTATTCCAGATAAGCTGTGCTGATATTTTGCTGTGCGGATGGGCCGTGTAACAGAGTTGGCGGATGACGAAATAAGCATTCTGATCCCTTGGAAAGAGGCTTAACTTAGTGTCATTTTGGACCGGTCCCTTCGTCCAAAAGAAGATGTCGACGAACTTAACAGTGTTATTAAATTTGCAGGCGAAGCCGTCCCAGAACACCAGGCGCGGTAAAAGGGGCGGTCCTCGGATTTAAGTAATGACGGAAAGCAAAAGGGTCGGTCCGATATTTTAATAATCCATCAACAGAGTTTCCAATGATTGGCATGTTTTCCAATGGTTGGAAGGTTTCGGGTAGGGAGTGCTGTCCCCAGCGCGTCGTTCGGTGACTCGGCACGGAGAACGGGCAGCAGTCCGACTGGATGGGCGGCGTGAAAGGTCTCCTTCGTCAACCGTTTCAGCCCTACAAAACAAATCCCTTTCCCGGCCCCCATCCCTTCGCCCGGTGGTTGGGCGAGAATAAAGGCGGGCGGTGCGCGATGCGGCGCTTTCGGCGAAACCGCCCTACCTGAAAAACAGCGTGTGTTCTTTTGCGGCCAATTTCCCGGTAAAAGGGTTGGTCCTCGGCTCAGAACGGGTAGGGATGGCTCTCCGAGCCGTCCGACCGGAGGACAGGATTCAATCGAACGGCATCCTGAAAATCCGGTTCATCCCGTCAAAACAGTTGCTCGGCCCCAACTCGGCAGCAAGGTTAGTCGGTTGCTTCGAGCATCGTGAGATAGAGCCGCATTTCGAATTCGCGCTGGTGGTAGTCGGGCAGCATATTTTCGCAGAGCTGGTAGAAGGACTTGTTGTGCTCTTTTTCTTTCAGGTGGGCGAGTTCGTGCACGACGATCATATTGAGCAGGGCTTCGGGAACGTTTTTGAAAACTGTCGCGATGCGGATTTCATTTTTCCGTTTTAGTTTCCCGCCCTGATTGCGGGCAACGTAGCTGTGCGTTCCGAGGGCGCCGTGGATGACATGAATTTTGTTGTCGTAGACCACTTTGCTGATGGGCGGCGATTTTTTCATGTATTGGTTTTTGAGGGCGAAGGTGTAGTCGCGCAGGGCGGCATCGCTCCGGATATCGTGCAGCAGCGGATGCTTTTTCTGCAGGAAGGCTCCGAGCGTATTTTCATCCAGCATGGTTTGGATTTTCTGCTGCAGTTCCGGTGCGTAGCCGGAAAGGTATTTTAAGGAAGCCATAGATTAACCGATAATGCTTGTTTTTTGACCACGGAATACACGGAAGCGCACGATTTAATTATTTCCGTGTATTCGGTGTATTCCGTGGTTCAACAGAGACTTGGTCGACTAATGCCGTCGTCGGCGGTGTCGCTGGTTTTTCCCGTTTTTCCGTTTTCGGGAAGGCTCGGGATGTTCTTCCCGTTCGAGTTGTTCGCGTTCCTTGAGCCGACGGAGACGTTCCTGGTTTTCTTTGGCGGCAAATTCGACCTCGCCCAATACACTTTTCACATCGGCTTTTTTGCGGGTGTCTTTAAAGCGGCCGGTGAGCTGGGTATCGGGGGCCAGGGTGCCGGCTTCGTAGTGTGCCCAGATTTCGGGGGCGTATTTGGTTTTGAGCAGCTCGGGGGCAAACCGGCCGTAGTAGTTGGTGATGTTGCGCACGTCGCGAACGAGCATGGCCCGGGCGTTGTTGTTGCCGGCGGCATTGACGGCCTGCGGAAGGTCAATAATGACCGGGCCGGATTCATTATTCAGCACATTAAATTCTGAAAGGTCGCCGTGCACAATGCCGGCGCAGAGCATGCGGACGACATTCTGCATCAGAAAGAGGTGGTCTTTGCGCGCCTGTTCCGGAGTCATGGTGACATCGTTCAGGCGCGGGGCAACACTGCCGTCCTCCAGGGTAACGAGTTCCATTAGCAATACGCCTTCGAAACATCCGTAGGGTTGTGGAACGCGTACGCCGGCCTGAGCCAGCAGAAACAGGGCGTCGGCTTCGGCATGCTGCCAGATTTCTTCCTGTTCTTTTTTACCGAAGCTGGAGTTTTTAGCCATGGCGCGGCCGCGCCGGCTGTTTTTCACATGGCGTCCTTCGCGGTATTGAACAGCTTTTTTGAAACTGCGTTTGGAGGCGTCTTTATAGACTTTGGCACAGCGAATTTCGGAGCCGCAACGGACGATGAAAATCGTTGCCTCTTTGCCGCTCATTAATTGCCGGAGGACGTCGTCGACGAGCCCGTCGTCGATTAATGCCTGGAGTTGTTTGGGAATTTTCACAGCGGATTTATACCTTGAAGGGAATCAAATGCAATGCACATCCGAGCGCAGGGCCTGGCGGGATGCGCGGTCGACGAGGGTGAAGAGTTCATCGATCGGATTCTTTTCGCGGGTGCGTTTGTGGCCTTTTATTTTCACAAAGGTGCAATCGACCTGATCGGTTAATCGGAAAAATTCGCGATAGAGGTCGGTGTGTTTGACCGGTTTGTTTTGTCGGGTCAGATAATTCCGTTCTTCGAAGCGGGCTCTGCGTCCGGGCAGACCGATGATGGTCTGGGAATCGGTGTAGATGGTTACGGTTTCCGGTTGGAGTTGGTGCAATGCCCAGATCAGGGTTTCAATTTCCAGTTGGGAGGAGCCGGTGTTTTCAAAGCGTTTCAGCTGCACGTCAGAATGGGCTCGAGGATCGGTTGTTGCGAGATAGGCCCCGTACCCAATGCGGGAGGGCGGGTGCACGCTTCCGTCTGTGAACAGTTGCATCATGCGTCAGGACCAGTCAGGCAAAGCAAGGTCTACAAAGCCGGGGGAGGTGGCATCGGCTCCGGTATTCATCAACTCTTCGGCTGAAAATGAGGAGGTAATTCCAATGCATTTGGTGCCGGCGGCCTTTGCTGCCTGAACCCCGTTAACGGCATCTTCGAAGACGACGCATTCCGCGGGATCGAGCCCAAGTCGTTTTGCGGCTTCGAGGAAGATATCGGGCGACGGTTTCTTATGTTCAATTTCGAGGCCGTTGACGAGGGCATTGAACCAGCTTTTCTCCAGTCCCATTTCGGCGAGGTTGATCTTGAGTTTCACTTCGTCGGCGCTGGTGGCGATGGCAAGGCGAATGCCGGATTCAGATGCATTTTTAATGAAGTCGATCACGCCGGGGAGGGCCTGGAGTTTACCTTTCACGCATTCGCCATAGAGTCGGTAGGTTTCGGCTTTGTCGGCCTCCTGATTCCAGGCAATGCCGTATTTTTCGGCAACGCCGCCGATAAAGCGGTTTTCTCCGGCCCCGATAAAAGGAACAAAATCCTCTTCCTGTACGGTTTGGTTATACCGTTCCTTGAACATGCGGATGGCCGCAGCGGAGATGAAGGCTTCGGAATCGCAAAGCACGCCATCCATATCGAATATATATCCTTTAATCATGCGCCTACTCTAATCGAGAGCAGGAAAAGAATCATTTCCAAACTCTGGAAACCTTCGAATGATAACGGTTATTTTTCCGCAGATCGGAATCTGAATGAATTATTTTTGAACAACGGGTGAATTTGCAGGTCTGAAGAAATACCAACAACTCCCTGAGAGGCAGAGATGCCTCGAAGACAGCGCGCTGTTTTTTTCCCTTTTCAGCGCGCTGTTTTTTTTTGCTCATCTCTTTCTTTGATCGGTGCAGTTCATTACGTTTGGCTTCAATGGAAATATAAAGGAGCAGGCAGATGAAACGACGGGTCGGTGTTTTAGTTCTGGCGGGGACATTGTGTGCCTCGGCATTTTCCATGGATCTTCACGATATTGTTCGACAAGGGGAGCAATTGCCGGCCGCCGAAGCTGCCGAACTTGAAAAATCGCTGATAGAAAATCCGGACCAGCTCGATGTGCGCATCCGGCTGATTGGCTATTACTGGATGCAACGTTTTAAAAACCGCGCCATCCGTCCGGCACGCGAAAAACAGGTGCTTTGGCTGATTGAGCATCAACCGGAACACGAAATCCACAGTCTCCCTTATTGCCATATGGACGCCATGTTCAATCCGTCCGGCTATGTGAAGGCCGGTAAACTCTGGCGGAACCATGCGGACAGCGACGAAGCTTCGGCCCAGGTGCTGGCCAATGCGGCCGGTTTTTTCCTGCTGTCGGAACCGGGGTTTTCTGAAAACTATCTGAAACGGGCACAGGAATTGGAGCCGGATAACGCGCAGTGGAATAAAGAGCTGGCGCAGGTCTATCATCTTCGGCAGAGCACCGCTTCAAAAGGCGAGGTGACAGCGCTTGGCAAAATGGAACTGGTTCAGCTTGAAGCGGCTCACGAAAAATCCGGATTGATGGAAAAGGGCTATATGTGGGGAGATCTGGCCATTGCGGCCTGTAAAGCCGGCGATTATGAAAAGGCCGCGACTTATGCGCATAAAATGGTGAACTTCTCGGGTCTGGGCTGGAATTCCGGCAACAATGTACACAAAGGCAATATGGTGCTTGGACTGGTGGCACTGAAAAACGGCGATATTGAACAGGCGAAGGCCTGCCTGATTGCTTCGGGAAAAACCAAAGGGTCGCCCCAGCTCAATTCATTCGGCCCCAATATGACGCTGGCCAAAGCGCTGCTGGAAAGCGGGGAGGTCGATACTGTGGTGGAGTATTTCGATCTCTGCTCCAACTTCTGGGAAATGGATCGGGACCGTCTGGAAGAGTGGACCGTTCTGGCCAAAGCGGGAAAGATTCCGGACTTCGGTGCAAACCTGAACTATTAGACCGCTACCGCCGTTAAGGGGGAGATCGTCATAAAGCCCCTGTAAAAAAGGGGGTTTCAGTTTCAGGTAAAATAGTGAACCCTTTTTTTGAACAACAGCCGGGCCCCGGGGTCTACGGCTACATAACAACTCCCTGAAAGGCAGAGATGCCTTGAAAACAGTGCACGGTTTCCCCCTTCCGTGTGCTGTTTTTTTTGTTCCAGAGATTGGAAATCCCAATGCTTCGCAGGAATCTGCTCCGAATAAAGATGGAATCCTTACCGGCAAAATGATTAAAGCTACGCCCTTTAATGCAACTTTGACGGATTTTATGGAACTGATTCACATACTGGATATTGGCGGAACCTTCGCTTTTGCGGTTTCCGGTGCATTTCGCGCCGTGAAGTACGAGATGGATATTCTGGGCATTGCCGTTTTGGCGATGGCCACGGGAATCGGCGGCGGCGTTATCTGCGATCTTTTGCTGGGGATTCATCCGCCTGCGGCACTGCAGGAGCAAAGCTATATTCTGATTTGTCTGGCCGGGGCGGCTTCCGTTTTTTTTGCGGCCCCGAAAATTGCCCGGCGCTGGGACTATGTTTTAGCGGCCGATGCCATTGGACTCAGCGTTTTTACGGTGATCGGAGCTGTTAAAGCGGATGCCCATGGGGCAGTTCCGTTGCTGACGGCCATGCTGGCGATGATTACGGCCTGCGGCGGGGGAATCATCCGGGATCTGCTGTCGCGAGAAATACCCGCCATTTTAACGACCGGATTTTACGCTTCCGCCGCTTTGCTCGGCGGATTCATGTTCGTTTTGCTGGGCCTATGGGAATTGCCCGAAAGTGTGCGTATTTTTATAACGATTGCCTTCACCTTGCTGATGCGGGCCCTGGCGTTGAAATATAAGTTTAATCTGCCGCGCGTGAAATCGCTGCACGCCTCGCCTTCGGAAATTGCCCGGGCGCACCGTTCCAATGGTCGGAAAATGAGAACCGAAAAATAAATTGAACGTATTCTCAAAAGCAGGGTCTACAAATATACCAACAACTCCCTGATGGTGTGTTTCACGACACGCCGAGAGCAGCGCGCGGTTCTTCCCCTTTCCGCGCGCTGTTTTTTTTCTTCCCGTTTACAGTCCGAATTGTTCCAATCGTCGGAAAGCGCAATGCCATGTCACGACACCACTTTACAGACGAAGTCATTGAAATTATCCGGGAAATACCGCGCGGGCGGGTTTCAACGTATGGAAAAATTGCGGATGCCGCGGGAAGTCCGCGCGGGGCGCGGCAGGTGGTGCGGGTGCTGCACACCTGCTCTGAAGCAGAAAAGCTTCCGTGGTGGCGGGTGGTGAACCGCGAAGGACGTATTGCTCTCAAACCGGGATATGGCTTCGAGGAGCAGGCCGCCCTGCTGGCGGCCGAGGGGGTGAGCCTGAGTGCGGCGGGCCGAATTGACCTGGCCCGCCATCTCTGGATCCCGTGAACGGGGTTATTACATATTCACGATGAGTTTGATCAGCACCTTGGAGATGACGATCATAATGATCAGCGCCACCGGATAAGCGGAAACATAGCTGACAACCGGGATGGTTGAATCGGTTTTGGCGGTGATCGCGCCGAGTGCCGGTGTGGAGGTCATGCCTCCGCAAATGCCGCCCAACGCCTGCAGCGGATTCATTTTGAAGAACTTGGTGGCAATCGGCCAGGCCACAATCAAAGGCAGCGACGATACCGCAATACCGAGCCCAAAGAGAATGAAACCGTGTTCCTGTAGGGTCGGAACCAGCATGGCACCGCCGCGGACGCCGGCATTGGCCAGGAAGAAGACCAGACCGAGGTCCTGCAACAGGAGGCGGGTCGGACGCGGAATGAAGCCGACAATACGGCCGACTTTTCCGAAATGGCCGAGTACCAATGCAACCAGAAGGGGGCCGCCGGCAAGACCGAGATTAACCGGTTCTGCTCCGGGCAGGCCGATCGGCAGCAGGCCGACAATGATGCCGAGCGTCAGGCCGACTGAAAGTGAAAGCAGGTCGGTGGAATCAATTACGCTGCTGCGATGACCGACCGCCACCGAGAATTTTTTCAGGTCATCAACCCGGCCGACAGCAGTCAGATTATCATGCCGCTCCAGAATGGTATCCGCATTGGGTACAAACGTCAGGCCGAGGCGGTTAATGCGGGTGATTACTGTGCCGTAATTCCGCAGCGGAGCAACATCGCCAAGTTTCTGGCCGATAAAACTCGGGGAGGTGACGATGATGTCCTGCCGCTCGTTTTCCATATCGCGCAGGACTTCGCGGTCGCTCTTTTTGCCGATAAAGTCGACGGCGATTTTCATTTCGCAGCGGCGACCGACCAGCAGCAGAATCTGTCCTTCTTCAAAGGTGTCATCATAGCTCAACGGAACCAGGCGGTCTTCTTTCAGAATTCGGCAGATCTGGCAGGCATTGAAATTGGTGACGCCGGATTCGGAAATCTGCATACCGTAGAGGTTGGGGTTGGTGACTTCCACCATCACATTTTCCACCCGGTTTCCGCAGGTTTCTTCACTTTTATCTTTAATGGAATCGAGGTCGATTCGAAGGATACGAGGGAGGACCTGTACAAAAAGAACAACACCAATCACGCCGAACGGATAGGCAATACCGTAGCCAATGGAAACGGCTTCGGCTCCACCCAGAGCGGCCAATCCTTCTGTGGCTGCGGCGAGCGCGGGTGTACTGGTGAGTGCCCCCGCGAAAATTCCGGTGGCCAGCCCGGCCGGAAGATCCAGCAGTTTGGCCCCGCCATAGGTCACGGCTCCTCCGAGTACGACGATGAGCACGGCCAGTTTTGCCAAATTGGCACCTTCGCGAGCCAGCGAAGCAAAGAATCGGTCGCCGGCACCGATGCCGACGCAGTAGACAAAGAGAACCAGCCCAAGCGTTCCGACACCGGCCGGAATTTTATAGCCCAGATGACCGGCGAGCAAGGCGGTGAACAGGACGCCTGAGGTTCCCAGATTCAATCCTTTCATTTTCACACTGCCGAGCAGCAGTCCGGTGGCGATCACCGCAAATAAAGCAATGAGAGGTTGAGTGAGTAATAAATTATTAAAAGCGTCCATGTCCGTACACCATTTAAGGGGTTTTGAGATTAAATAAAGCCATGTCCCTTTAAGGACATGGCCGGCACCAAATACTATGCCTTGAAGTTATTTTCAACCCATTCTGTCAGTTCTTTTACTGCAGCAATGGAAATATCAAAGGCGGCTTTTTCGGTTTCATCGAGTTCGACTTCGATAACTTTTTCAACGCCACCGGCACCCATAATCACCGGAACACCGGAATAAAGGCCGTCAACGCCATACTCGCCGTTAAGTAATGCGGCGCAGGTCAGGATGCTCTTCTTATCCTTCAAATACGCTTCCGCCATTTTGATGGCAGAGATGCCCGGGCTGTAAAACGCAGAACCGGTTTTCAGCAGGCCGACAATTTCGCCACCGGCTTTAGCCGTGCGCGCAGCGATGGCTTCGAGGGTTTCCATCGGAAGAAGCTGGGTCACCGGAACACCGCCGGCAGTGGCATAGCGGATCAGCGGAACCATGGTGTCGCCGTGTCCGCCCATAACCATTGCAGTAACATCTTCAGCCGCAACGCCGAGTTCGAGCGCGATCAGCGAAGAAAAACGGGAGCTGTCGAGTACGCCGGCCATGCCGCATACTTTATTGGCCGGGAAGCCCGTGACTTTCTGCATGGTGTAAACCATGGCGTCGAGCGGGTTGGTGACCACGATCACAAAAGCATTCGGAGCCTGTTCTTTAATGTTTTCACCGACGGTTTTAATGATGCCGCAGTTGATATCCAGGAGGTCGTCGCGGCTCATGCCCGGTTTACGCGGCAGGCCGGCTGTAACAATAACAACGTCCGCATCTTTCATTGCGGAGTAGTCGTTGGAGCCTGTCAGATTTACAGAGGAAGGGATAATGGATGCACCATGGGTGATATCAAGGCTTTTACCCTGCGGAACGCCTTCAGCAATATCGATGGTAACCACATCGCCGAGTTCCTTTTGTGCAGCCAGCAAGGCCATCGTTCCGCCGATTTGCCCGGCTCCGACTAATGCAATTTTTTTACGTGCCATCTTTAGTACTCCTATTTGGTTAAAATTAAGGTTCGCAGAACGTAACACCACGAAAATATGACCTGCAACGAATAAGGGATAAAAATCATAATGTTTTAAACCTTATCATTCGATATAAAAAGATCCATTGGATATACGCTGAGATTCCGGTTCTTGGAAGAAAAATCGGGAATTTTGCCTAAATGAGACTGAGTTTAACTATTGGGTGATGTCAAAAAAAGGCTCGTGTGTTCCCGGGGTTCGCTCTACACACGCATCAGCGCGTTGGAGGAGAGACCAGCCCGGAGAAAAAAATGCACGACCAGATTATGGAAGTTTTAACCCCCCGCCGCATGATGACAGTGGGGAATCTTGCCCTTCAGTTTGAAATCAAACCTGAAGAACTGGATATCCACCTGAAAGAGCTCGATGCGGCCGGACGTATTCGTTATGCGCTCTCAAAATGCAACGGAGTTTGTTCCTCCTGCTCCACCTGCAGCACTTCTGCAGGCGAAGAGCCGCTTGAAGAGAATCCGGCGATTGATCCGACCACCATCGTGATTTCGCTTGAAATAAGCGGGTCAGATCACTGACCCGCAGATTTGATGATGAATCAAGTTTGCGCGCACCGGGGATAGCCGGCTAATTGGAGCGGAGCGTTACTCTGATCTCTTCACCGATTAACCGTATTCGTCGATATAGTCTTCCATGGAGGCTTCGAGCACTTTGAGTGCATGATCGCGCCCGTAGATTTCGGGAATAACAACGTCGGACGGCTGCCCGGGGACCAGTTTATAGGTTTCGAAGTAGTGCCGGAGGCGTTCCATCAGGGCCGGAGGAACCTCGGTGATATCGTTCACATTTTTCCAGAACTGATCGTTATCAAGTATGGCAACAATCTTATCGTCGGCCTCGCCGTTATCGATCATCTGCAGTCCGCCGATCACGCGCGCTTTCAGAATCACTTCACCGCGGTTGATGGCGCGTTCGGTAATCACACAAATATCAAGCGGGTCGCCGTCTCCTTTTTTGGAGGTGGGCGACAACGCCTGAACGCGGTCTGCGCAATAGGTCTGCGGAACAAAACCGTAAAGGGTCGGGGTCATGGAAGACGTCAGCTGCGGCCGGTCCACCCGCAGGTAGCCGGTGGTTTTGTCGACTTCGTATTTAACGGCATCGAACGGGGTCATTTCAATATAGGCGTTCACGACACCATCGTTGCCTTCGTGCGCTTCGAGGCCGTGCCAGGGGTGTGGACGCCAGCGGTAGAATGTTTTTGGAAATGCCATGCTTCGTACTTCCTCTCTTTAATTCAGGTTAATTAGTCTATGCGCACAATATCTGCACCGAGCTCGGTAAGTCTACCTTCAATTGATTCGTATCCGCGGTCGATGACCTGTGCATTATGGATGACACTCTGGCCGTCGGCGCAGCAGGCGGCAATCAGCATAGCCATTCCGGCGCGAATATCCGGGCTGGTGAGCGAGCTGCCGCGAAGTTTTGTGGGGCCGATGACGACCACGCGGTGCGGATCGCATTGAATGATATTTGCGCCCATTGCCATCAGGTGGTCGACAAAATACATGCGGCTTTCAAACATCTTTTCGAAAAAGAGCGCCGTTCCGGTGGTCTGCGTTGCAAGCACAATGCAGACACTCATCAGGTCGGAGGGGAACGCGGGCCAGATGCCGTCTTCGATTTTCGGCGTGGCGTTTCCTTCGTCGGGCCGGATGATGCGGTTCGGCTGTTGCGGAACAATCAGGTCCCGTCCGTCGCGGGTCCAATCGACCCCCAATTTGGAAAAGGCGCGCTGCATCACCTGCAGCGTTTGCGGTTCGCCGGAGTTGGGAATGGTCAGAGAACCGCCGGTGGCAACGGAAGCGGCTATATAGCTGCCCACTTCAATAAAGTCCGGCTGCACGGTGTATTCCGCGCCATGCAGGGTTTCAACGCCCTGAATGGTCAGCATATTGGTTCCGATGCCTGAAATATTTGCGCCCATTTTATTGAGCAAATGAGCCAGATCCTGCACATGCGGTTCGCAGGCCGCGTTATAAATGGTGGAGGTGCCTTCGGCCAGCGTTGCGGCCATGAGCACATTTTCTGTTGCGGTCACACTGGCTTCGTCGAACACCATTTTCCACGCATGCAACGGGCCGGCTTTAAAGCGGTAAGCGGAATCGGTTGAGATTTCCGCGCCCAGCGAGCGCAGTCCGTAAAAATGGGTGTCGAGCCGGCGGCGGCCGATGACATCGCCGCCCGGCGGATAAATAGTGGCGCCGCCGTGCCGGGCCGTCAGTGGGCCGGCCAGCAGAATGGAGGTGCGGACTTTGGCGCAGAGTTCCGGATTCAGTTCGGTGGTTTTCAGTCCCTTAGCGCAAAGGGTAACCGTGTGATCTTCCAGCAAAACATCAACGCCGATGCTTTCCAGCAATTCCAGCATCACCTTTACATCGTTGATCAGCGGGACATTATGCAGGATTACCGCCTGATCGGTCAGCACACAACTGGCCAGCATGGGGAGGACGGCATTTTTATTGCCGCGCGGATGAAAGATGCCGTTGATCGGATTTCCGCCGTTTATAATGAATTTTGCCACTGCTTGTTTTTCCCTTTAAAACGTGAGGAATGAATGTTCCAGACCTTGGAAAAAATAGAAAGCACATTTCATTTCCATCATTGACCGGATAGAAAAGATTGAAAGTGTCTAGCTTCAAAAAACTGTCTCAATTAGAATCTTTCCGCATTATGGGTTATGGACGATACAGGTTAATTGATCTTTTTTGTGGATGCGGTGGAATGACCGAAGGTTTTGTGGATACAGGTAGGTTTATACCTGTGTTTGCCAATGATTTTAATCATTGGGCAATTGAATCTTATAAAGCAAATTTTGATCCTGGTGGGGAACATTCATTTGAGGGAGATATCGTTCCTCTAGTTGAGTCTCAGCAATATATTCCAAAGGCAGACGTGGTTATTGGAGGGCCTCCTTGCCAGGGTTTTTCTCTGTTAAACAAGAATCGAAATAGTGATCCGCGAAGGCAGTTGTGGTGGCAATTTCTGAAGGTTGTTGAGGTTTCAGGTGCAGAAATCGTTGTCATGGAAAATGTGCAGCAGCTTCTTACTTCTCCTGAGTTTGTGGATATTCACTTGCGGCTTAAGGAGCTTGGATTTAAGTACATTGAATCTAGAGTTTTGACGGCGGCAGACTATGGGGTGCCGGAGGTAAGAAGAAGGGCCATAATAATGGCCTCTAAAGAAAAAGTTATTTCATTGCCGCGACCTACGCATGTTGATCCAAAGAAAAAAAAAGAAGCCGAGTTATTGTTTTCAGATAGAAAACTTAAGCTATGGAACGATGTGCGTTCTGCAATCGGAGACCTCCCCCCTCCAGTGGGGTCGGAAATTAGGAATGAAAGATCTCCGCTAGATTTGCATTTTGGAAGAAACCCAACCTCTAAAAGCATGGAGCGCTACAAGGCTGTGCCACTTGGAGGAAATAGATTTGATTTACAAAGAAATAGGCCAGATATAACACCAGATTGTTGGGTTCGGAAAAAATCAGGAGGAACAGATCTATTTGGGCGACTTTGGTGGGATCGACCATCGGTAACTATTCGTACTGAGTTTTTTAAGCCTGAAAAGGGCCGATATCTTCATCCAGATCAACATCGGCCCATAACCCATCGAGAGGCTGCTCGCATTCAAAGCTTTCCTGACAGATTTGTATTTCGGGGTAGTAAAGTTGAAATTGCAAAACAAATAGGCAATGCGGTTCCTCCGCTTCTGGCAAGGTCCATTGCAGATGAGGTGATTGCTTGTCTTGAAGGGAAGACGACTGACTTGTTTGTATGTGAAACAAATGATGGCCTTCAATATATGTAAATTTAAG
The DNA here is from genome assembly GCA_029432795.1 of Pontiellaceae bacterium B12219. Taxonomy (GTDB): domain Bacteria; phylum Verrucomicrobiota; class Kiritimatiellia; order Kiritimatiellales; family Pontiellaceae; genus Pontiella. The sequence continues at coordinate 12,792 of JARNMJ010000025.1, forward strand.
GAAGACATATGGAACTTGAACTTTGCCGAACCACGCTACTTGAGCTGTTGGAGAATTTTAATTCTGAGTCAAATGATTTACGGGAAAAGGTGCTGTCTTTGGTTCCAATGTGGGATCAGTTGCGGGAAATGGGGTCTTCTATAATTCCTTCTACTATAGCAACTTCGGCAAGAGATCGAATTCTTCACTATGCGTTAACTTATCCCAAGACGATCATATCGAACCGAGAGTTTATGATTATTTCTGGAATTAGCGAGTGGCCACGGCGAGTGCGAGAGCTGAGAGTTGAATTTGGATGGGCTCTAATTAATGGCATAACTGCTAAAGAAATGCAGGCTGTAGGAGAACTGAGGGAGGAAGACGGTTTTCCGAACTGCTCCGAAATGACACCGAATGAATATATTATGTTGAGCACGGAGCAGGATAGGGATGCCGCTCACCGGTGGAACATAGCCAAAACTATTAGGAATGGCAGGGGAGGAGCAAAGGCAAGAATATTGGATTTTTTCAAAGCGAACATAGGAGTGCCGGTATCTGGAGAAGAATTGCGCTACGTTGCTAAGGGAGCTACTGAATGGGCGCGTCGGGTTAGAGAGCTTCGTACGGAGGATGGTTGGCAGATTTGCACGCATTGGCAAGGGCGTCCTGATTTGGCATCCGGGGTTTATGTTTTGGAGTCGAGTAGGCAACTGCCATCTCATGACAGAAGCATTGATGATGCAGTGAGGCGAGCGGTAATGGTCCGGGATAACTATACGTGTAAAGATTGTCAGTGGACGAGGGCAAGCTGGAATCCAGATGATCCCCGGCACCTTGAGTTGCATCATATAGAGCACCACGTTTCCGGTGGTTCGAATGCAGCAGAAAATTTGGTGACATTATGTAATGTTTGTCACGATGTGCGCCACCGCTAAGTCCAATGATTGGAATGGCGTGGTCTATAAATTGCGGTCGGGTTTATAATGGAAATCGTGAGGGGGGTGGTTAATCTCTTTTCATGCGTAAAATTCTTCCAGATCTTTTTGCTGTTTGTCCCTTTGGTTCCCATGCGGGCGTTGGTTGGCAGCGGAGCGACACTTGAAACCTGAACCGCAAAGAGTAATGTACACGTATGTTTAGACTAAAAACCATACTTCCAATTCTTGGAATGCTGCTACTGGCGGTAACAGCGGGGGCTTCCGACCGGTTATTGAATTCGCTGAACCCGAAAAACGGCGTGGCGGTTTATGATTATGCCAACGTGATTTCCGCTTCCGATAAGCGGCAGCTGGAATCGATGATTGATGAACTGGAACAGAAGACCGGGGCGGAGATTGCCGTGGTTACGCTGCAATCGCTGGATGGCGGGCAGATCGACGATTTCACCAACCGCCTTTTTGAAAAGTGGGGCGTGGGACAGAAGGGCAAAGACAACGGCCTGATGTTTCTGGCGGCCATGCAGGATCGCAAAATGCGGATCGAAGTGGGGTACGGATTGGAAGGTGCGATTCCTGACTCCAAGGCCGGGCGGATTCGGCGCGATGTGATTACCCCCTATTTTAAAGCGAACCAACCGGGCAAAGGAATCACCGCCGGAATTGCGGTGCTTTCGCAGGAAATTGCGAAGGAATACGGAGTTCAATTGACCGGATCAGCCATGCAGTACCGCTATCCTGCAAATGCGCGTTCACGAGGCAGTGAGCCCAAAGAGGTACATCCTTTGTTGCTGCTCCTTTTCGGAGTTGGGTTTGTTATTTTTGCCATCCGGCATCCGCACCTTGCCATGCTTTTGCTGCTGAGCGGCGGCGGCGGACGTGGCGGCGGCGGGGGCGGTTTCGGCGGCGGAGGCGGGGGCTTCGGCGGCGGTATGTCCGGCGGCGGCGGTTCCAGTGGCGGATGGTGACGAGCTGAAATCTGAACCTTGAAATGTGAAACCTGAAAGTAGACACCATTTTTACGAATTACGAATTACGAATTACGAATTAAGCATTACGAAGTACGAGGTAACTATGACACCTGAAAAATTAGTTGAGGAACTGAAGCTGGCGTGTCCGACGGGGCTGAAGTCGGTCGTGCTTTACGGTTCGGCGGCGGCGGGCGATTATGTGGGAAAACGATCGGACTATAACGTGCTGGTCGTGACCGAAGACTTGGGCATCGCGACACTGAATGCGCTGTCGAAAACGGCGGCAAAGTGGTCGCAGGCCGGAAATCCGGCTCCGCTGCTGTTTACCGAGGATCGGCTGGCGAAAGCGACTGATGTTTTCCCGATCGAGCTGCTGGATATTCGCGAGTGCCACAAAATTCTGTATGGCGGGAATCCCGTCCAGGGGTTGGAAATCGATACCAAAAACCTGCGGCTGGAGATTGAGCACGAATTGCGCGGTAAATTGATTAAATTGCGGCAGAGCTATTTGCTGACGGGCGGAAAACCGAAAGCCGTTGCCGAGCTGATGGTCGATTCGCTGTCAACGTTCCTGGTGCTGTTTCGCGCTTCGCTGCGTTTGTTTGAAGATTCGGTGCCGCAGCAAAAGTTCCAGGCTTTGGAACAACTGGCCGGACATCTTGAATTTGATGCTGCGGTATTCGGAACGGTGCAGGAGCTGAAAGAAGGTTCGATTAAGCCGAAAGAAATTGCGGCCGGAGAACTGTTTAACACCTATTTAAAAACCATTGAGTGCGTCATCGATGCCGTTGACGCCTATATTCATAAGGAGAAAAACTAATGAAAGCTGTTTGGATTGGAATTGGCGGATTTGTCGCCCTCATCGTTGTGATGTTCATGATGTTTATCAACATCAACAACGGTATTATTGATCTGGATGAAAATGTGAATCAGTCCTGGGCGAATGTGGAAACGGTGCTGCAGCGTCGATTCGATCTCATTCCGAATGTGGTGAACACGGTTAAAGGGTTTGCGGACCATGAAAAAGAACTGCTGACCGAAGTCACCCGCCTGCGCAGCCAGTGGGGCGAAGCCAAGGCATCCGGCAATACGGATCAGAGCGTGAAAACCGCCGGTATGCTGGAAAGTGCGCTGGGTCGGTTGATGGTGGTGGTTGAAAAGTACCCCGATATTAAATCCAACCAGAATTTCCTGGCCCTGCAGGAAGAGCTGTCCGGCACAGAGAACCGGATCTCTGTCGAACGCCGGCGTTATAATGAAGCGGTTGCAGCCTATAATAAGAAAATCCGCAAATACCCGGGTTCGTTCGTCGCGGGCATTAAAGGCTACGAAAAGAAAACACCGTTCGAAGCAGCGCAAGGAGCTGAAACGGCTCCGGTTGTTGCGTTTTAGACCGCTCTCGGCGGCCTTGTGCGGAGCCCGCAGGATGCGGGCGGTGCAAATGTCGCCGACTTCCAGTCGGCTCCTTTAAAGGTTCAACATGCCCGGACTTCATCAAGAGGATAAAAAGGCGCTGACCGAGCAACGGCGCACCGGTCCGGCGGTTGGATTCGGCAGTTCGTTTGCCGTGGGCATGGCCATCTTTGCCTTTGGCGGCCACTGGCTGGACAAAAAAACGGGGCGGGAGTCCTTTTTTACGCTGATCGGTATCAGTCTGGGCCTGCTCTATGGAGCGTGGGAGCTCTGGAAACTGATTGTAATGAGCAACGAACCGGCCGCGCGGAAAGATCCGGCTGAAGTCGAAAACGGGAAGCATCCTGCGAATGACCCTCCGGAATAGCTCTTTCATAACGCTATGGGGCCGAGGCTTATTCCTTTCCTCCATCATTTTTGTGCTCGGGTCGGCGGCAATTGCTGATATAGATGATCATATTACCCCGCGAAAAGACGTATTTTATTGTTGGCTCCTCGTTTTTTTTAATGCATATATCGGTACTTTTATAGCGAATCAGGCGATTAAACGAGGTTCCACAGGGTTTTTAGTGTGGGCCTTTTTGATCAACGGTTTGCGAGCCGGGGCATTTCTGATTCTGCTGTTAAGTGTTATTAAAGCGGATGTTGGAAATGTGCGAGCGTTTGTGCTGATGACCTTTTTCGGTTATTTTGCCTTTCTCGCGGCGGAGATTTACGGGCTTCATAAATACACGATATCGATAGGAAAAGAGCCGCAGTGCGGTAGGAAAGATGACTAATTCAGTACACATTGTTGAAGAAATGCAGCACCAAGCGGATGTGACCGCCGACCGGTCGCATCACGTGAACCAGTGGGTGATGCATCATGTCACTGATTCCGGTTCGTGGCATACCCCGTTCTTTAACCTTCATCTGCCCGACTGGATGAGCAACAACGCATTAATGCTGATTATCTGTGCGCTGCTGGTCATATTTTTCTTTGGTGTGGTTTTCCGCTATAAAGAAGGCCATTCCCCGAAGGGCTGGACCAACGCGCTTGAGGCACTGATCCTGTTTATTCGGAACGATATTTCCATCGCGCATCTGGGAGAAAAAGACGGCCGGAAGATGGCCCCGCTGTTCCTGACTTTTTTCTTTTTTATTCTGACGGCCAACCTTATGGGGCTGATTCCCCTGTTTTCGGCAGCGACGGGAAACATTAATGTAACCTTCGGCCTTGCTTCGGTGACCTTCTTTTTCATGGTCATCGGTGCAATGGTGGCAAACGGGCCTGTCGCATTTTTCAAAAGCTTTGCTCCATCCGGCGTACCGTGGCCGATTCTGATTTTAATCGTTCCTTTGGAAATGATCGGACTGGTGATTAAATGCGCGGCGCTGACGATTCGGCTGTTCGCAAATCTGCTTGCCGGGCATATTGTGGTTTTTTCACTGATCGGTTTGGTGGTATCCTTCGGCTATGCAGCATTACCCGCTGTGGGGATGGCGCTTGCGATTAATCTGATGGAAATTTTCATCGCATTTCTGCAGGCCTATGTCTTCACCATGCTGTCGGCGATGTTTATCGGGCAGATGTATCACCCGGCGCATTAATGCATATGATTTTTAAACAGAAATATTGAACTCAAATAAAGACTCAGGAGAATAAAATGAATACAGCAGTATTAGGTGCAGGACTTGTGGCTTTCTCGGCGGCATTTGGTATCGGTTGGATTGGTTCCTCGGCAATGAAAGCGATGTCTCGCCAGCCGGAAGCCGCTTCGAACATTCAGACCGCCATGCTGATTGCTGCCGCGCTGATTGAAGGGGTTGCGCTGTTTGGTGCAGTGATCTGCTTTCTCGCAAACTAATTCCGGTTCACGCGTTTTTCAGGAGTAATCATGGCCGATTCGGAACATAAAACCGAACCTAATCACGATCTAATAGAGACCATTCACGCGCATACCGCGCATGAAAACCATGGAGAGATCAATCCCATGGAAATTTCCGGTCAAATGGTTCTGTGGACGTGGATCGTTTTCGCGATCACGTTGGCCGTACTCTATAAAGTGGCGTGGAAGCCGATTCTCGCCATGCTGGATCAGCGCGAGAAAAATATTCAGGAAGCGCTGGATAATGCGGAGTTCCTCCGCAAAGAAATGGCTGAACTCGAGGCGGTTCGCGCAAAGAAGCTGGCCGACGCTGACGAGCAATCCAAAGCGGTGCTCGATGCCGCCCGTAAAGGGGCGCATGAACAGGCGAAGGCCATTGAAAACAAGGCGCGTGATGAAGCGGCCATTCTGACTGAAAATGCGCATCGGGAAATCGAGATTTCCCGGGCGCTGGCAGAAGATACGCTGCGGCTTGAAAGTGCGGCCTGGGCCCGTGAACTGGCCGGCAAGCTGATCAATGAAAACCTCGACGACGAGAAAAACCGTGCGTTGACCGACCGACTGATCGGGGAGCTGTAGAAGCCCATGGAAATCACTTCCGTTTCCAAACGATATGGCGCAGCCCTTTACGATTTTGCCGGCGCGCAGAATGCCCGGGATGCCGTCCGTGCGGATTGTTCGGCCATCGGCAGGCTCTTCTGCGATTCGTCTGAGTTTGCCGCATTTGTATTGGATCCGACGATTCCGCTGCGGGAAGCGGAAAACACGATCGTTGCGCTGTTCGAAGGAAAGGCCGATGCGGTGACGCTGCAGTTTTTACGGTTTCTGGTTTCGAAGCGGCGGCTGGATCAGCTTCCGGCTGTTTGTGAAGTGTATGAACAGCAGGTTTGTGAAGAACTCGGCATCCTGAAAGTGCACGTCACGGCGGCGCACGAACTGACTGATGTTCAGCTGATGGAGATGAAACAAAAACTGCACGACCGGTATCAGAAGGAAATTGATGCGAACGTATCGGTGGAACCCGCTCTGATCGGGGGGTTCAAAATTAAGGTGGGCGATCATATTCGTGATTTCAGTATCGCCACCCAATTGGATCAGTTTGAAAAAAGCGTGATCAACGCGAAGCACGAACACTCTAAGTTAAAAGGTTAAAATCATGGCAATTGATATTAAACCCGATGAAGTTTCATCCATTTTAAAGCAGCAGCTCAAAGATTTCGACGGCCATGCCACGGAATATGAAGTTGGAACGGTACTCAGCATCGGCGACGGTATTGCGCGTGTTCACGGGCTTTCAAACGTGATGTCCGGCGAGCTCGTTGAATTTGCGAACGGCTTGAAAGGGATGGCGCTGAACCTGGAGGAAGACAACGTCGGTGTGGCGGTATTCGGCCCGGATACGGGCATTAAAGAAGGCGACCACGTTAAACGTACCGAAACCATTGCTTCGGTTCCGGCCGGCGACGGTCTGGTCGGCCGTGTGGTGGATGCGCTGGGTGAGCCGATCGACGGCGGGCCAGCGCTGCATGATGTTGCGCCCCGCCAGATTGAAATCAAAGCGCCCGGTATTATCGACCGGCAGGATGTGCATGAACCGATGCAGACCGGCATCAAAGTGATTGATGCTCTCACTCCCGTCGGCCGCGGGCAGCGCGAGCTGATCATCGGCGACCGCAAAACAGGAAAAACGGCGCTGGCGATTGATACGATCATCAATCAGCGCGGAGAGGGCGTACACTGTTTCTACGTCGCCATCGGGCAGAAACGTTCGACGGTGGTTCAGGTGGCGGAAACGCTGCGAAAACACGGTGCCATGGAATACACCACAATTATTTCCGCGACCGCTTCCGATCCGGCTCCGATGCAGTATCTCGCTCCGTTTGCCGGAACAGCCATGGCGGAACACTATCGTGATTCCGGCAAGCATGCGCTCATCGTCTATGACGATTTAACCAAACAGGCCCAGGCCTATCGCCAGCTTTCGCTGCTGCTCCGCCGCCCGCCGGGCCGCGAAGCTTATCCGGGCGATGTGTTTTATATCCATTCCCGCCTGCTCGAACGCTCCGCTAAAATGAGCAAAGAAAAGGGATCGGGAAGTCTGACGGCTCTTCCCATCATTGAAACCCAGGATGGCGACGTTTCGGCCTATATTCCGACCAATGTGATTTCGATTACCGACGGGCAGATCTTCCTGGAATCCGATCTGTTCAACTCGGGCCAGCGCCCGGCGATCAATCCCGGTCTTTCTGTATCCCGTGTAGGCGGCGACGCGCAGATTAAAGCCATGAAACAGACGGCCGGAACGCTGCGTCTGGATCTGGCGCAATATCGCGAACTCGCGGCGTTCTCGCAGTTTGCCTCCGATCTCGATGAATCGACCCGCAAGCTGCTGGAGCGCGGACAGCGCCTGATGGAAGTCATTAAGCAGGGGGTGCACGTTCCGCTCGAAGTGGCGAAACAGATCGTTATTATTTATGCCGGAACCAAAGGTTTTCTGGATGACATTCCGGTAAAAGAGGTGGGCGCATTTGAGGCCGCTCTGAACGAAGCACTTGATTCCACTTATGCCGGCATCGTCAAGCGGATTAAAGAAGAGCAGGCGCTGAGCGATGCGCTTAAGGCGGAGATTGAAACCGCGCTGGAAGAGTTTAAACGGACGTACGAGGCGTAGTTCTTACGCGATAGGCAACCATGGCAAGCATCAAAGAATATAACCGTAAACTCAGCAGCCTGAAAAATACGGTGAAGATCACCAAAACCATGAAGATGGTTTCGGCGAGCAAACTTCGCCGTGCACAGGAAGCGGAAAACCGTGCAAAGGCCTATGCGCATGCCGTGAACAATCTGATTTTCCGTATTGCGGAATCCGTTGAACAGGATATGCATCCGCTGCTGATGCCGCGGGACAATGTCCAGAAGGTGCTCCTGCTGGTTTTTTCTTCCGATAAAGGGCTCTGCGGCGGGTTTAATAACAACCTTATTAAGTATGTCAGCACAAAGCGAAAAGCGCTCGAAGCCGATGGGAAAGAAGTCAGTATGGCCTTTTGCGGCCGGCGCGGGCATCTCTATTTCGCCAACCGTGCCCGTGTATTTAAGAACTATGAAGGCGTAACGGCCGCCCCGCATTCCAGCGATGCCACCGAAATTTCCGAAGAGCTGATTGAAGCCTTTTCCTGCGGGCAGTTTGATGAAGTGCATATGGTGTATAACCACTTTGTCAGTCCGCTTTCGCAGGTGCCGCAGAGCGATCAGCTCCTGCCGCTTCCGATGGCGACACTGGAGGATCACGATCAGGTTGAGACGATTAAGGCGGATGATTTCATTGCGGAGCCGGCTCTGCCGCAACTGCTGACGACGCTGGTTCCGATGCTGGTGGTGTTCAAGCTGTTTTATGCGCTGCTCGAAAACGCGGCGGGTGAGCATGGCGCACGTATGACGGCCATGGACAATGCCACCACCAATGCCAGCAAGATGATTGATGATTATACGCTACTGCGCAACCGCGCGCGGCAGGCGGCGATTACCACTGAATTGATTGAAATTATTTCCGGCGCCGAGGCGCTGTAGAGAAACAGGAGAAGATCCATGAGTACGGCAACTGAAACGGCAACCGGTAAGATTTCCCAGATTCTGGGTGCAGTTATTGATGTGAAATTTCCGGAGGGGCACCTGCCCAATATCCTGTCGGCTCTGAAACTTTCCAATCCAACGATCAGCGACGAGCCGGATAACCTGACGCTGGAAGTTTCCCAGCACCTCGGCGACAACGTCGTGCGCTGTATTGCAATGGACACGACCGATGGTCTGGTGCGCGGCAATCCGGTGCGGGATACGGGCGATATGATTCGCGTTCCTGTCGGCACCGCCACATTGGGCCGGGTGATGAACCTGCTCGGCGAGCCCATCGATCAGCAGGGGCCGATCGAAGCGAAAACCACTTCTGTGATTCACCGCGAAGCACCGGCATTTGATCAGCAGGATACCTCCGATAATATGCTGGTCACCGGCATTAAGGTGATTGACCTGTTGGCTCCTTATAAAAAAGGCGGAAAGGTTGGTCTGTTCGGCGGGGCCGGCGTTGGTAAAACCGTACTTATTCAGGAATTGATCAACAATATTGCCAAGGGCCATGGCGGCTATTCGGTCTTTGCCGGCGTGGGCGAACGCACCCGTGAAGGCACGGCCCTGTACCGCGAAATGGGGGAGGCCGGCGTGATGGACAAAACGGCCATGATCTACGGCCAGATGAACGAGCCGCCCGGCGCCCGTGCCCGTGTGGCGCTGTCTGCACTGACGATGGCCGAACATTTCCGCGACGACATGAATCAGGACGTATTGCTGTTTGTGGATAATATTTTCCGTTTCACGCAGGCCGGTTCTGAAGTATCAGCTCTGTTGGGCCGTATTCCTTCCGCCGTGGGCTATCAGCCGACCCTCGGAACGGATATGGGTGCATTGCAGGAACGTATTACTTCCACCAAAAACGGATCGATTACATCGATTCAGGCCGTTTATGTTCCGGCCGATGACTATACCGACCCGGCACCGGCCACCACCTTTGCCCATCTGGATGCGACGACCGAACTTTCGCGCCCGATTTCCGAGCTCGGCATTTATCCGGCCGTGGATCCGCTGACTTCCACGTCCTCGATTCTCAGCCCGGAGATTGTCGGGCAGGAGCACTATGACGTGGCTCGCGGGGTGCAGGAAATTCTGCAGAAATATAAAAATCTGCAGGATATTATTGCGATTCTCGGGATGGACGAACTGTCGGAGGAAGACCGGCTGACTGTGAACCGCGCGCGTAAAGTGCAGAAGTTCCTTTCGCAGCCGTTCGATGTGGCGACCCAGTTCTGCGGGATCCCGGGGGTATACGTTGAACTTGAAGATACCATTCGTTCGTTCAAGGAAGTACTGGAAGGCAAACACGATGATGTGCCGGAAATGGCCTTCTATATGGCCGCCGGTATTGATCACGTTCTCGAACAAGCCAAAGGGCTGTAAATCATGGCTGCTTTTCATTTGCACATCACCACACCCGAAGGAAATAACTGGGACGGAGACGTTGTTTCAGTTAGGGCGACCGGGGTGGAAGGATCGTTCGGTGTTATGGCCAACCATGCCCCGATGATTGCGGGACTGCAGCCGGGGGTGATTACGGTGCGAGGCGAAAGCGGCACCCATTTTTACGCTGCCGGAGGAGGGGTTCTGGAAGTTTGCATTGATAAACAGGTGATCATTCTCACCGACTATGCCGAACCTTTCGAGACGCTCGAAGAGGCCAAAGTCCGAGTGAAAGAACTGCAGCATCAATTGTAAGCGGCAGGGCGCGCCGCATATTGGCAAAGCTTCCGGGCACAAAAAAGCCCGCACTGTTGCGGGCTGATGAAATTGGTTTTAGTAGCCTTGTCCGCCACCCATGCCGGGTACGGATCGTGAGCCTTCCCATTGCTGGGGCGTATTCCAGGGCATATTGGAATATTCCTGCTCGTCGTGATATTGATCATCCGGTGTGGCGCATCCGGTCAGCAGAACGGTTGCTGTTACGGTGAAGAAGGTCAGAATAATTTTTGTATTTTTCATAGATTTAAAAAAGAACCGTCCCGCGAACGGGACGGTATTTCCAATCAAATCGGTTGATTAGAGCACAGCGTCTTTAGCTGCTTTAGCAATGCGGAACTTCAGAACGGTTTTAGCCGGAATCTGAATCGTTTCGCCAGTGGCCGGGTTGCGGCCGGAACGGGCAGCGCGGTCAACTTTAACGAGCTTGCCGATACCAGGAATAGTGAATCCGTCTGCAGCACCTTCATAGGCGAGTTCTGCGAGTCCGTCCAGAGCGTCTTTTGCCTGTGCTTTAGAAATATCAGCTTTTTCAGCTACTGCTGCGATAATTTGCGATTTGGTCATAGGTTTTGCCATAATGTGACTCCTCATAGTTTCCTGGTTGAGTTTCCAACAACGATAAGCTGACTCCGTATCAGCCTAGTGAGGAAAATTTCTAGGCTATTCGGGGGGGTGAAGCAATAGGAAAATACAAAAAAAGCCAATATTTACAGGGGTTAAATGCATGTTAGCGAATGGAGTAAACGGCCGGCTGAATAAGCCCGTGTATTTCTGTAACCATCTGTACCTTACCCTTGCTCCCGGCAAACCAATCTGGTTCTATTTCGTTAAGGGGCGAATGTGAGCGATCCACAAAAGAGATTTTTAAATGAATCAGCAGGTTGAATCGAAATGCAATTTAGCAAAATCAGACGGTGTTAAGTGCAGTTTGTCAGCAGGTTGTGGTGCTGATGCAATGCGGGATGAAAATGATTAGACTATGCTGACATTGCTTTCTATCTGTTTTATTGCGGCATTGTCTGCGCCTCTTGTTCATCGACTTTGTCCCAAATATACCGGGGCGTTGCTGGTTGGGGCACCGCTCGCCATGTTTGTCTGGCTGCTGAAAAGGATTCCGGAGGTTGCACACGGACACCCCGTTACGGAAAGTTTCCAATGGGTGGAAAAACTGGATCTGGAACTCGCCTTTCGGCTGGATGGACTTTCTTTGTTGTTCGCCCTGCTGATCAGCGGCATTGGATCCCTCATCATTCTGTATACGCAGGGCTACTTTAAAGGCGATCCGCAGCAGGGCCGTTTCATGATGTATATCATCGCATTCATGGCCTCGATGCTTGGGGTTGTGCTGGCGGACCATCTGCTGTTGGTTTTCATTTTCTGGGAACTGACCAGTTTTACATCGTATTTGCTGATCGGATTCAATCACGAAAATCCGGCGGCGCGTACGGCGGCACTGCAGGCAATGCTGGTGACTGTGCTGGGCGGTCTGTTTCTGATGGCGGGCATCATTCTGCTGGCCGGTGCGGCCGGCACATGGCGACTTTCAGAAATTATTCAGCGGGGCGATGTGCTGCTGGCGCACAAAAATTATCTGCCGATTCTGATTCTGGTCTGTATCGGGGCCTTCACAAAATCGGCCCAGTTTCCATTTCATTTCTGGCTGCCGAATGCCATGCAGGCCCCAACCCCCGCTTCGGCCTACCTGCACTCATCGACAATGGTCAAAGCGGGTGTTTACCTCCTGGCCCGTCTGCATCCAGCCCTTGGAAACTCGGAAGAATGGACGCTCATTCTTACAACCATTGGAACGATCACCTTCCTGCTCGGTGCCATTATGGCGCTGGGGCAGCACGTGTTGAAACGCCTGCTGGCCTACACGACCGTTTCTGCATTGGGGGCCATGATCATGCTGCTCGGAATCGGCACGGCCTACACGATTAAGGCGGTGGCGACATTTATTCTGGCCCACGCATTTTACAAAGCGGCGCTCTTTCTGATTGCCGGCGGCATCACCCATGAAACCGGCGGAGAAACGTCGGTCGATAAACTGGGCGGTTTACGGAAAGCGATGCCGGTTTCGTTTGCCTGCGCCATGCTGGCCGGCCTCTCGATGGGCGGTTTTCCTCCGTTTTTCGGATTTGTGGCTAAAGAAACCTGGCTGCAGGCGGTGGAGGCATATCCGCTTCTGATTGTCGCGACGGTGATCGGCGGCGCGGCGTATGTGCTGGTGGGCTTTGCGGTCGGCTTTAAACCCTTCCTTGGAAAAATGCCGGAAGGGTTGCACGCCCATGAAATACCGCTTTCCATGCGCTTCGGTCCGGCGGCGCTGGGGCTCGGTTGTTTTGTCCTCGCATTTTTCACCGGCAAAATCGGGCATGATCTGGTTCAGCCCGCCGCAACAGCAATTGCTGCCAAGGAGGTGGAAGTGCATCTGCATCTTTGGGCCGGATTTAATAAAGCGTTTGTGACCAGCCTGATCACATTGGCCACCGGGATCGGGATCTATTTTGCGCGTTCGTTTCTGTTGGCTGCGGCTGCCCGGCTCCGTGTGCTGGTGAAATTCGGCCCGGATGCGGCCTACCAATTTCTTTTGGACGGCACTCTTAAATTTGCAGCCTGGCATACCCGGGTACTGCAGACCGGTATTTTACGTGACTATATACGGGTGACGGTGCTGACAATGGTGGTGTTGGTGGGAGTGGCGCTGGTTCGGGCGGGCGGTTTCCAGCGTTGGGAAAATCTCTCCCCGATCTCGATCCGAATTGCCATGGTGGCGGTGCTGATGATCTCCGCCACCTTCGCCACGGTGCATTCCAAATCGCGCCTGCGTTCGATTCTTTCCATGGGTGTGGTCGGTTTCTGCATGGCGATTCTCTTTACCTTTTTCGGAGCTCCCGACCTGGCGATGACGCAGCTGGTGATTGAAACGCTCACGGTGATTCTGCTCGCGCTGGCGTTTTATCATTTGCCTGCCTTCAGCCATGGGTCCAAGAAACGTACGCGTGCCACCGACATCATCATTGCCTCTTCGGTCGGTATTACCATCACATTGCTGGTTTTGGCGGCCCTGCATGTGCACACGCCAACGCCGGTTTCAGACTTTTATCTCGATCACAGTTATAAAGACGCGCACGGCCGCAATGTGGTTAACGTGATTCTGGTGGACTTCCGGGCCTTGGATACGCTCGGTGAAATTACGGTTCTCGCGATTGCCGCTCTCGGGGCGTATGCGCTGATGAAGCTGAAACCGAAAAAAGGGGAGGGCGGCGAATGACCTCCATTATTTTAAGAACCTCAACGCGCTATATGTTCCCGCCGCTGATTGTTTTCTCGGTCTATCTTCTGCTGCGCGGCCACCACTTTCCCGGCGGTGGATTTGTGGGTGGTCTGTTTGCGGGTTCGGCCTTTGCGCTCTATGCCTTGTCCTTTTCGGTTGCCGATGCGCGGAGAGCTTTGCGGCTGGATCCGCGCGATATCACGGCAGTTGGATTGGCGATTGCGCTGCTCAGCGGTATACCGCCTCTGTTTTCGAATCACGCTTTTCTCACCGGTACCTGGTGGGAAGTGCCGCTCCCATTGGGCGGTGTGCTGGATGTCGGCACACCGCTGATCTTTGATATCGGTGTTTATTTTGTGGTGCTGGGTGTATTGCTGACCGTTGTTTTTGCGTTAGGGGAGGAAAAGTAGCATGGAAGTGGTCCTCGCCATTGTTATCGGATTTCTTTACGGCGGCGGTCTGTATCTCATGATGCGCCGCAACCTGATTCAGCTGATCATCGGGCTCGGTTTGCTGAGCCACGGTGCCAACCTGCTGATTTTCACGGCGGGCGGACTGCGTAAAGGCGGGGCTCCTATTCTGGCTGAAGGGGAAAAAGCATTCGGTGCCATGGTGGCCGATCCGCTGCCTCAGGCGCTGATTCTGACTTCGATTGTAATCAGTTTTGCGGTAACCGCCTTTGCGCTGGTGCTGTTTTTGCGGACCTATCAAACCGTTGGAACGGACGATGTGGATGAGCTGAAGGAGACGGATTCATAATGACGGTTCTTCCCTCACTTCCCATCACCATTCCGCTGGCCGGGGCCGTGCTCTGCATGCTGTTTCGCAGGAATATCCGGGTGCAGAAATCCATTGCGCTGTTTACCTCGTTTCTGATTCTGCTGACTGCGCTGTTTGTTTTTTCGGCAACGAAAGATGGAACAATTGCGGTCATGAATGTGGGCGACTGGCCGGCGCCGTTCGGCATTACGCTCGCAATTGATATGCTTTCAAGCGTTATGCTGCTGCTGGTCGGCCTGTTGGCCGTCGGGGTTTCAGCTTATGCCTGTTTCGATCTGGATGAGCCCCGCATGGAATTCGGGTTTTTCCCGTTGATGCTGATTTTGCTGATGGGCGTGAACGGGGCGTTTGTGACCGGCGATCTGTTCAATCTCTATGTCTGGTTCGAAGTGCTGTTGACGGCATCCTTCATTCTGCTGGCCCTCGGCGGCGAGCGCGCGCAGCTGGCCGGCTCCATTAAATATGTGACGCTCAACCTGCTTTCATCTGCGCTGTTTTTGGCAGGAATCGGGATTCTTTACGGGATGGCCGGCACGCTGAATCTGGCGGAGCTGGCCCATTTGGTGAAAGACGGTGCCCGCGGCGATCTGCTCACCATGGTGGCGATCATGTTTATGATGGCCTTCGGCATCAAGGCCGGCATGTTCCCGCTCTATTTCTGGCTGCCCGCCAGCTATCCAACGCCGCCGGCCGCGGTGACCGCACTTTTTTCCGGTCTGCTCACCAAGGTGGGCGTCTATTCCATGATCCGGATGTTCACGCTGGTTTTTGAGTCCGACCCGGAATTCCTGCATGGACTGATTCTGGCGGGGGCCGGGCTGACGATGGTTTCCGGGGTTCTGGCTGCGACGGCTCAGTATGAAATGCGGAAAATTCTGGCGGTGCATATTGTCAGCCAGATCGGCTACATCCTGATGGGGCTCGGTTTATTCACCGAACTGGCGCTGACCGGATCGATCATATATCTCGCCCACGTCATCATCGTTAAAACCAATCTGTTCCTGATTGCCGGAGCCATTAACCGGCTCAAGGGGACCTACGATTTGCATAAGCTCGGCGGGCTCTATGTTGAACGGCCCGGGCTTTCCATTTTGTTTATCATTTCCGCCATGTCGTTGGCGGGGGTGCCGCCGCTTTCCGGATTCTTTGCCAAAATCACGCTGATCATCGCGGGGCTTCGCGCGGAATCGTGGAGCATTGTCGTGGTGGCCCTTGGCGTCAGTTTGCTGACGCTCTATTCGATGACCAAAATCTGGGCCTATGTATTCTGGAAGCCCGCACCGGAACCGCTTCCCGATCTGAACCCGATGCCGAAAGGGAAGTGGTTTGTATTCCTGCTTCCCATGGTTGGATACACCGTCATCACGATTGCCATGGGCGTTTTTGCCGGACCGGTCTTCGACTATGCCAGCGAGGCCGCTGCGCAGCTGATGAACCCGCAGTCCTACATCGATGCCGTATTGGGGGCCGGTTGATATGCAGATGTTTATCACCAACATTTTGCTGTCTCTGCTGTGGGCGCTGCTGACCGGCAATGTCAGCGAAGGTAACCTGATGCTGGGCTTCCTGTTGGGTTATGGATCGCTTTGGCTGTTGTATCCCGCCACTGGAATAGAGAGTTCTTATTTCAAGAAAACCCTGCAGAGTCTGGGCTTTATCCTGTATTTCACGAAAGAACTCATTGTTTCCTCGTGGCGGGTGGCTACGGATGTCATTAAACCGTTGCCGCGTATGCGTCCGGGGGTGGTGGGGATTCCGTTGGATGCGGAAACCGATCTGGAGATCACCCTGCTGGCGAATGTGATTTCTCTCACGCCGGGCACGCTCAGTCTGGAGGTTTCCAAAGATCGGAAAACGCTCTACATCCACGCGATGTATGTCATCAACCCCGACGACCTGCGTGCAGAAATCAAAGGCGGCCTCGAACGCCGGTTGCTCGAACTACTGAGATAATAATGAAACCACGGAATACACAGAATACACGGAATAAGAGAGGCGAGGCGGACTTCCGTGTATTCTGTGTATTCCGTGGTTTAAAGGGTTCTGGTCATGGTTGAATTTGTTTGTTCCATTGTCATGGTCATGCTGATGGTTGCATTTGGTGCGGCGTTCATTCGCGTGGTCATCGGGCCGACGCTGCCGGACCGGGTGATTGCGCTCGATATGGCCGCAACGATTGTGGTGGCGCTGATCCTGACGCATTGCGTGCAGTCCGGTTCCTTCTACTATATTCCGGCCGCCATCAGCATTGCGCTGCTCTCCTTCATCGGGACCGTGGCGCTGGCGCTTTATATCCGACGGGGAGGGGCATCATGATTCGCGACCTGCTGGTTTGTTTCTTTCTGTTGTCGGGCGGTCTGCTCTCGCTGGCCGCTGCGGTCGGGGTGATTCGTCTGCCGGATCTTTTCACCCGTATGCATGCCGCCACCAAGACCGGAACGGTGGGCGTGAGCTCCGTTGCCATCGCTATGATGATTCATTTCGGCGAAGTCACGGTGACCTCCCGTGGAATCCTCGTGATTGCCTTTTTCCTGCTCACCGCTCCGGTGGCCGCGCATATGATCGGCCGCGCCGCCTACCGCTCCGGCGTCCAGCTCTGGATCCTCACCCGCATCGACGAATGGAAAACCCACGGTGTAAATGAACAGAACGATGATGATTAAAGTTGGCTGACTTTAGCAACTCAATTACGGCTCTTTCGAGGAAGGCTTCAAATCCTCACGAACCTGAACCGAGCGCACTTCACCGGAATAGGCATCAATTGTAATATTGGCGACGTGATACGTTCCGGAATGATACGGCCTGCGATGTTCCCATAAAAATATCAGGTAGAAATCGCGGATCAGGCTCACTTTTGGTTTCTGGTCGGCATCGAATTCAACAGGACAGGCTTTCATTGCAACAGCAACTGCTTCCTGAACAGGAATCATGCCTTCTTCCGGTTCGATGGGTTCATACGATTGCTCGCGCTGCAGTAGATTCTTTTCGAATTCCTTGGCGGCTTCTTCGTCAGTTTCGTATTTTCTGTAAATTTTGGCGGCAGGAAACTTGAGTAATGGCATACCTGTAAAATGATCTATGCCGTCGTCTGATGGAAACCTAATAGGAAGATCCGTCTCGGGATTTTGTCGATAACCATTTTTGTACAATGTATGAGCAAGATCTATCCTGTCTTTTTCAGTACCTCCGCTGATACTATTGTATATTTTTTTGTATTCAGCATCGGGATTGTTTCCCTCGGCGGGTGCAATATATTCTTTCGCATCAGAGGATAACCGTGATGCTGGATTTTGGTAATCCACTCCATCTAAGAATGCCGGAGATGCGGGTTTATTTTCTCCCTCGGAATCTTTTTGACGCAACTGTTTTGAAACGGTTAAAGAAATTAGAAATAAAACTGCGCCAACGGCTACCAATATTAAAAAAGCTTTTTTCATTTCTATAATCCTCGCTGAAATGGTCCTAGTGGATGGTAAAGTTTGTCAGAATCATCTTTGGAATGTCCTGGCAGAACAACATGATCAACACCAATGTAATCACGAACGACTCCTGGCGTATCCGCAGAATAATGTAGTGTTAAGTCCTCTCCCGAAGGACCGACAATTCTCCAAAATCCCTCGGGAGCATCAGTAATCGGCGGGTGTGTATGAAAACAAGCAACTGAGTAGGTCACTCCGGATGCGATGGGTGTCGGGCTTGTCGGATCAGACCATTTTTCATGAAGAACGAGCACTCCAGTGTCCTCGTCATCCCAAGCAAATTTTGTCGATGGAGTGATGCTTCCAATTTCATACTCATTGTTGAGTGTATTTAGATAAATCATGAATCCAAACTCATGGAACCCTTGTGAGTCAGAGCCACTTTTGTTCAAATTCCAAGCCAAATTCATTGCAGGTACAACACTTGAGTCTAAGACAATGTCCTCAATTTCTGGAAACTGCACTTCCGCCTGAGCAGGCTCTGTAATAATAATTCTCTCACTCCTGGCAGTTGCTACAGCGCGAAGGTCGAATTCTCCTGCAACCTTGGTCGTCCAGTCAAAATTCTCTCCATTGTGCAACGTGTACCAAGTGTTGCCACTTTCCCTCCTGATTTGAATTTTGTGTTCCGTAAAAAGGATGCTTTCCGGGGCCGTAACTACCTCAAGAGAGCATTCGTTATTATGCTTCAGGGTCATGATGTTTGTTGAAAGCTTCAGGGAAACTTTTGGGATATGGATGGTCGCGGTTTTTCCCTCGGAGTATTGAGGGACGTTTCCATTGGGATAGGAGCCGGGGTCGGTTGTGAGGACGTTTTCGGGGTCGTCGAGCAACATGCCGTTGCCTACAATGCCTGCAACGTAAAAAGGATCAAGATGCCCGTGAATTTCGAAATACTCTGGTTTCGTTACGATGTGGTTTACAGATACTGTATAGCTTTCGCCTTTCTTAAAGGTGTACCATCTGTTCTCTACATTACCAAAATCGCCTGAGTGGAACCGGACGGTGCGTTCACCGGAAACCACTATTTCGAAGATGTCCGAAATCCCACTCAAGGGAGAGTCGCCGACGCTCAGATACAACGCAACGGTATCATCGGCATCAGGTGCTTCGCCATTATCAACAGGATTGGTCGGACTACTGCCTTGATTGATTTCCGCTCCATCATCAGTTCCGTCAAAGTCTGTATCAGGCTCCTGTGGGTTTGTTCCATAAGTGTATTCGTTACTAAGGGCTAGACCATCCAGATCGATATCTGATGCGGGGTCATTAGGGACGTGTGGGCTAAGGTTCCACTTTGTTTCCCAACCATCTGAAAAAAAGTCTCCGTCAGTATCCCAGTTATTAAGATCCGTCGTTCCTATATGTTCTTGGAAGTTGCTTAGTCCGTCCTTGTCGTAGTCCCGGTCATCAGGGTTGAGAGGATTGAGAAACGTATAGATAACGGTTTCAAGGTAATCATCCATCAAATCGCCGTCCGTATCGGCGAGCGAGGGATCGGAATTCCAAACGATGGAAGCGGTGTTGGAGTTGTAGACCATCTCCTCATTATTCTTCAGATCATCGTGATCATAGTCATCCGTTCCATCCTGCAACAGGTTGCCGAACAATTTAATTTCATACCAGTCGTGCATTCCGTCGCCATCGGAATCGATGAAATCAAATGTGCCCGGCCCATTTCCGTTCGTTTCAAAAATAAGCTCTCGCAGGTTGGAATAGCCATCGCCATCGGTATCAGCGTCGGCATCTGAGATGATATAATAACGAACATCTTTATTTTCGGAGCCCGGATCGGTCCACGCGACGTTGGTGTTTCCAAAGGTTGGAAGCCAACTTTTTGAAATGTCCCAGCCAGGAGAATAAAGAAGATTATCTTTACTAAAAATTTCAACATGTTCGCCGCCGAAGTTGGTGGGGATATTTATCAGCATCGATACCACGGAATTTGAATCCGAACTCATGCTCACGATTTGATTCCCGGTTGAAGAAAATATGACATTGCTCAACGCGCCTGTTCCTTCCTCGCTGCCATCCGGCATTGGCGGTCCAAAGCTCAAAGCCATCGGTTCGGCAAGTGACGCCATTTCAGTAACAGCATTCTGTTGATAGGTCGCGTATAGCGAATCAGGAATTAACTCAACGGATACGGCCGAATGCGCCGGATCAAAAATCCATCGCATTTCATCGGTGTATGAAGCTCCTTTAATCAGGAGACCCTGATAAAAGAAATCGGGTCGATAAAAATTGGGGGCAGGGATTCGGGCAACCTCATATCCTGTGTTTCCCAACGTGATAACTCTTTCCCGCGTTCCCAAATCCTCCCAGATCAATAATTCATATCTCGGCAGACCATATTTATCCATATAGGCCGTCATATATCGGGTCGTCTTTTCATCAAATCCGCTCCAGTCAACTGGATACGGAATCGGCTTTTTCTCAATATACATTTCAGAACTTGGCGGACTGATGGGTTGGATATACCGTTGGGTTTCTTCCAAGACCTGAATCAAATCCTGAATAGAAGAAATCGTTTCAGGCATCGGCTGCAGCGCACGTTTTGCGAAGGCTATTTGTGCCGTAGTAAGTAGTACAGTGAAGACGAATAGATAGTTAAAGCGGTTCATACTTTCCCCCTTGCTATGCACCTACAAAAGAGGCGCGACCCCAAACAAGCCTCACTCGAGGGACGACCAAGCCCCAACAGGAAACCAGCTGAGGCCACGCCAATCAGGCGCGCCTTTTGCCAGTTGTTTCCCGTTGGTAATTCTGGTCGTTTTCGAGTGAAACAAACTGCGTTAAACGCAAATCATTATTAAATTGAATGAAACTAATAAGTGTTTTATGTGGCGATGTCAATGAATCAGCATGTGGGGTTTTTTACTACAGTTAGTCTGGCGCAAAAAAGCAGCTTAGATTTTCGGAAGCACCACTCTGTCGGAGCCCCGTCCGCTGCTGGGCTCCGACAGAGCGTCGCCCTCCAAGTGATCCTTTCTGATCCATCCTATTCCTTTTATCCAAATTTCCTTTTTGTGTTCTATGCGTTCTCTCGCGGCTAATCACATTCTCCTGCTCATGCGCAACGCGGCTCGGCAGCGCGCGTCTACAATTATTCCTCCTCGCCACCGAGCAATGCGCAACCTTTTGCGGTGAGGCGGTATTGCTGGAGACGGCTGTTGGGTTTTTCGGGGATCGTCATTTCGATATAGCCCGATTCAACCAGCCGCTTTACTTGTTTATGGAGTTCGCCTGAAACGGTTTTATGGCCAAGGGCTTTAGCCATTGCCGCTTTGCCGAGGGACTCTTTTTGAAGGAGCAACACGATTCGGATCGCTAGTTTTGACTCTAGCCGTAACTCTAGCCGCGACTCTAGCCGTGATGTGTCCTGTTCTGCTGAAGCGGCCAACGTTTCCCGGATGGTTTTGAGCATGAATTCGATGAAGGGTGCGCAGTCAGCCAGTTCGGAGCTTTGATTAAGCGCGGCGTAGTATTCGGGCTGATGGGTGTAGACGAGGGTAGAAAGATTGAGGTGCGGATGCACGGAAAAAGAAGAATCAAGCCGGATGGAGATGAGGTGCTGGCTTCTGCGATTTTTTCAAATACGGGAAACGGGAGCACCTTACTCGCCTTTCCAAAATACAGAAAACTGTTGACGTTGTCTGTAAACCACCCAAAATGTCGCGCTAAATTTGCCAATCAGGGGCGGCGGAAATGAATCTTAAAAAAGTGCTATCACCGGATACCGTATGGATCGATCTTAAGGCCGATACAAAACAGGGCATCATCGAGGAGATGATCGACCGGTTGGTTGCCGCTGGAAAATTCAGCAATCGTGCCGTTGTGCTTGAAGCGGTTATGGACCGCGAATCCAAAATGTCGACCGGCATGCAGAACGGGGTGGCGATTCCGCACGGTAAAACCGACGAAATTAAGTCGCTCGTTGCGGCGGTCGGCCTGAATAAAGCCGGTGTTGATTTTGATTCAATGGATGGAGAGCCCTGTACGATTTTTATTATGACGCTTTCTCCGGTAAAGCGCACGGGACCGCATATCCAGTTTCTGGCCGAAATCAGCCGTCTGATCAGTCAGGCTTCCGAGCGCGACAAACTGCTGGCCTGCACCACCCACCAAGAGATTTACGATCTATTAACCGGAAAGTAGGCCATCATGCAGGAAACCGCTCATGCAGCAACCAATGCCGTACATCATGCAGCTGCGGCGGCTGAACACCTGACAGAGGCTTCCGGGCACAGCATCACACATCTGATGATGGTGTTGATTATCCAACTGGCCGTCATCATCATCGCGGCAAAGGTCGGCGGATTTCTCTTCCAGCGTTTTCTGAAAATGCCTTCGGTGCTGGGGGAGCTGGCCTCGGGCATGCTGATCGGTCCGTACGCGCTGGGCGGAATGTTCGAAATTCCAGGTCTTGGAATTCTGTTTGCCGAGCAAATGGGATTTGCGGCCTCGGCCGAACTTTACGGCATTGCCACATTGGCTTCGATTATTCTGCTCTTTCTCGCCGGCCTTGAGACCGACCTCGCCGCATTTCTGCGCTATTCGGTGGTGGGGTCGTTTGTGGGGCTCGGAGGGTTGCTTACTGCTTTTGTTCTAGGCGACGTCTGTGCCGTTTTCTGGCCGGGAAACGGGATTGATTCGTTTATGGATCCTGCCGCACTGTTTCTCGGTGTGATATCTGTTGCCACTTCCGTCGGAATTACGGCGCGTATTTTAGCCGAAAAACGAAAAATGGCTTCGCCCGAAGGCGTAACCATTCTGGCGGGTGCCGTGTTCGACGACGTTTTCGGTATTGTGACCCTCGCCATCGTGATGGGGTTGGCCAAAGTTGAAATGGGCGGCGGTCAGGTGAATTGGGGCGCGATCGGATGGATTGCCCTGAAGGCCATCGGTTTTTTCGTGGTGGTAACCGCATTGGGCCTTATTTTTGCCCGCAAGATTACCGCTGCCATCAAACAGTTTCGCTCTCGCGAAATGATGGTTTCCACCTGCTTCGGTCTTGCGCTGCTCCTGGCCGGGCTCGCGGAAATGGCGGGTTTGGCGATGATTATCGGGGCCTACATCATGGGACTGGCTCTTTCACGAACCGATTTATCGCACGAGATTGAGCACCATCTCGAAGGGGTCTATAACATTCTGGTTCCGATCTTCTTCTGTGTGATGGGTATGATGGTCGACTTTTCCGCCATGAAACCCGTGCTTATTTTCGGCTCGGTCTATTCGCTGCTGGCAATCCTTTCGAAAGTGGTGGGCTGCGGTATTCCGGCCTATCTGATGAAATTCAATA
Source organism: Pontiellaceae bacterium B12219 (assembly GCA_029432795.1). Classification (GTDB taxonomy): domain Bacteria; phylum Verrucomicrobiota; class Kiritimatiellia; order Kiritimatiellales; family Pontiellaceae; genus Pontiella. The sequence continues at coordinate 36,139 of JARNMJ010000025.1, forward strand.
TGCGCGGTTCATTGCGCATTGGTCTCGGCATGCTGCCTCGCGGCGAAGTGGCGCTCATTGTTGCCGGAATTGGACTGGCAAGCGGGATTATCGATCAGGGTATTTTCGGGGTTGCCATCATGATGACGGTCATCACCACCATGCTTGCGCCCCCGCTGTTGGTTAAATCCTTCGAGGGCGGCTCCGGACTCCGGGAGGAGATGGCTGGAACCGGCGAGGATATTGAAACGATCGAGCTTGAGTTTCCTTCGCCCGACATTGCCGAATTTTTGCTCAATCGGTTTATCAAAGCATTGAAACAGGAAGAATTTTTTGTTCACAACCTGCATACAGAACAACCGGCCTATCGTGTGCTCAAAGATGATATTGCTTTTACCCTGATTCAGGACGTCGACAAAGTTGTGGTCAATGTGCCTCATGCTAACCAGCATGTGGCCCGCATGATTCTGCTCGAAGAACTGCTCTCCCTTTCCGATCTGCTCGAATCCACCAAGCAGATGAAGGGGCTCGACAAAATGGGGACCGATCTCATGCAGGGGATGTTTGCCTGATTTATGTTGCGTAGTCCGATTGTATTTGAGCGAGGCTTTGATAGCCTGTCCGCATGAATATATCTAATTCTTTCGATCTGTTGCTGTCGTTGCCCCCGAACATGTGCGGGCATTTAGCTGAATGCGAACCTGCGGTGGCAGAACGCGCCTTTTCCACGTTCGATCCGCCCGGCCAGCAGCTGGGTTCCGGCGGCGGCACGGCCTATGTACTCGAACAGGCGTGGCGCGATTCGGGAGAACCCTCTTTTTCCCAATGGTTGAAAACCTCCGGCAAGCTGATTATTCACGGTGGCGGTGAAAGCCGTCGTCTGCCGCCCTATGCGGCTCCCGGAAAACTTTTTATTCCGATGCCGGTTTTCCGTTGGTCGCTTGGGCAGCGGCTCGACCAGACTCTGCTGGATCTGGCCGAACCCACCTTGCAGAAAATGGCCGGTGCGGCTTCGGAAAATGCCCGTGTTATGGTGGCCAGCGGCGACGTGCTGGTGCGGATGGACGGCGCATTACCGGATATTCCCGATGCCGATGTGGTCTTTTTCGGGCTCTGGGTGAAGCCGGAAGAGGCGCAGAATTTCGGCGTCATGTTCTGCGATCCCGATTCGCCGGATAAACTCGTGACCTTTCTGCAAAAGCCGACGCCTGATGCCATTCGCGAAAAATCGCGAAGCAGCGCCTTTCTGATTGATGTCGGGATCTGGCTGCTCAGCGAGCGGGCGGTGGATTGTCTGATGAAAAAGAGCGGCTGGAATGCCGGAAAACAAACTTTCAACGGGGGCGTTCCGGACACCTACGATCTGTACGGAAGCTGGGCGCTGAATCTTGGTTCCGATCCGGTGGAATTTGATCCGGAGGTTGGAAAGCTGACCACTGCTGTGGTTCCGCTTCCCGATGCCGGGTTTTTTCACTTCGGCACCTGCAGCGATATGATTCATTCGCTGTATGAACTCCAGAATCTCGTTTCCGACCAAACGAAGCTCGGCGCAGTTGCTTCGTTGGCGCAGCCGAATCAGTTTGTGCAGAACTGCGTTTTTGAGGCTCCACTGCGTCGGCAGTCGAACGATGCGCTCTGGGTGGAGAACAGCCATATTCCGGAAACATGGACGGTTGCCTCCCGCAATATTCTGACGGGTGTCCCGAAAAACGACTGGGAGCTTGAACTGGAAGAGGGGGTCTGTCTCGATTTTGTACCGATCGGCGAACAACTTGGGCTTCGTGTGTATGGTTTTGCTGATGCTTTCCGCGGCGAAATGGGCCATGCGGCAACCCGATGGATTAACCAGCCCGTTTTCCAATGGTTGGAAAACCGCGGAATCACGCTTGAAGAAGCCGGGATAGATCCGGCAACCGATCTGCAGGTCGCTCCGCTTTTCCCGGTATTAGACGATTTTGATCCGGCGTTTGTGAAATGGATGTTTGCTGCAAAGCCGGAAACATCCAAGGACTGGAAAACACTTTGGCTGGGGGCAACGCGCAAATCGGCGCGTCAATTGGGGCAGGAGGCCAATCTGCGCCGTAGCTACGAACAGCGAAATGCCCTGCGCAGTGCCGCGCTGCCGCTTATGGCCCGCCACGCGGAGTACAGCGTTTTTTATAAACTGGATCTTGAAGCAACTGCCGAACGATATGCCGAAAGCGGACACGAACTGCCGGCCACGCTGGAGGTTTCCAGTCTTCGCAATCCGATGATTGCGCTGCACGACCGAATGTTTCGTGCTGCGGTGCATCGTTGCCGTGAAAATGAGGATTGGGAGCTGTGCGAGAAAGATGCATTTCAGGTGCTGCGCGATTTGATTGTTGAACGCTATCAACGCGAGCCGGTTCTTCCGGCCTGCACGTTGATGGAAGATCAGATTGTCTGGGGGCGCTGTCCGGTCCGGCTCGATTTTGCGGGGGGCTGGGCGGATACCCCGCCATATAGTTTGGAACATGGCGGTTCTGTGCTGAATGTTGCAATTGAGCTCAACGGACAGCCGCCCATTCAGGTGTTTGCCCGCAAAACAGACAAGCCGGAATTAACGATCCGTTCGATCGATCTGGGGCTTGCTGAAACCTTACGGACCTATGAGGATGTGCGCGCGTACGATAAAATCGGCAGCGGCTTTGCGCTGGCCCGTGCGGCGTTTGCCATCGTCGGGTTTCATCCCGACTTTAACGGCGGGGCATTCGAATCACTGGAAGAACAGCTCGAGGCAATGGGAGGCGGTGTTGAAATTTCCATGCTGGCGGCCATTCCGAAGGGTTCCGGCCTGGGAACCAGCAGTATTCTGGCGGCAACCCTGCTTGGTGTACTCTCGGATCTGGCAGATTTAAAGTGGGATAAAGTCGAAATTACACAGCGGACTTTGGCCTTGGAACAGATGCTTACGAGCGGTGGCGGTTGGCAGGATCAGGTCGGCGGGGTGTTCCCCGGCGTTAAACTGGTGCAGACTGTGCCCGGGCTGGAGCAGGTTCCGATTGTCCGCTGGCTGCCCGGCCGTTTTTTCCAAGGTTCGGAAATGAAACGGATGATGCTCTACTACACCGGGATCACCCGCGTGGCGCGTAATATTCTCAGTGAAATTGTTCGCGGAATCTTTCTTAATTCAAGCACGAGGCTCGATACGGTTAATGCGATTGCCCAGACCGCTAAAGATTGCCATGACGCTATTCAGCAGGACGACTTTGATGCGTTCATTGAGCAGGTTGATCGCAGCAGGAATCTGAATCAGAAGCTTGATGCCGGAACGAATCCTCCCGCTGTGCAGGAAATTTTCGAACGGGTCGGTGCTGATCTCGCCGCCGGGAAATTGCTGGGCGCCGGAGGCGGGGGCTATCTTTTCCTGATTGCAAACGATGAAGATGCAGCTTTGCGAATTCGGCATGAGCTGGAAAGCAATCCGCCGAATGCCGGTGCACGGTTTGTGGACTTCTCTGTTTCCGAAACGGGCCTGCAGGTCACCCGGAGCTGATTCGTGCTCCGGGCTGAAGCTGGGTTTAAAACGTCAGTGCGCAGGCTAGATAAACCTGATTCACGTTAATCCATTCGGGATTTGTTTTGAGGGCAACCCAGCGATAGGCCACCCGGATTTTCATGACGTCAACGGGTTTAAAGTAGATCCCGCCGGTCAGCCAGTTCTGATTGATTTCCTCGGAGTTTTTGCTGTAGAAGAACTCTTCTTCCAGATAAGGCTTAACGCCGAAGATGCCCCAGGGAAATTCGGCGCGGGTCTGGTTGCGATAGCGGAAGTCGTTTTCTTTATCGAAATCATACAGGCGGAATTCAAACCGGCTGCGGTTGCTCAGGCGGATATCCTCGAAGGCATCGAACCAGGTCAGCTCGATCATCGGGCGGTTTTCCTGGCCGGATTGTGAATCGATACTCGCCCAGAGATGCCGATATGCAGCTCCGATTTTCCAATGGTCGTGAAATTTATAGGCCGCGCCACCTCCCAGGAAGGCCAGGTTCAGGTCGATTTCGTTTCTGGCAAACTGTAAGCCTGAACGGGCAAATACCGACCATTCTTTGGTTACGTTATAGGTTAAAAAGAATTCGTCAACCGACTGCCAATCGTTCGCTTTACTTCCGGCTGCGCATAGAATGACGGCCATCCCGATAAGCAGTATTTTTTTATTCATCAATTTTCTGTCCCCTGATTAGTTTCTCTGATCCCGCCCCACACGAGATAATTGAACGCATCGCATCTTCAACGGTTACGTCGATCGGATGCACGAATTTTTCATTAAGATGATAAATAAAGCCACTGGTCGGATTCGGTCCTGTGGGCACAAACACGGTCACGGTGCCGTTGTCGTGGCGGTCGGTGATGAATGCGGTAACCTTTGTATTGTTTTCAAAAATCCGGACCAGCGCAACAGAGGCAAACGGCGATTTTTTTTTACCGAGAAACTGATTTACGGTTTCCTTCACCATTTTGTAGCCGGGTGCCCGAACCAGCACACTGCCTTCGAGGCTGTTATAAATCCACAGGCCCAACCGCGTGCGCACAAACAGGCCCAGAAAAAAGCAACCGGAGATGATGACGCCGACCACGATGGCCGTCGCGATGACCCGGTCGTAGCGCTGCGGAAAATGCGTATTGGAAATCACCAGATCGGTTAGTGGTTGAATGCCGTTGCCCACCATGCCGAACAACCACTTGAATGCAAAAATCAGAATGATGGTCGGTAGAATCACAATCACTCCACCGAGCAGTGTGGTTCGTAAAAATATTTTGGTGCGTTTTAACATGAAAACCTCCGGAAAGCCGCGGATACTATAAAAACCATCGACGGCGGAAAGATAAAACACTAGAGAATATGCATGAAAATTTTTCTAAATGAGCGGGAAATCGAAGTTACAGAAGGTGATTCGCTGAATACGGTGAAAAACACGTATAAAGCCGATGCGGATGTCCTGATTTATAACGGCGCAGCGGTCAGCGACGATGTTGTGCTGCAGGAAGGGGACCGCGTCAACCTGATCAAACGCGGGGAAATCCCCCCCGCAGAAGAGCTGGAGGCGCTGATGGTTTCGCGCCATACCCCGGGTGTGCATGAAAAAATAAAGAAGGCCACAGTCGGCATTGCCGGTCTCGGCGGGCTGGGTTCCGCCATTGCCGTGGCGCTGGCCCGGATCGGGGTCGGGAAGCTGATTCTGGCCGACTTCGATGTGGTTGAGCCCAGCAACCTGAACCGGCAGCAGTTTTTCATCGATCAGCTTGGGCTCACCAAAGCTGAAGCCCTGACGGCCAATTTGAAACGGATCAATCCATACGTCACCTATGAATCGCATTGCGTTAAAGTTACGCCCGAAAACATTCCCGAACTGTTCGGCGAAGTGGATGTGATGGTCGAGGCGTTCGACCGTGCTGATCAGAAAGCCATGTTGATGCAGCATTTTAAAACCGCGCCGCTGGTGGCGGCCTCGGGCCTGGCCGGCTACGGCCCGGGTGAAACCATTGGGGTCCGGAAAATGGGTGGCCGGATTTATATCGTCGGCGACCGGGAAACCGGGGCGGCTCCGGGCTGCGGACTGATGGCCCCACGCGTGGGCATTGCCGCCCATATGCAGGCCAACGTTGTGCTGCGTCTGCTGTTGGGAGAGGAATAATGCACTATCATCCAACGGCACGATCGTGCGGATGGATGATAGAGCTCTCCCGCAAGGAGGTTTTATAAAATGAACCTGTTTGAAGATATTCCTGAAAAACTGCCGGAAGAGCTGGTCGAGATTTTGGCCGAAAGTTCACATGTTCGGATCGAGCGGATCGTTTCGGACGGGCATAAATCGGACGAAGATTTTTGGTACGATCAAAACGAAAATGAATGGGTCTTGCTGACTGCCGGTTCTGCCGTACTGGAATTTGAAGACCGGAAGGTGGAGCTGAAACCCGGTGATTTCCTTCTGATTCCCGCGCACTGTAAGCATCGCGTGGCTTCAACTTCCCCGACCGAAAAAACGATTTGGCTGGCGATTTTTTATGGCTAACCACGAAAGACACTGCATACACGAAAGCGACATCAGAATTTTCGTGTATTTCGTGCATTTCGTGGTTCAATTCGGCACATGTTTAAAGCGCATTTTAAATTTGCAGACTACGAGTTGCTGGCCTTTCAGGTTCTGCCGGGGACGTATGAGACGTTTAATTATCTGCTCTGCCGGAATGGGCAGGCCATTCTGATCGATGCCGGGGAAGCCGCGCCGATTTTCCAAACCCTGGAAAAAGAGAATCTGCAGTTAATCAATGTATTGATAACACACGGGCACAACGATCATTCAGGCGGATGCCGTGCCATTCAGGATCGGCTGGGTGTGCAATCGACCAGCCCGGGGGTTGAAAGCCGCGCGTTTCCAATCCTCGGAACCGTTTGCCGGTCGCTCGCGACGCCGGGCCATCTGGCGATTTGCAAGAGCTACTATTTTCCAGACCTTGGAATTTGTTTTACCGGGGATACGATTATCGGCGGTGGTTGCGGTCGGCTGATGGGCGGAACCGCGGAGCAGTATTTCCAGAGTCTGGAAAAAATTAAAGCGCTCCCGGATGAAACCCTGCTTTTCGGCGGACATGATTATCTGGAAGAAAACATGGCGTTCGCGCTGTCGGTTGATCCGGGGAATCAGGCCATGCAGGAACGACTTCAGCTTTACCAAACGGATCCGCTCTCCGCGATTTTCCAGACCTTGGAAAATGAAAAAAAAACGAACCCGTTTCTGCAGGTTGAATCGGCGGAAGCCTTTGCCGAGTTGAGGCTTCGGAAAGATCGGTTCTGAGGTAGGGCCGGCCCGCCGAGCCGGCCGCACGGTGGATCGGCATTGCGTACGCGGCGGCGCTTTCATCGAAAGCGCCCTGCCATTTAAAGCCCGCGCTCTTTTTTGATGATGTCGTAGGCGTCGTTAATTTGGGTGAGCTGGTCGTGGGCGTAGACCATGAATTCTTCCGGCAGCCCTTTTGAGGCGAGTTTGTCGGGATGGAATTCCATGCATTTGTGGCGGTATATTTTTTTGATTTCCGCGTCGGTTGCTTCCGGCGAAACATCCAGAACCTTGTATGCATTTTCCAGCGCGTTCGGTGCATTACTGCGTACGCCGCCGCCGAGCATGGCATCGATGGTGCCGGGACGCAGGCGAAAGGCGCGTTCGGCCTGCAGGAGGATCTCGCGTTCGTTCGGGTGGATTTCTCCATCGGCCGCGGCGACGGCATGCAGGGCGGTAATGAAAGTCAGTGCAATCTGCGGATTGAACTGAATGACGCCGGCGAGCTGGTTGATGTAATCGGCCGCGGTGTGTTGATCGTCTTTTGCGCGACGGAAAATCTCGATGGCCTGCTCGCGGATGGCGCCGGTGTAATTGAACCGTGCCATGATCTGTTCAACCGCTTCAATTTCCTCCTTGGAAATCGTGCCGTCGGCACGCGCCATTTTGGCCAGGCAGCCGAAGAAGGCCACTTGAAAGGTTTGCGCGGTTTGTTTGAGTTTAGTTGCGCCTTTGTCAAATTGATGCCCAATGCCGACGCCGACGACTGTGCCAATGGGTCCGAGCAGCGAGCCGAGAACGCCGCCGATTAATTTACCTGTCCATGCCATGAGAACATCCTAATTACGTATTTTGTGATAGGTATTGAAAAGAGGGGGCATCGTAACGGAATGACTGGCGGTTTCAATGTGAAACAGGCAGGGTAGAGCACATGAATGAACAACCCAATAATCCGCTGCATGGTATTACGCTGGAAAACCTGTTGAATAAATTAGTCGATCATTATGGTTTCGAAGAATTGGGCCGTCAGATCGATATCCGCTGTTTCAATTGGGAACCGAGTATTAAATCGAGCCTGAAATTCCTGCGTAAAAATCAGTGGGCGCGAACCAAAGTGGAAGACCTTTATATCTGCACTGATTTTGAAGAGGCGGAATAATCTCAGGGTAACGGAGTGCTGTCCGTGTTGTCTGCAAGCAATTCGTTAATCGCTTCCTTCAATACACCAAGCGGTACCGGTTTTTCGAAAACATGCCGGGCACCAAACAGCTTGGCCTGCTCGAGAAAATTGATCGGCATACCGCGCATTCCGCCGGATATGGCAATGACGGGGGTTTTGTCATGAATGGTGCGTATTTTCAGGAGAATCTCAAATCCATCCATTTCCGGCATCAGGATATCGGTAACAATCAGATCCGGCCGCTCCTGTTCCATCAGTATTAAACCCTCTTTCCCATTTGAGGCCTGAATGATTTCGTGACCTTCGCCACTTAAAAAACGGGAAAGCATTTTTTGTATGATAGGGTCATCATCTATCAATAATATTTTTGTCACTCGCAAGACTCCAAAGGGTAAATGCTATGTCTTTTTAAGAACTTCTCTGATTATGCCTGTAAAGTTCTTCTTATGGAAGGGCTTGTTTGTGAAATAATAATTTTTCTTTTCCAGGTCCGGCCAACGCTTCTTTTGATCGTGGTATCCACTGTAGAGCAGAACCGGGAGGGTCGGACAGATGGTGCGGAGTGCATCAGCCAATTCATCGCCGCGCATACCGGGCAGCACCATATCGCTAATCAACAAATCGAAACGGCCCTGTTCTTGTTTAAACCGTGTCAGTCCTTCCTCAGCGCTTGCGGCGGCAATGGGAGTGTAGTGTTCGGCTTTTAATATTTCCATCACGAGATGTTCAACGTCGGGATCGTCTTCAATGAGCAGAATTCTAAGGTTACCGGCAGGCTCATTCGCATTATGCACCGGTTCCGGCTGCTTAAAATTGATTGCCGGAACATAGAGGCTGAAACAACTTCCTTTGCCGGGTTCGCTGTAGACGTTGATCCATCCATTGCACTGTTTCACGATGCCGTAAACCACCGCCAGTCCCAGTCCGGTTCCGTTGCCAATGTCTTTTGTTGTGAAAAACGGTTCGAATAACCGGTCGATAACATGGTTTGGCATACCCTGTCCGGTATCGGTTACCGATAGACAGCAGTAGACTCCTGCTTCGGCATCATGGGTGCGCGCAGCATCCTCTTCATTCAGCTCAACCCGGCGGGTTGTCAGTGTAACGCGTCCACCGCCGGGCATGGCATCGCGCGCATTGACGGCAAGGTTCATGATGATTTGCGACCACTGCCCGTGGTCGGCATTAATCAGCGGTAATTCCTGCTGCAGGTCGAGCTCGATGCTGGTGATGTCGCCGAGCAGTACATCGAGCAGGGATTGCGAGTCATGAATGACCGCATTCAGATCGAGCGGAGTAAACAGAACAGGTTGTTTTCGACTGAAGGTCAGTAGCTGCCGAGTCAGTTCGGCAGCCCGTTTTGCGGCTTTTTGAATTTCGAAGGCATTATCGTATTCTACCGATTCCGAAGGCAGGCTGGTTTTCAGCATTTCACTGAATCCCTGAATGCCCTGAAGAATATTATTAAAGTCGTGTGCAATTCCGCCGGCGAGCTGGCCGACCGCTTCCATTTTCTGGGCCTGTCTGAATTCTTCTTCCCGAATCAGCTCTTCGGTAATGTCCCGTTTGATGGCCACGTAGTTCGTAATTCTTCCGGAAGAATCTTTGACCGGCGAAATAATGACATCCTCAGTGAAGTGTGATTCATCTTTACGTTTGTTCACGAGGCGGCCCTTCCAAATACGCCCGGATTCAATGGTTTTCCAAAGTTCGGCATAAAAGGCCCGGGTATGTTCCCCGCTCCTCAGCAAGTGCACATTCTGACCGATGACCTCTTGCCGCGAATAGCCGGAGGTCTGCTCAAACGTCGGATTCGCGTATTGAATGTAGCCTCTCAGATCGGTAATCACGACACTTTCAGGCGACTGTTCAATGGCGGTGGAAAGTCGCAGGAGTTCAATTTCGGTTGTTTTCTTTTCGGTGATGTCTTCAAACATCCAGATGGATCCTTCATCGGGCCGGATCGGATCCAGCGCCTTACCAATGAGACGGCACCAGAAGGCTGAGCCATCTCTCCGTTTGAATTGGACGTCGCGATCCACCCGCTGCTGGGTGACCAGTTCGTTGTAAATGACCTCACCCAGTTTTATGAAATCCTCTTCAGAAAGATAGAGCAGGCGGCTGGAGGCACCTGCGAGCAGTTCCGCGGGAATCAGAAACAGTTCGCTGAGCCGGGGGTTGACCCATTCGAACTTCCGGTTTTTGACCAAGGCAATGCCGAGCGTGCTGTTGTTGAGAATAAGTCCCTGAATATCGCTTAGTTTCTGGAGCTGTTGTTTTGCATTCTTCAAGCCCGAAATTTCAACATCCAGGCAGAACATTTCGAAATCATCCCCCTTTTTCTGATTAGATGCGTGGGAGGTCAGCACGGGAATTAGCGAACCGCCCTTGCGCAGAAATTCGCATTCCGAGGCAGGGGGAAGTGTTCCCGTTTTTTCGGTTTCGATGATGGCCCTTTCCACCGAGGAGCGGAGTTCCTCGGGGATAATTAAATCCATCATTCGGGCTCCCAGCGCCTCTTCTTTGGTATAGCCGTAGATTCGTTCCGACCCTTCATTCCAGAACCGGATCCGGCCATCGACGCCAAAGCCCAGTACGGCAAGATAGGGTAATTTTTCGAGCATTCCGCGAAAACGCTCTTCGCTCTCCTTCATGATTTTATCGGCCTGCCGGCGCTCAGTAATATCTGAAACAATAACCGCAACCAGTCCGGGATCGGGGCAAAATGCATTTGCTTCATAATATTTATCGAATTCATCGGAATATTCTTCAAAAAGCAGTGGTTGTCCCGTTCGGGCCACATGTCCGAAGTGTTCGATCCAGTAGACCTCCGTATCCGGGAATACTTCCGAGGCGGTCCGGCCCAGCAGATCGTGAGACTTCACTCCGGTCATTTCCTCAAAAGCGGGGTTGACCTGCAGGAAGCGATAATCGACGGGCTGACCTTCGGCGTCGTAGATCATTTCGTGAACCGCGAAACTGGTGGTCATATTTTCAAACAGCAGCCGATATTGTTCTTCGCTTTTACGCAGGGCGGCCCGGGCTTCTTTGTGTGCCGTGATATCGGTGATGAACCCTTCGAGATAAAGCAGCTTTCCGGTGTCGGAATAGTATCCGCAACCGCGCTCCCAGACCCATTTCTGACTCCCGTCTTTGGTGATGAGTCGAAACTCCACTTCATAGGGGGCTTTGCCGGCAAGCCGTTGCTGGATCGTATCCCAGATACGCTGCCGGTCATCCGGGTGAATCAGATCCCCGTAGACGACGCCTGTGCAGTTCAGGAGATCTGATGCGGTATATCCGGTGAGTTCGCGACATCCATCACTTAGAAACTTCATGGTCCAATTGGTGTCGTTTTCACATCGGTAAACCATTCCGGGCAGGTTCGTCAGCAGGGTTTCAAACTTTCGGTTTGAGTCGCGCAGGGCCTGCTCGGTATTTCGAATATCTGTCAGATCCAACCCATAGGAATAATTTTTTTCACCAATATTGGTGAAGCCCCAGAGCATGGTTTTTGTGGTTCCGTCTTTGCAGGTGACGACCGTTTCCATCGGTTCGATCGAGCGGTTTGTTTCGATGGCTCTGGATATTCTGGAGCCCCATTGTTCTTCTATTCTGGTGCGGGAAGAGGGGTCGGGATACGCTTTCGGTCCCCAGTCCGCCATCGATGGAACATCATCAATGGTATAGCCGAATAACTCAGAAAAGGTGGGGTTGATATATTCACACGTCTCCTCGACGCCGGTACTGAGATAAATCGCCAGAGGCAGGGTATCAACCAGGCTGCGTAAGTTTTCTTCGCTCTCTTTCAGCGCCTCAATGGCCTGGTGCTGTTCGGTGATGTCCTGGAAGACACAATAGGTCTGTTTAAAACCGCCATCGGCGTGGTGGCCGATACTTCCTTCTAAAGAAATGATGCGGTAGTTCCCGTCGTTATGCCGGATTTTATAATGCACATCGCTCACACAGCCGGATGTCTTTAATTCCTGGAAATTTTTGTCGAAATGCGCCCTTTGGTCCGGATGTAGAAAATCACCAAAGGAGGAGCCGATCACATGTTCCCGTTTATAGCCGAGCATACGTAACCAGGCGGGGTTGACATCCTGCAGACATCCGTTTTCATCGAGCGACTGATAGGAAAGGGGTGCATTTTCATAGAGTGCTTTATATTTTTCCTGACTCTCCTGCATTGCGATTTCTGCGAGTTTTCGCGCGGTAACATCTTCATGTGCAACCGCTATGCGCCGGGGAGGGGCTTCATCGAACGCCGTAATCCGCGCAGTAAACCAATAGAGCTTTCGTTCGGTCTGGCACGGATATTCCATTTCAAAGAAATTTGTTTCTCCATTGAGTACCGAGCGAAGCCCTTGCGCAAAATGTTCTGCATCTTTTGCGCCTTCACCAATGGCCGCATCGCAGACTGCTAAATAGTTCATTTCGGTCAGGTCCGTATCCGGAGGGGCCCCGTTTTCCATGGCAAACTCTTTCCAGCGCTGGTTAACCGAAATGATGATGCCGTTGTGATCGAGAATGGCAATATGCGCGGAGAGGGCATCCAGCGTTCCCTGAGCGAGCTTTTCGGCTTTTTTGCTGTCGCTGATATCGTTGCCGATGGCGTAGATCAACTGATCCTGCAGGGATGAAGTTGCCGACCAGGACAGTGTGCGGTATTCGCCGTTTTTGTGACGTAGGCGGTTTTCAAACTTGGATACAATTTTTCCCTCTTTCAGCCGGTCTATTTGCCGGGCCGATCCGGCAGCGTCTTCGGGGTGGAACAGATCGTATATTGAGCTGTCGGCCAGTTCTTCTGGCGCATAGTCCAGAATTTCCTTTGCCCCCTGATTGATCCGCAGGATCGTGCCTGCCAGATTCATAATGATGTGCAGACTGCCGGACTGCTCGAAAAAGTTTTGCAGGGCCTGAGTGGATTGGTGGCCTTCCGTGATGTCTATAACCAGCGAGGCTACGCCGCAGATTTCGCCGGCCGGGTCGGTAAGGACCGTGTTGTGCCAGTCGCAGAGAATGATGCGGCCATCTTTGGTGATGTTGGTGTTTCTTGATCGAATGCCTCCGGTACCTTCATACAGGGCCTTCATCGTCAGATTCATCTGCGGCCGGATATTCTCCGGGATAATCAGCTGTACGGATTTTCCTATTGTTTCATTCCGGCTGAAACCGAAGATGGTTTCCGCAGCTGAATTCCATTGTGTAATATTCCAGTCGAGGTCGTATTCAATGGCTGCGAGCGGCGTGTTTTCGATATGAGAGGCGAGTTGCTGACGGGAGGTCCGCAGAGAATTTTCCGTTGCTTTCCGATCGGAAATATCGCGAACGACGGCAATCACCAGTGTTCGTCCATCCACCTCTTCAGTGCTTACGCTGATTTCCACCGGGAAAAGGCTGCTGTTTGCATGTTTGGCCATTCCATCGATCGTCTGCGATTTTCCATCACAGCCATTGAGAATCCATTGGAGGGCCTCTTCCTCCGTGTGGGAAGGCATTTCCGAGCCGATCATGCTTATCGATCGGCCGAGCATGGCTTCCCGCGAATAGCCATACAGTTCTTCGGCGCGCCGGTTGACATCTATCAGCACACCGGGCCGGAGATCATAAATGAATATGGCATCATTACTGGCATCCAGAATGGCGCGTGAATAGCTGACTCCACTGGTGGGCTCTGTTTTTTTTCCGGTACTCATTTTATAACGTCCTGTGCAATCAGTTAAGACATAGGCGAACTCTGAAATCGAAGCAGAGTGCGTATTCCGCGATTTTCCGTTCCGGCCGTTTTAAGGCTGGTTCATCGATATATACAATCTTCTCATTCGGCAATGACTGCCACGTAGAGATGTATGCGTATTTCAGGCCTGGAGCGTGCATGTGAATGTATAGTTAATGCCATATCTGCAGCTTGATGACAAACAGATGGTTGTCTTCTTCGGCAGTCTCTCCTTTGCGGAAATGCGATTTCCAGGCCGTGTTTTATACTCCCGTTCCTGCATTGAGAAGACAGGAACACTACTCGTTCAGGAGCTCTTTAACGGCACAGAGCAACTTAGCCAGCGGTACGGGTTTGTCGAAAACATAGCGGGCTCCAAAGAGCTCGGCCTGGCGGAGAAAATTGACCTCAAGCTGCCGGCTTCCGCCGGAAATGGCAATAATCGGTATGGAAGAGTTGGTTTTATGGATGGCCATAAGAATTTCAAGTCCGTCCATTTCCGGCATCAGAATGTCGGTGATAATTAAATCAGGGGAGTGCTGTTCGAGCACGTTCATCCCGACTTTTCCATTTTCGGCCTGAAGCACCGTGTACCCTTGACCGGTAAGAAATTGGGAAAATAATAACTGAATGGTTGGGTCGTCGTCTATCAACAATATCGAAGCCATTGTCCGATGTCCTCCATAATAGGTGTTTAATGAATACAGATCTTTTCAATTGTATCGATTAGCTTTTTGGCCATAAAAGGTTTGGTCATAAAAACATAGTCGCGTTCTTCGAGATGCTTCCACCGCGTTTTGTGGTCGGAGTATCCGCTGAAAAGCATAACGGGCAGTGTTGGATTGATTTCGCGCAGTGCATCGGCCAACTGACTTCCGTCCATGCCCGGCAGCACCATATCGCTCATGAGCAGCTCGAATTCCCCTTGCGATGTTTTGAATGCTTCCAAGCCGGCTTCGGCGCTGGAAACAGCCTTGACCCGATAGCCCGCCGCAGAGAGCAGTTTGATCGCCATGCCGCGTATATCAGGCTGATCTTCGACGAGCAGAATCCGTTTGCTCGCCTGATAAGCGGAGGTCCGCGGCCTGTTTCCCCGGTTTTTTTTCTGCGAGGAATCCAGCGGGAAATAGAGTCTGAATGTGGTGCCGAGCCCGACTTCGCTATACACATGAATCCATCCATTGCACTGCTGAATGATTCCATAAACCACCGACAGTCCGAGTCCGGTTCCACTGCCTACATCTTTGGTCGTGAAAAAGGGATCAAAAATACGTTCTGTGATTTCTGTGGTCATACCGCAGCCGTTATCCGTTACGGCCAGACAGGCAAAAGAGCCGGTCTGGGCATTGGGAATGGCTGCCACATCCTGTTGTTCGAAGACGACTGTCCGCGTCGAGATGGTCAGTCGGCCGCCTTGGGGCATGGCATCACGCGCATTGACTGCGAGATTCATGATGGTCTGGGAAAGCTGTCCTTGATCGGCGATAATGGATTCTGGAATTTCGCTGAGATCCAGCACCAGTTCAAAGGTTTCTCCCAATAGGATATGCAGCAATGCTTCGGCATCAGAAACGGCATGGTTAAGCTCAATTTTCTGAGGATGAAACGTCTGTTTGCGGCTGAACGTGAGCAGCTGCCGGGTCAGTTCGGCGGCACGTAAAGAAGCTTTGTGGATTTCGGCGGCATTGTCGTATTCCTGAGTCCCGTGCCCGAGGGTCATTTGCAGTAATTCACTGAAGCCCTGGATCCCCTGGAGGATATTGTTGAAATCGTGTGCCACGCCACTGGCCAGCTGCCCGATGGCTTCCATTTTCTGGGCCTGCCGAAGTTCCTCTTCCTTGATGAGTTCCTCGGAGATGTCGCGCTTGACCGCCACATAGTTGACGATCCGTCCATCGGCATCTTTGATCGGGGAAATACTGGCCTCTTCCGTGTAGAGGGTGCCGTTTTTTCGTTTGTTGACAATTCGGCCGTCCCACGTGTTGCCGGAGGAGATCGTTTTCCAAAGGTTGGAATAGAAGTCCTTATTTTGAACATCACTCTTGAGCATGCGCGGGTTTTGGCCAATCGCCTCCTTCACACGATAACCTGTTGTGGTTTCAAAGGCAGGGTTGGCATACTGGATAATTCCGCTGGTATCGGTGATCAGGACGGCTTCCATTGATTGTTCAATTGCGGTGGAGAGGCGCCGCAGCTCCGCTTCGGCCACGGTGCGCTCGGTCATATCGATGGCAACAGCGTAGATTTTATTTTCCACAATAGAGGGGACTGCCGACCATTGAAGGTGCCGGTAGGTGCCGTCTCTATGTCGATAGCGATTGTTAAAGTTGGTGATCATTTCTCCGTCTTTAAGCTTTGCCATCTGATCGATGGTGGACGCCATATCGTCCGGATGCAGGAAATCGAAGAAGGAGTGATCGGTCAGTTCATCCGGTTTGTAGCCCAGGTGCGTCTCCCAGCCCGGGTTGGTTCGGATAATAATGCCCTCGAAAGATGAGATCATATTTAAATTCGTCGGTTGTTCGAAGAAGTTTCTAAACATGCGGTCGGCCCGTTCCTGTTCCGCAATGAAGCGAGCCTGCTGGATATTCTGATGTGCCGATGTTGAGAGCTGGTTCGCCAGTGTGAAGAGGGCCTGGGCAACATGTTCAAATTGCTTGCGGGGCATTACGGGAACGTTTGCATAGGCCTCGATCAGCTCCGTTTCATCTGCTCCGATTTCCCGGGCGTATGCCCGGATCTGTTCCTCGGTCTGTGTTTCGTCGCGGACCTGTCCAATCACCCAGCTGGCAATATGTTTTCCGCCCACCGTGATGTTCGCGCCTGCAGTCAGGAGTCCTCCGCTCAGGCAATGCTGTACGGTGGGCCCTTCTGGATGGTATGCCCCGATGATCAGGTCTGATTTCCGGCAATTTGCGCAGCCTTCATCTGTTGCTCGGATCAGATGGCATAGATCGATGAAATTTCTGGGCCGTGTGATGGAGCTTCCATCAGGGCGGATAATTACGGCAGAGGTTCGGGTTGCACTCGAAAATTCATCCTGAAGGCGCTGGATTTCTTTCATGTCGAACAGTTCTTCGAATTCCACTTCACCGACTTCTTCCAGTGGGCGGGTCAGTGCGATGATCCGTTTTTCGATGGCATTCCGCATCCGTTTCTGTTCCGTGATGTCTTCGAAGGTTCCCAATACACCAATAATGTTCTCATGCATATCGCGCAAAGGAAGCTTGTTGGTTCTTAGCCAATGCATGACTCGGTCGGCCTGTATCTGGGTTTCTTCAAAGTTGAGCTGCGCCGTTCCGGATTCAATCACTTCTGTATCGATGGTGCGGTAAATCTCGGATTCTTCGCGGCTCCAGGCTAAGTCGAAGTCGGTTTTTCCTATTAAGTCATCGGGACTTTTCAGTCCGGCTTTTTGTGCAAAAGCAAGATTGCCGCCGAGATAGGTCAAGTTGCGGTCTTTCCAGAAGATGCTGACGGGAACGGTATCGATGATGGTGCGTAGAAACCGTTGTGATTCTTTAAGGTTATTTTCCGCTTCTTTGCGTTGCGTGATATCCAGCGCGATACCGAATGTCCCGATGACATTGCTGTTTTCATCGAATCGGGGAGCTTTTGTGGTCATGTGCCAGGTTCCGTTGTCCAGTTCCTCCAGCTGAATCGGCTGTTGGGTTTCCATCACCTGTTGTTCGTCGCGCAGTTTTTTTTGTGCTTCTTCTTCCGAGAAAAAATTAAAATCACTTTTGCCGGTCAGAAGCTGCGGGTCGATATTGTGGGCTTCCGCATAAATGGCATTGGCCGAGACAACCCGTCCTTCACGGTCCTTGAAGAAAACGGCTGCGGGAACCATTTCCATGAAGGAGTGGAAGAGGTCCTGCTCAAATTTAATTTCCCGTTCGGCCTGTTTTCGCCAGCTGATATCGTGGGCAAAAGCACAGATAAGTTTAATATCGCCAAATTCGAGATACCGGCTTGTAATTTCGACGGGAAATGAGGACCCGTCCTTACGTTGATGAATGCTTTCCTTTGTAATGCTTTCAAGCCGTTTATTCTGTTCAAGAGTCCGTTCCCACGACTCCGATTCCTCGTTCGGGTCCACATCCCATATCTGCATATGAAGTAATTCTTCTCTGGAATAGCCCAGGGCCTGGGTGGAAGCCTTGTTGACATAAATCAGTCGGCCGTCTTCGTCGGCCCAATAGGCGGCGTTGGGCAGATGGTCGACCACAAACTGGGTCAGTTTCAGTTGTCTGGCCATGTGTTTGCGTTCGGTAATGTCCTGAATTACGCCGAAGACGACATTTTTTTCGGGGTTGTATTCTGCAATGGAATGGATTTCCAGCACCGCGCCGTCGCTTGGTCGTTTGATCGCGAACTCGACGTCGTAGGGTTTTCCATCCGTCACGAGTGCTTCCAGCGCCCGGTTGAGCATACTCCGGTATGGTCTCAACGGGATATTCTGAATAGTAGAGATGGACCACTGGTTTTCCGCGAGTCCATAGATGCGTTTCGCTTCGACGGAAGCGGAGACCGTTTTATGGGTCAGATCCAATTCCCAGTCCCCAACCTGGGCGATCTGCTGCGCCCGCCGCCGCCGGGCGGCATTTTCCGCCAGCGTATTTTGTGCGGCCCGCTCTTTGGTTTGGTCACGGAAAACCAGCACGACTCCCGAAATATTTCCACTGGCATCTTTGATGGGGGCACCGCTGTCGGCGATCGGAATTTCACGTCCGTCTTTGGATAGCAATACGGTGTGATTGGCCAGTTCTACGTTTTTGCCGGATTTTAATACCAGATCGACGGGACTGTGAACCGGTTCTTTTGTTTGTTCATTGAAAATCGGGAACACGTCTTTCAACGCTTTTCCACAGGCATCGGCCGAGACCCATCCAGTGAGGTTTTCCGCGACGGGATTCATCAGTTCAATGCACCCCGAGGCATCTGTTGCAATCACCGCATCGCCAATGGATTCAAGCGTGGTGCGCATCTTTTCTTCGTTCTCGATCAGCGCTGCTTCCGCTTGTTTGCGCGCGGTGATATTGACCGTGCGGCCCTGAAAGCCGATGATGTTTGCCTCGTCGTCCAACAGGAGGTTGGCTCTAAGTTCGACCTCAATGGTGGTGCTATCCTTCCGAATGTGTTGTATCTCCAGTCGCTGTTGAAAGATCCTCCCGCTCTCGTATTCTTTCACGAGTTCTTCCGCTGCACGGCGTAAAGGTGCCATCATTTCCGGTGGTGTAAATGCAGCACTGTTCACGCCAATAAGCTCCTGCGCCGTATAGCCCAGTAAATCGTAAACGGCCTTGTTAGAATAGGTTAGATTGAACGATAGGTCGGCGGTCCAAATCGTATCCAGTGTGTTATCTGCCAGAAGCCGATACTTTTTTTCGCTCTCCCTCAGCCGCTCTTCCGCCCGCTCCCTTTCCCGGTGTTCCGAGTGCTCGTGCAGCGCCCGCTTCACAACGGGGCCGAGTCGTGAAAGCCGCGTTTTCATCACATAATCGGTGGCGCCCGCCTTCAGACTGTCAATGGCGATCTCTTCACCCAGCGTCCCGGAAACCAGAATGAAAGGAATATCGACGTTAGATTCCCGGACCAGACTCAGCGCGGTTAAGCCATCGAAAGAAGGGAGGGCAAAGTCGGATATAATCAGGTCGAAGTCGGGCGATTCCAATTCCGCGAGAAAGCCTTCCCGCGTTTCCACCCGCTTCCAGTCGCAATCGAATCCGGCCTGTTCGAGTTCGGCAATTTCGAGCTCGGCATCATTCGGTTGGTCCTCCAGAACAAGTAGTCGAAGTTTGGTGGGTTGCATGATTTCCTCTCTTTCTGTTCGTGATCTTACGACTTCGGCATCGGTTCATTCGTCAAAACCCAAAACAGACCCAACTGCTTAACGATCTCGACAAACGATTCGAAGGCCACCGGTTTGACTACATAGGCATTTGCGTGTTGGCTATAGCTTTTAATCAGGTCCTGCTCTTCCCGCGAGGAGGTGAGCACCACCACCGGAATGGTTTTTAGCACCGGATCATTCTTAATTTGGGCCAGCACTTCATGGCCATCCACCTTGGGCATTTTCAGGTCGAGAAAGACCACCACCGGGTTTCCTTCCGGACGGTCGGCGAATGAGCCGCGCCGATATAAATAATCCAACGCTTCGGCTCCATCCCGGGCCACCGCCACTTCGTTCGCCAGATTGTGCTCGTCCAAAGAGGCCAGGGCCAATTCAACGTCGCTTGTGTCGTCATCGACCAACAAAATTCGTTTTGCGTCCATCATTCCGCTCCTTGCGCTGCTGTTAGTGTAAAATAAAATGTTGCTCCCTGATCCACTGCCCCTTCCGCCCAAACTCGTCCACCGTGGCGGTGAATAATACGGCCCACTGTGGCCAGGCCGATACCGGTCCCTTCAAATTCATCCTCGCGATGCAACCGCTGAAAAACACCGAACAGTTTATCAATGTATTGTGGATCAAAACCGGCTCCGTTGTCCTGAATAAAAAAGACCAGTTCGTCCGCAGCGTCGCTGCCTTCGTGTGTGGTCCCGATTTCGATTCGGGCGTGTTCCCGATTTCCGGTGTATTTGACGGCGTTACCGATCAGATTTTCCCAGACCTGTCGGATCAGACCGCCGTCAGCCTGTACCAACGGTAAGTCCCCGATTTTCCACGTAATCTGTCGGCCTTCGGTCAGCGAGGATAAATCGTTTATGGTGTGCTGAACCACGTTGTTCAGGTCGACACGCTCCGTACGCATTTTAGAGCGGTTGGTCCGCGAGAAGGCCAACAGATCATCGATCAGTCGACCCATCCGGCCCGAAGCGTGGGCGATTGTATCGAGATAACGCGCCGAGGTGGCATCCAGTTGTTTTTCGCGTTTGAGCAGCAGTCCGACAAATCCGTCGATATGCCGCAGGGGGGCGCGCAGGTCGTGCGATACCGAATAGGAAAAGGCTTCCAGTTCTTTGTTGGTCGAAAGCAGCGAACGTTCAGCGGTCTCCAATTCGAGGTTCGTCTGTTTTAGATCTCCCAAGACATTAATCATGGCCCGATTCAGCGTTTCTGCTTCGTTCTTGCGAACCTCCAGCTCGGCGGTTCGTTCCTCCACCCGTTCCTCGAGCAGGTCGTGCGCATGCGTCAGTTCAATTTCCGCCTGCTTGCGCTCGGTGATATCCAGAACAATCCCGCCCATAATCCGCACGGTTCCGTCGACCGGGGTTCCATGGCGACCGACGGACCTGATCCAACGAAGCTGACCATCGGGCCGGCGAATACGGCACTCGAAATTCCAATCGGATTGATGGGCCAGTGCTTCCTGAAACTGACGATCTATATCCGCGCGGTCTTCTGGAACGACATGTTCAAGAAACATTTCGTAGGTCCACTCGGGCAACGGGTTGTCGTAGCCGAAGATGTGGTCGTGGCCGGGCGCGCGATGGGAGGAGAGATCGACCAAATCCAGATCCCAGGCCCCCATGTGGCTGACTTCCAGGGCGAATTGCAGTCTGTTTCGTTCTTTCAATACGTCTTGCTGCGCCTGTTTAAGTGCGGTGATATCCTGAGCGACTCCCCGCATCCGGACGGGCAATCCCGTTTCGTCACGGATGACCTCTCCCAACACGTGCAGAACACGGACTTCCTTGTCATTCTGCCTGATGATGCGGTGCTCAAGCCGATATGCCGCTTTTCCTGCCAACGCATCCTGGAACGAGCGCTCGATTCTTTGGGCGTCGTCCGGGTGGGCAAGTTCCATCAATTCGTCCCGTGAGATACTCGAACCCGAACAACCGTGAATCTGAAGAAAATTTTTCGAGAGAATCCATTGATCGCTGAGAATATCCCACTCCCATGCTCCCTGGTGTGACAGCTCCTCTGCCTTTTGCAAAATGGCGCGACTCTTCTTATTTTCCTCCTCTAATTGTTTGCGTTCGGTGATATCGATGAAGGTTGTGGGGAAGATGAGTTGTCCTTCGTTGTCATGAGCGGCACATGCGTACATCAGGACTTCAAACGGGCTTCCGTCTTTTTTTGTGGCCGTAATTTCGCCTTCAAATTTTCCGGTCGTTTGCAGAATACTGATAATTTTTTCGGGCAGAGCCGGATCCTGGCAGTGCCCGTCCGCAGAGGTGCCGACGATCTCTTCCACACAGTCGTATCCCCACAGCTTGACATACGAATGGTTTGCATAGGTAATCTCTCCGTCAGAACTGACAATAACAAAGGCATTCAACGAATTTTCTAACGCTTTACTCATCAACTGGAGTTGGGCCTGTTCCTGTTTGCGTTGCGTGATGTCATGACCCAGACTGAATATTAAACCGGAGGGAAGTCGAAAGTTAGCCCAAATAATGGTGAGTTCCCGGCCATCTTTGGTTACAGGATGCCATTCCTTAAAGTGTCCGTCGGGATCGCTCGTGACTGTTTTAGTTACTTCAGCACGAACCACAGGATCCGGATAGAACAGTTCCAATGAATCGGGGTGTGCATTGATCTCTTCGAGCGTCCAGCCGAAGGTCTCCTCGCAGTGTTTATTCCACAAGACACATTTGCCATTTTCATCAAAAGAATCAATTAACACGGGTGAATTTTCGCAGATCAGTCTAAAGCGTTCCTCGCTGGCTTTCAGATTTTTCTCCGCGCTTTTACGCTCGGTAACATCAAGCAGACAACCCCGCATCTGTGTGGCGTTTCCTTCTGAATTCCGCTCCGTAATTTTGCCGGTTAATGAGAGCCAATGGATGCTTTTATCCGGCCAGATTGTACGATAATCAAAATGGTGGCGCTCGGGGCCGCCGGCTGCAATCGACTCTTCAATGAGGCCTGCGGAAAAATCACGGTCATCGGGGTGAACGGCATTCAGAAAGGAATCAACCGTCCAGATCTCCTGCGGTTCCAATCCATAGAGTTGGTCATGGTTTTGTGAGCGGGTCATTTTGTTATTAAGCACGTCAAATTCCCATATTCCCACTCCGGCGGTTTCGGTGCTTAATCTTAACCATTTTTCATTTTCCTGTATCGCCGATAGGCCGAGTACGTGTTGACGGGTGTAATAGCGAATTGCGATGGCCATGATGGCGAAGAACACAAGACTCAGCACGATCAAAAAACCCTGTAGGATGTGGAACTGGCGCAGGTTTTTCGCCATTGCCGTCTGGAGCGCGGTTTCCACCCCGTCGGCCTGACTGAAGAGATCCTCGAACACAACGTCGAACTGCTGGTCGCTGGCCGAACCGATTCCGGAATCGGCTTGAGCCGCCCATCGTTTTTCAATGATCTCTCTGTATGCACCGATTTTGATCTGTACCTCTTCAATCTCGTGACGCAGTGCCTGATCGCGAAGCGGCGTATAGGTGCCCTCGGAATTTTTGCCGCCCTCCAGCATTGCCCGGGCATACCATGCGGAGAGCTCCACGTGTTTCCAGACTGTGGAAATATCGGCATATCGGTCGCCGCTCATGATTTCCTCGAACCACAAGTGGGCAAGGGTCGCCTCCAGCTTGATCTCCATCGCGGCATTCTGCAGCGGAGCATATTTACGGGCGAGGCGACTTCCCGTCAGGAGGGAGTAGATCGTGATCGATATCAGGAGCGTGGACAGTATGGCTGTCCATAGAACCGGCCGACGCACGTGCGTTTTTATGGATGTATGCTCTGGGTTATGCCGGGCGTGCATTCGATCCTCCATCAAGGGGTTCCGGGGCTGCGTTTCCAATTTCTTTTGCGCCCGGAACCTGCGCAGTCATGCCCGCGTCTTCCAGTTGTGTACACAACCGCTTGATCATCAACTTCAGATCTGCCATTCGGTTTTCGCGGCCGGCCATGACATTGACGATTTGTCTAAGTTCTTTCGTGCGCTCCCGTACCTCGCTCTCCAGTGTGGCTTGTTGACGCACCAACGCTTCCTGCGTGTTCTTTTGATCGGTGATGTCCACGAAATTTACGAGAATCCGGAAGAGGAAGCTGCTAGCAGTCTGTCGGACTTATCCTTTTTCAGTTAACAAATACCATGTAGACTGATTCAGTCTTAACGGAATATGTCTATGGCTACTCGACTT
>JARNMJ010000260.1 GCA_029432795.1 Pontiellaceae bacterium B12219
TTCGGGAGAGCAGCCCGCGGAACCCCCGAGGGCACGCCTCTTAATTTAAAGGGAAAAGGACCGAGGCGCCATCAACTTCAGGCATAAGGTCTGGGTGTGGAACAGAAAACACACAAAACAGAGTTACGTAAATTTGAATTTAAATTTCTCAACAGGGAAGTTTGAGAGAAATCATTGAAAGTTCTGGCAATCGGAAATACACAATAAATCATTTTTGATTTCAGTGAGATTTTCCACACCTTGGAACAAAGCGAAGCACATCAAATTCATTCAAGTTTTGAGACAGAATCAACACACAGAAATCATAAAAAA
>JARNMJ010000261.1 GCA_029432795.1 Pontiellaceae bacterium B12219
CCCGCGGAACCCCCGAGGGCACGCCTCTTAATTTAAAGGGAAAAGGACCGAGGCGCCATCAACTTCAGGCATAAGGTCTGGAATACTTAAAAAAACGAATCCGAAGGTGCTTAAAATATGCTCCGGTGCTTGATAAATCCGAAGGTGCATGAAAAGAATTCTCCGGTGCTTGAAATCAAATCCGAGCGTTCAGATAAAAGAATGCTCAGGTGCATAAATAAGATTCTCCGGTGCCTGGAAAATACTCCGGTGCCTGAATAAAAACTTCCGAAGGTCGAAAATCCTTTGGTGCAAAACAAAAAATTCCAACC
>JARNMJ010000262.1 GCA_029432795.1 Pontiellaceae bacterium B12219
ACGCCTCCTGGTCGGATGTCGTAGTGCGTTATATCTGCGGCGGTGATCTGCATCCGGATCACGACACCATCTGTGCCTTCCGCCGCACGAATCGGACACTGTTTGAAAAGGCTTTTGTGCAAGTCCTTCATATGGCACAGGAAACCAGCGGATTGAAGAAGGTCGGTACGGTGAGCGTCGATGGAACCAAGATAAAAGCCAGCGCCAGTAAACATTCTGCGGTAAGCTACAAACGCGCAGGAGAACAGATTGAAATGCTGCAGAAGGAAGTCGAACAACTCACAGCAAAGGCAGAACAGATCGACAACAT
>JARNMJ010000263.1 GCA_029432795.1 Pontiellaceae bacterium B12219
ACGCCTCCTGGTCGGATGTCGTAGTGCGTTATATCTGCGGCGGTGATCTGCATCCGGATCACGACACCATCTGTGCCTTCCGCCGCACGAATCGGGCACTGTTTGAAAAGGCTTTTGTGCAAGTCCTTCATATGGCACAGGAAACCAGCGGGTTGAAGAAGGTCGGTACGCTGAGCGTTGATGGAACCAAGATAAAAGCCAACGCCAGCAAACACTCTGCGGTAAGCTACAAACGCGCAGGAGAACAGATTGAAATGCTGCAGAAGGAAGTCGAACAACTCACAGCAAAGGCAGAACAGATCGACAACAT
>JARNMJ010000264.1 GCA_029432795.1 Pontiellaceae bacterium B12219
GTACCGGCGATTCAAATTTTGATGCCCTGCTGAACAACGTTTCCTATACGACAAGCGGGGACACGTTCGATACACAGACGATCAGCGGTTTAACGGCAGGGTCAACCTATCGGATTCAGGTCTTCTTCTGCGATCAGCGCAATACCCGCGTAATGACCTTCGGGGATGGCGAGTCTACTGAAAATACGGTCAATGTTGCCGCACCGGGCAGCGGGTGGGGACAGTTTGCGGTCGGCACGTTTGTGGCTTCGGGCACCACCCAGTTGCTGACTCATAAGGCCAACAGTTTCGGTAATATTCATTTCAACGC
>JARNMJ010000265.1 GCA_029432795.1 Pontiellaceae bacterium B12219
AACGTTATGGGTGACTTTCGGTGAACATAAACTTTGACCGGATCAAACATGCGTTTTCACCGTAAAGTCCAACCACTGGTTAGACGATTTTTTATTTTTCCGATGATTGGAATTATTCCTGTTTTGATTTGGTTTCCGATGTTCGGAATTTCTTTCACATGGGTCCTGTTTGGTTTCTCCGGTTGAGCTGCTTTGATTTCGGAGAATCCGTTTTGTTTTTATTCTTCCAGTGTTCGGAAGTTTTGAATGATTCACTTCCTCAAACTCGACTCTGTATTGTGTGATTTATTCTCACCGTCTAACGTTATGG
>JARNMJ010000266.1 GCA_029432795.1 Pontiellaceae bacterium B12219
CCGAGTTCAACCGGTTTTCCCGTCGGAAGCGTGATTGAGGTTACATGATGGGCGGCATAACCCTGCTTCCAGATCAGCCCCGATAAATCGTGCTTTACCCCCAGAATAAAGCGCTCAATATCTTCGGATGCCCAGGAAACAATAACCGGATCGTAGTCTTCGTTCGGCAGAGCATTCAGTTTAAAAAAAAGTTCCAATGTTTCAGCACCGGATTTAACAACATCCAGACCGGGAACCCCTACGCGCTGGCCCGGAGTAAGGCGCAACGCCTGCCCCTCCACCGCGCCTTCGGCAAACGCAAGATTCGC
>JARNMJ010000267.1 GCA_029432795.1 Pontiellaceae bacterium B12219
CCGAGTTCAACCGGTTTTCCCGTCGGAAGCGTGATTGAGGTTACATGATGGGCGGCATAACCCTGCTTCCAGATCAGCCCCGATAAATCGTGCTTAACCCCCAGAATAAAGCGCTCAATATCTTCGGATGCCCAGGACACAATAACCGGATCGTAGTCTTCGTTCGGCAGGGCATTCAGTTTAAAAAAAAGTTCCAATGTTTCAGCACCGGACTTAACAACATCCAGACCGGGAACCCCTACGCGCTGGCCCGGAGTAAGGCGCAACGCCTGCCCCTCCACCGCGCCTTCGGCAAACGCAAGATTCGC
>JARNMJ010000268.1 GCA_029432795.1 Pontiellaceae bacterium B12219
AACTACTGGCTCGAGGTTGATTCCATCGGCGCCGGATCGGTGAATCATTCCAATGACTGGATCACTGCCGAAAGCAACGTGGTACTTATCGCCGCCGCTTCCAACAACTATCACTTCGTATCCTGGAGCGGAGACACGAACGCGAGTGTTATCGTCGGAGATACCATCACGGTTCCGATGAGCCGGGCCCGTTCGATCAGCGCGGTCTTTGCACTCAACGAACATACGTTTGAAGTGATTTCCGCGCACGGTGTAACCGAACCTGTTGCCGGTATCTATACCAACAGCTACGGCACCGCGCTGAGCAA
>JARNMJ010000269.1 GCA_029432795.1 Pontiellaceae bacterium B12219
CTGTGCCTTCAAATTCTGTTCCGATGATTGGAAATTTTCAGTTGAGCAGAATTGTTTTTATTTCTGTACCGAACGTTATGGGTGAGCCGCCGGTGAACATAAACTTCACTTAATCAACAGGCGTTTTCACCGTAGGCTCCACCCACTGGTTCGGTTTTTATTGTTTTTCAGTCCTGTTGAGTATTCCTTTTAATTCCATCCGCAAAGCAATGATGCTCAGAAACTTCACTCTGTTTTGTGTGATTGAATG
This sequence comes from Pontiellaceae bacterium B12219, assembly GCA_029432795.1. GTDB lineage: Bacteria > Verrucomicrobiota > Kiritimatiellia > Kiritimatiellales > Pontiellaceae > Pontiella. The sequence continues at coordinate 251 of JARNMJ010000269.1, forward strand.
CGTGTATTCCTGCATTCTTTCTCTCAACTGTTGATTCTGTTTTTGACCGATTTCTGTG
>JARNMJ010000026.1 GCA_029432795.1 Pontiellaceae bacterium B12219
TTTAAGTCGAGTAGCCATAGACATATTCCGTTAAGACTGAATCAGTCTACATGGTATTTGTTAACTGAAAAAGGATAAGTCCGACAGACTGCTAGGCTGATTCTGCGTGCGGCGGGTTCGTCGAACCCGCCCTACCCAAACAATCCTGTTGGGCGCGCCCTGCCCAATTAGAATCCCGTCGATCAGGAATCACCTACTGCCGGCACCAATTTCAAAGAAATTGCCCCCCTTTGAGGAATCTGCGCTTTTGACTGTTCTGCATTATTTTTTCAGGTAGAAACGAAGGCTAATTTAACGGAATAACCGCAGAGGATTCGAATGAAAGAGATCATACTATTGCGCATTTCCGGCAAGGATAAGCCGGGCGTCACAGCATTTATCACCTCCATTCTCGCTAAAGAAGGCGCCAGCATTCTCGACATCGGGCAATCCGTGCTGCACGAGAACCTATCGCTCGGCATCCTCATCGAACTGCCCGAAAGCGCCGAATCATCGCCGGTATTGAAAGAACTGCTCTTCGCCGCGCACCAACATGATCTCCGAATCAGCTTCGACCCGATCTCGGAAAACGAGTACGAAAACTGGGTCAGCCTCCAAGGCAAACCGCGCTATATCGTCAGCCTGCTTGCCCGAAAACTGTCGGCCGACCATCTGGCACGCGCCTCGAAAGCCGTTGCCGCACACGGACTCAACATCGATGGTATCCGCCGCCTGTCCGGCCGCATTCCTCTCAACGAAACCGAAGCGAGCACCAACGCCTGCATCGAGCTAACCACCCGCGGTACGCCAGACGACGCCGACCTCCTCGCAGGTGAGTTGCTGAAAATATCCTCCGAAACCGGCATCGACATCGCCCTGCAGGAAGACAGCATTTACCGCCGTACCCGTCGCCTGGTCTGCTTCGATATGGACTCCACCCTGATCCAGGCCGAAGTCATTGTTGAGCTCGCCAAAGCCGCCGGAGTCGGCGATCAGGTGCACGAAATCACCGAAGCCGCCATGCGCGGCGAAATCGACTTCACCGAAAGCTTTGTCCGCCGCGTCGCCCTACTCAAGGGACTCGACGAATCCGTACTGCATGAAATCGCAAAAAAGCTGCCGCTTACGGAAGGTGCCATCAAACTGACCCATACGCTCAAAAAACTTGGTTTCAAAACCGCGATTCTTTCCGGCGGCTTTAACTACTTCGGAAACTACCTCAAAGAAATCTTCAATATCGATTATGTCTACGCCAACGAACTGGAAATCGTGGACGGAAAAGTGACCGGCCGCGTCACAGGAACCGTGGTCGACGGCCAACGCAAAAAAGAGCTGCTACAAGAAATTGCGGCTAAAGAAAACATCCACCTCAAGCAGGTGATAGCCGTCGGCGACGGTGCCAACGACCTGCCGATGCTCAGCGTCGCCGGACTCGGCATCGCCTTCCACGCTAAACCAGTCGTGAAAGAGACCGCCAAACAATCGATCTCCAACCTCGGCCTCGACAGCATTCTCTACCTGATCGGCGTGCGCGATCGCGACGAAATTGAATCCATCCCAAACGCCCGATAAAACCTGAACGGGGTTCGAGGAATTTGTGTCCCACTGGTCCGCACGTTCGCAGGGCTGTTCCGGCGCGGCAGATTCTGCGTGCGGCGCGCTGGGACAGCGAGCCCTACCTAATTAGAATCTAGTCGGACGGTCCGCCCGTGTTTTCCAGCCGCCGTTACAAAAGCTATGGCGCGACAGGGAGGTTGAAATTTTCCAACCATTGGAAGACGATGGCCGCGTCGGAAATGCGCCAAAGGTAGGGACGGTTCGATGAACCGTCCGCTCATCCGTAGAGCATTTCCGCCGAGACTCATTCTGCGTGCGGCGGGTTCGTCGAACCCGCCCTACCCAAACAATCCTCTCACAAAGCCACAAAGAAACACGAAGGTGCAGCAATCCATTTACGGTGATCTCAGTGCCTCTGAAGGGTCCGGCCTATGAAGTAATGTTATATCGCCTGTCTGTCGAGCTACCGAAGTTTGAGGGTGGCGATACCGATGAGGGCAAAGATAATGGAGAGAATCCAGAAGCGGGTCACAATGACGGTTTCGACGAGTTCAGGCGTACGGTTTTCATCCATCGCCCGCTCTTTTTCGACAAATTCAAAGTGATGATGCAACGGGGCGCATTTAAATACGCGACGGCCTTCGCCGTATTTTTTGCGGGTATATTTAAACCACGAACTCTGAATGACCACACTGGCGGCTTCGACCACAAAAACACCTCCGACGATGACCAGCAGCAGCTCCTGTTTAATCAGAATGGCCAGCATGGCAATGGCACCGCCGAGCGCGAGCGAGCCGGTATCGCCCATGAAAATCTTCGCCGGATGGCAATTATACCAAAGGAAACCGAGCCCCGCGCCGAGCAGCGCTCCACAGAAAACGGTCAGCTCGCCGCTTCCGCTCACAAACGGAACCTGAAGATATTCGGCAAAATTATAGTGCCCGGCCACATAGGTTAAAAAGAGATAGGCAACGGCAACCGAGTTTGAACAGCCGATCGCCAACCCGTCGAGACCGTCGGTGAGATTCACCGCATTGGATGCGCCAACGAGTACGAAGAACATAAAGATGAAAGCAGGAATCAGCGACATCTGAAACAGCGGATTTTTCAGAAACGGCACCATAAAATCGGTTACCCGTTCTCGGGTTTCAGGAACCATCCAAAGGACAGTAAACACGATGACCGTCCAAATGAGCTGGGCTCCGAATTTCATTTTAACGCTAAGCCCGTTGCGTCGTTTAATTTTAAGCAGATCATCAGAAAACCCGATAACGCCCATCAACACAAACGTGCCGAGCGTGATTAAAACATAGGTATTCGTCGGAATTGCCCAAAGCAAGGTGGCTCCCGATGTTGCCAGAATAATAAGCACACCGCCCATCGTCGGGGTGCCGACTTTCTTCTTTTTATCCAACCCACCGACACGCTCATCTTCCACAAGGTCGCCGAAATTAATAATACGCAGCCGTTTGATCAGCCCGGGAGCGAGGATCAGGGAAATTACAAACGCTGTTGAGGCAGCGCCCAGCGAGCGGAAGGTGATATATTGAAAAAGGCGAAGCTCCGACAGGTAGCCTTCCAATAACGACAAATAAAATAGCATTCTTCTAACTCTCCTTGAAACGTGTCAGGACTCGCTCGAGTTGTTCGCTGCGCGATGCTTTCAGCAGCACGCGGTCGCCCGGAGCAAGGTGGTTTTTTAAAATCTGTGCCGCTTCGTCGGTTTTCGAACATTGGAAAACCGCCTGCGGCCCGGTGCAGGAAATAAGGCGTCCAAGTTCGCCTACCGTAACCACGCCGTCAAGACCGAGTCCATCAATAAATTGTCCGAGTGCGGCATGCTCCTCGTCGGCGGTTGAGCCGAGCTCGTGCATGCCGCCGATCACCGCCCATTTCTTTCCAGAACCCGGAAGATTATCAAACGTGCGCAGGCCGGCGCGCATGGAAAGCGGATTGGCGTTGTAGGCATCGTTAATAAAATGAATACCGTTGAATTTCGTTTCCTGCCATCGCATCGGCGGGGCCTTGAACCGCCGCAATCCTTCGGCAATGTCTTCAGGGTCCATATTCATTTCGCGGCCGAGAGCAATAGCCCGCAGTGCGTTGCGCATAATGTGCTCTCCCGGGAGCGGCATCGTATAATTAACCCCGTCCACATTCAGCACCCCTTCACCCACCCGGCGGCCCACATAGTCGCCAACGCCTTCGAACGAAACAGTAACAACGGTGGCGCAGGTGTGCTGGCGGATCATGGCATACCATTCCGAATCGCGATCCAGAATCACAATCCCGGATCCCGGAACCCGCTCAGCGAGCTTCATTTTTTCGCGTGCAATTTCTTCCAACGATTGGAACCGCTCGCGGTGCGCATTGCAGATGTCGGTAATGATCCCGATTTTCGGTTGGAGCAGATAGGCAAGCCCGCTGATTTCGCCGGGTTGATTCATGCCGATTTCAAATACGCCGTAGCGGGCCTTCGCCGGCATGGCAAGCATGGTAAGCGGCAGCCCGATGTGGTTATTATAATTTCCGGCGGTTCGGTGCGTTTCGCCTTTAACAGAAAGAATATCGGCGCACATTTCCTTCACCGTGGTTTTGCCGACACTTCCGGTGATCCCGACGGGAACACTGATCCATTTTTTGCGATAGCCGCTGGCCAGTTCATGGAGCCCTTTGATGGTGTTATCCACCTTTAGAATCGGATTATCCGTCCAGCGGAAGCGGTCTTCCACCAAAGCCCCCGCGGCACCCCGCCGAAAGGCTTCGTCCACAAATTCATGGCCGTCAAAATGATCGCCGGTGATGGCAACATAGAGATTGCCCGGTTTTAAGGTCCGGGTGTCGTGACAGATGCCGGTTACCTTGCCTTCCGGCATTCCGTTTTTCCAAAGTCTGGAAACCCACTGCGACAGTTCACCTGGTCGAAATTCCGGCATTATTTCACAAACTCCCTGACGGTTTCGCGGTCATCGAACGGAACCACGGTTCCTTTAAATTCCTGATAGGTTTCATGCCCTTTTCCGGCCACGAGCAGAACATCTTTCCGCCCCATCATCCGAATGCCTTTTTTAATGGCATCCCGCCGATCCAGCACAACCTCAAACTGGTCCTCATTGTCGAAGCCTTCAACAATATCGGCGGCGATCACCGCCGGCTCTTCATTACGCGGATTGTCGGAGGTGATAATACTGAAGTCGGCCAGCTCTGCGGCCACACGGCCCATTTTAAAGCGTTTTCCCTGATCGCGGTTTCCACCGCAACCGAAGACCACCAGCAGGTTTCCTTTGCAGATTTCCCGTAAGGTGGTGAGCACATTCTTTAACGCATCATCGGTATGGGCATAGTCGACAAAAATTGATTTTCCTTTGCGGTTTTTCACCAGTTCCAGTCGTCCGGGTATGGATGGAATCTGCTCCAGCGCCCGAACCATCGTCGGCAGATCAATACCGCAAAGTGCCCCGGCCGACAGAGCCGCGAGTGCGTTATGAATGTTAAAACGACCCAGCAGTTTTAAATGCACGTCAGCAGCTCCCCAGGGGGTTGAAACCGAAAAGCGGGTTCCATCGGCGCTGACTTTCGCGTCGGACGCAAACACCATGGCGCGTTCATGAAATCCGTACGATACAATATCGGCCTGCAGGTTTTTCTCGTCGATCAGCTTTCGGCCCCACGGATCATCGATGTTGATAACGGCAGCGTGATCGTGCGTTCTTTCCAGGGTCTGGAACAATTTGGCCTTCACATTAAAATAGGTATCCATGTCGTTGTGAAAATCGAGATGGTCCTGCGTGAGATTGGTAAAGACGCTGATTTTGAATTCCATGCCATGAACGCGATGCAGCGCAATTGCATGGGAGGAAACCTCCATCACCACGGAATCACAACCGGCTTTTTTCATCTGCTGAAACATGGAATGAATATCCAGCGCTTCCGGTGTGGTACGGGCTGCCGGAATGGAACGATTCCCTATTTCATAGGCCACTGTCCCCAACAGCCCCGGCATACGGCCGCCGGCCCTCAGCAGATCGCGAATCATATAGGACGTCGTCGTTTTCCCGTTGGTACCGGTTATTCCGATCACGGACATCGTGCGCGAAAGATCGCCAAAATACATATTGGCAATTTCAGCCAGAGCGCGCCGCGAGTGTTCCACCTGAAGATGCACCACGCCGGAACCGAGATTCAGGTCGTTTTCCGAAACCACCGCAACCGCCCCGTTGGACACCGCCTGGGTAATGAAAACGGAGCCATCGACCTGATGACCGGCGACCGCCACAAAAAGATCCCCCGGTTTCACGACACGGGAATCGTAGGCAATACCCAGCACCTCCGGATCTTTGGATCCGTTTTTTCCAAGGATTGGAACGCCTTCAATTAGTGTGCTCAGTTTCATTCTTCCGGCCTCGCAACATATATGCGGTTACCTTCCGGTGCAATGCGCAAATAACGGACCGCAAATTCCGCAATTTCCTTAAATGCCGGACCGCAGACCGTTCCGCCGAAGTACTTAATTTTCCGGCCGGTATCGGTATATTCACCGGGATCGTCCGCCACCACAATGATCGCGATTTCCGGGTTTTCCACCGGCAGAAATCCGACAAAGGAAGAAGTGAAGTTTTTGGAATAGTACCCGCCGCCTTCAGCGGCCGGGCGTATTTTCTGAGCCGTACCGGTTTTACCGGCCACAGTATACCCCTCCACCGCCGCCTTGGTGCCGGTGCCGCCTTCTTCGGTAACCGCCGACAGCATTTTCTGCATGCGCCGCGCCGCGTTGGGACTGAGCGGCCGGCCCAGTTCGGTAGGCTCCATTTCTTCAATCACCTCACCATCGGAACTGATTATTTTTTTAATCAGCATCGGCTGCATCTGCACCCCGTTGTAAGCAATGGCACTCATCATGGAAACCACCTGCAATGCGGTAACCCCGATTTCGTGTCCCATGGCAATACGGGTGATACTGATTTTCGACCAGTTTTTCGGGGAATAAAAAATACCGCCTTCCTCTCCGGGAATCCCGACATTCAGCCGATCCCCGAAATGGAATTTACGCAGGCTGTTGTAAACCATCTCATTGCCCATTTCCAAGGCGATTTTGGCCGTGCCGATATTACTGGAAACTTTAATAATTTCGGCCACAGTAATTTCCCCTTCGCCATGGCTGTCGCGCAGCGCTTTTCCGCCATAGACCCAATAGCCGTTCTCGCAATCGAAGATATCATCCTCATCCACAACATTGTTATCGAGCGCCGCCGCAACCACAGCTGCTTTCATGGTGGAACCGGGCTCATAGTTAAAGCTGATGGCCCGGTTGCGCCGCCACTCAGGCGGTGCTTTTGAATAGCGATTCAGGTCGTAGGTCGGGAACGAGGCCATTGCCAGAATTTCGCCGGTGCGCACATGCTGCACAATGGCCCACGCGGCTTTGGCATTAAATTCGCGGCAGGTTTTTTCAACGGTTTTTTCGACCATATACTGCAGTTGCTGATCGAGAGTGAGCATAACGGTTGCCCCGTCGCTCGGCTCAATATCCACAATTCGGGTACTGTAAATCTCGCGGCGGCGTCCATCTTTTTTAGCAACACGAAGCCCCTCCTCACCGCGCAGATATTCATCCATCCGCATTTCGACCCCGGCGGATCCGACTCCTTCCTGATTGGCAAAGCCCACCACATGCGCCATCAACGGCCCTTTGGGATAGTTGCGGATCGGGGCTTCTTCAAGACCGACTCCACGCAGATAAATATTGGTTTCAACACCATCAACCGGAAGTGCCGGCGTGTAATCGACCCCATAGGCGCGACGGCTGAAACGTTTGAGCTGATGGCCGGGAACATATTTTTTAATACGAACGTACTGACTGTTTGTATTGCTGAGTTTTTCGGCGATTTCGGCTTCCGGAATACGGAACTCCTCCGCAAGGTATTTGCTGACCTCATCCGCATTGCCGTAGCGGGAAATATAACGCGGATCGACATACACATGATACGCAGCCAGATCCATTGCCAGAATTTCACCGTTGCGGTCGACAATTCGTCCACGGCTGCCCATCGTTTTCGACTCATACATCCGGCCTTCTTCGATAGGCTGCAACACCCATTCCGCAGGCTGGAGATGCAGCACGGATAAACGAAAACCTATTCCGGAAAAGACCAGTAAAACTACAACCAGCAGCAATACAACCCGGCCTTTAAAGCGTACTTCCGCCATGGTGGTTTTTAATCTCCTTCTTCATCGAAAATCCCGCAATGCATGGCACACGCATTACGGGAAGAAACCAAGCGGGAATCCCGCATACGGCCTGCATACCCCAGGCAGACCGTATTCAACAAGCCGAGATTCAGTGAGCCGGCGCAAATGCCTGATCGCCCTGCGGAACCTGGTCCACCAGCCATTGGTAGAGGTCGAAGTCCATCTGAACCCGGATTGCATTACCGTTTTCATCATACATTACGTTGACCTTTTGCTTTTCCATTGTCTGCTCCTTGTTTACTTAAATTTTTTCCAACATCCGGATTTTATAAACTGCCGGCATGTTTGGTTGTCATGGCCGTCTGGCGGTCATCCACCCAGGTTCCGATACGCATCACCTGACTGTCGCGCGGCATGCTCATCGCAAGATTGTGTTTGCGAATGGCCCGTTCCAGATTGGCCGGGGAGGTGATGCTCGACCAGCGGTCCTGCTCGCTGACCAGACGCTTGTTCGCAGCAGCCAGCTCCGCTTCCTTGCTTTTAATATCGCGTCCGAGGGCATCGCAGCGGGAGCAAAGCCACATGTAGCTCAATCCCAAAACAGCAACGAGAACCAATACATTGGCCAGCAATACCGGAAACGGCACCTGCACCTGGTTCTTCTTCATGTTCTTTTTTGTCGTTTTTCGTTTTGCTGCCATTTTATTCCCCAATTTCCACTGCGCGTAATTTTGCCGAACGCGAACGTGGATTCACGGCCTGTTCCTCTTCCGTTGCCGTCAACGGTTTTTTCCAGACCCAGGCAATCGCCGGATCTTCATAAATTCGTTTCACGCCGCCCTGCTGCAGCGATTCCTCCCGCGGCACATGCCGACTGAACAGCTGTTTCACCAGCCGGTCTTCCAGACTATGAAAGGTCAGCACCACAATTCGTCCGCCTTCCACCACCCGGTCCAGCATCGTTTCCAGCACCCGTTCAATACCCGCCAATTCATCGTTCACCGCCATGCGCAAGGCCTGAAACGTTTGCGTGGCCGGATGCGTTTTTTTACCTTTCCGCCCCCCCTTGGCCCGCTCCACAATGGCAGCCAGCTGCAACGTGGTTTCAATTCGGTTTTTTCCGCGCGCGTCAACAATGGCCCGCGCAATGCGGCGCGAGGCTTTGTCTTCGCCATACCGATAAATCAGATCGGCGAGCTCCTGCTCCGGCGCGGTATTCACCAGTTCGCCGGCCGTCTGACCGGAGGTCTGATCCATCCGCATATCAATCGGCGCGTCCTGCTGAAAACTGAATCCGCGCTCGGCAATATCCAGCTGGAAGGAACTGACCCCCAAATCCAGCAACAGACCATTCACCTGCCCGATGCCGAGGCGGTCGAGCTGCGCAGCCATATTTGCATAGTTATCGTGAACCAGTTCCACGCGTTTTCCTTCTTCGCTTTTCAGCTTACCTTTCACCCGTTCAATCGCATCAATATCGCGGTCAAAGCCAATCAGCATGCCATCGGTATCGAGTTGCTTGAAGATTTCCGCCGAGTGCCCGCCATTACCCAGCGTCCCATCCACATAAATTCCTTTCGGATCTGTGATGAGCGCCTCAAGGCATTCATTAAGCATGACGGGAATGTGCACTAGATTCCTTTTCCAAGGGTTGGAAACTCGTCGTTTTGCACCTGTTCACGTCCGAAGCACCAGTGCTTCCGACTTCCGTGAAGACAGGAAAAAAGATGACCGCTGTTAACCATCGCCAGGCTGAATACGCGCTCCCTATCCCGCGAATGATCAACCGACCGCGAATAACTTAAATATCGTGCAACATCCAACATGCTCATGCTTGTCCCTCTTCCTTTGGTAATCCCTTTTAATATCCACCAAAAAATACATTTTCCGCCGCGGACGATTCCTGCGGCAGCGCCAAATCAAAATTTTCCGCACTCCACAACTCAATGCGGGTCAGTGCTCCTACCAATACCAGCTGATCCTTCACCTCTATATGGGCCAGCAGGTTATCGCCAATCCGTATGCGCCCCTGCGTGTCCCAAACCAGCATATCCGCGCCCGCTGTAATGGACCGGATCGCCTGCTGATCGTTTGCGTCCATACTTCCGCCGGTTCGCAACGCATCCAGACGACGCATCATTTCAGCGGCCGTATAAAGATAGAGGCACTTTTCTTCCGGGTGCGGGAAAGCGAAGAGCTGATTCGAGTCACCCGTCAGATTTCGCCACGCAGATGGAAAAATCATACGACGCTTGGCATCAAGGGAATGCGTAAACGATCCCACGAACAGTGCCGATGTATTTTGAGTAACAGTCATTCCTTCGCCTCCACTTAACTCCCTTTCATGGGATTTTATGCCACCATTGATCACACAACGTCAACGGCATTCACCTATTATTTTCAGTAATTTCACGGGAATTGGATCGAATCTAAAAACCAGAAGGCGTAATCCCACAAATGGGCAAAAACCCCACCGGCCTCCCCCAGCGAGAGAAAACAGTGTAAAAATGAGGAGCACATCCCGCCGGAACCACCCCATCAATCGGTACAATTTCAGCGATGATTCCCCGATTTTTCCCAGGGGCCCGACTTTATCCGCTGCACATTTTTCCGCGCAAAACCGCACCTCCTGAACTTTCGGAAGAAATGCTGATTTTCCGGGCGCCAAACAAAATAAATACGGGGTTGCCCAAAACCATTATACTTGGCTTATTTCCTAAGAAATATGGGAATTAATACGATGCAAAAATACCTATATACGAGGTTGATGATAAAAATTGTTAGATTTAGGTATTTTAATGCTGAAATGCTCATAACTCTGTGATTTATATTGCCCTATCTAAGGCAAATCCTGTTAACACGGGGTATATTTCCCCCTTAACATAGGGGCCAATGGAGAAATAGAGTGAAGCCAACCGACACGAACGACCCGGAATACTTCCATAAAGTGGTTGATTGCCAATACGCCTGCCCGGCACACACACCCGTCCCGGAATACATTCGCTTAATTGCGGCCGGGAAATATTCAGAAGCCTATATGGTGAACTGGGAATCCAATGTTTTTCCAGGAATTCTGGGCCGAACCTGCGACCGCCCGTGCGAACCGGCATGCCGTCGCGGACGAATTGAAGAAAAACCGGTGGCCATCTGTCGACTCAAACGCGTATGTGCCGATAAAAAAGAAGATATCAAAAACCTGCTCCCCGAAATTCCAAAGGAGAAAAACGGCTTCAAACTCGCCATCATCGGAGCCGGTCCTTCCGCGCTGACGGTCGCTCGCGACCTGATGCCGATGGGATATGAAATCGACCTCTTTGAAGCAACCGATAAAGCCGGCGGTTTTATGCGCCAGCAAATCCCCTCTTTCCGACTCCCTGAAAAGGTGATCGACGAAGAAACCGGCTATATTCTCGATATGGGGGTTAATGCTCATTTCAACACGCGCGTTGAAAGCATGAAGGAATTACTGAGCAAAAATTATGACGCCGTCTTTGTTGGCACCGGCGCACCGACCGGACGCCAGCTTAAACTCCCGGGTTTCGAACAGGATCAGGGAAAGAGTATTCAAGTCGGCGTTGAGTGGCTGGCCCAGGTCGCCTTCGGTCATGTTACCGAAACCCCGAAAGACGTTATTGTAATCGGCGGCGGAAACACCGCAATGGATTGCTGCCGGACCGCTCTGCGCCTGGGCGCAAAAAATGTTAAAGTACTTCTGCGCACCCCCATCTCTGCCATGGTGGCCTCTCCCTGGGAAATCGAAGACACCCTGGCGGAAGGAATTCCAATCCTCGAAAATCATAATCCGCTGGAATACATTGTTGAAGACGGCGTGCTTAAAGCGATGAAGTTTGAGCTCATCGAATACTCTATTTCGGAAGACGGACGCGAAGTATTCACCCCTACCGGACAATTTGAAACCATCGACTGCAGTCTGGTGCTGCTGGCGATCGGACAGGCCAATGCCTTCCCCTGGATCGAACGGGACCTGGGCATTGAATTCAATAAAGTCGGACTGGCCGTAGTCGACGATGTCACCTTCCAATCCACTCTTCCGAAAGTGTTCTTCGGAGGCGACGCCGCGTTTGGGCCGAAAAATATTATTACTGCGGTGGCTCAAGGCCATCAGGCAGCCATTTCAATCGACCTGTTCCTGCAAGGGAAAGAACTCGAGGTACGCCCGGACCCGAGCACCAATCTGCTCAGCCAGAAAATGAGTATTCACGATTGGAGTTACGCCAGCATGGTTACCGAGGAACGGCGTCATCTGGTGCCCCACGTGGATATGGAAGAAGCCATCAACAGCCATACCCTGGAAGTTGAACTCGGCTTTGATGCCCCCACGGCACTCGGAGAAGCGGAGCGCTGCCTGAACTGCGATGTTGAAACGGTTTTCACCGCCGATAAATGTATTGAGTGCGATGCGTGTATCGACATTTGCCCGGTGGACTGCCTGAATTTCAGCACCAACGGCGAAGAAGCCGATCTTCGGCGCAACCTGCACATCCCGGCCCTGAATCTGGCTCAACCCATCTTTGTTTCAGAACATCTGCAAACCGGCCGGGTGATGGTCAAGGATGAAGATGTCTGCCTTCATTGCGGACTCTGCGCCGAACGCTGCCCGACATCCGCGTGGGATATGCACAAATTCCTCTACATTTCTCCAAAGGCGTACACTTCGAACCAACCCAAGGCCTAATTCAACTCTTCAAAACCGCTTCCAACCACTGGAAGCGAAACAGGATCAATCCATGAAACGTGATATTGTCGTCAATAAGTTTGTCATCAAGTTCGCAAACATCAACGGAACCGGTTCGGCCAGCGCTAACAAGCTTTTTGCCAAAGCGATCTTCCGGCTGGGCGTTCCGATCAGTCCGAAGAACATCTTTCCCTCCAATATTCAGGGCCTGCCCACCTGGTACGAAGTCCGGGTCAATGAAAACGGATTCCTCGGGCGCCGCGGCGGCATCGACATCATGGTGGCCATGAATCCCCAGAGTATGGAGCGCGATATTAAAGAACTCGATAAAGGCGGATACTTTATCTACGACAACACCAAAGGCATTCCGCCCGAACTGATGCGCGATGATATTGATATCATCGGACTCCCGCTCACCGACGCGTGCCGGAAGATGTACGATGACCCCCGCAAACGTCAGCTCTTCAGAAATGTCATGTATGTCGGAGCACTGGCCGCACTTCTCGATATGGAAAAAGAAATTTTCCATCAGCTCATTTCTGATCAGTTCAGAGGTAAAACGAAGCTGATTGAACCGAACATCCAGGCCTTGGAAGCTGGCTACAATCTTGCGAAAGAAACATATAACTGCCCGATTTCCTACCGCATCGAACGCCGCGACAATGTCGGAAATAAAATCCTGATCGACGGCAATGAAGCCTGCGGTCTGGGCGCAGTCTACGGAGGTGCAACGGTTTCCGCCTGGTATCCGATCACCCCTTCCACATCGGTGATCGACAACTTCGCACGGTATGTCCGCAAATTCCGTATGGATCCGGAAACCGGGCAGAAAAACTATGCCATCGTACAGGCCGAAGACGAGCTCGCGGCAATCGGCATGGTGATCGGCGCTTCCTGGAACGGCGCCCGTGCATTTACCGCCACCAGCGGACCGGGCCTCTCCCTGATGAACGAATTTCTCGGACTCGCCTACTTTGCCGAAATTCCCACGGTCCTGATCGATGTGCAGCGGGCCGGCCCCTCAACCGGTATGCCGACGCGCACCCAGCAATCGGATGTATTGGCAGCGGCCTACGCCTCCCACGGAGATACGAAACACATCTGCCTATACCCTTCCACCCCTAAGGAATGTTTTGAATACACGGCAACAGCATTTGATCTTGCGGAACGATTCCAGACCCCTGTGCTGGTGATGTCTGATCTCGACCTGGGCATGAACGACAATATGTCTGAGCCGATGGAATGGGCGCCTGACCGCACCTACGACCGCGGAAAAGTACACACCCGGGAAGATCTTGAAAATTTAACGGAGCGGTACGGCCGCTATCAGGATGTTGACGGCGACGGCATCCCCTATCGCACCTATCCCGGAACGCATCCGACCAAAGGCGCCTTTTTCACCCGCGGAACATCCAAAGATGAATTCGCGATTTATACCGAAATCGGCGGAAAATATATTGAGAATATGGACCGGCTTCAGAAAAAGTGGAAAACTGCGGCCAACACGGTCCCGAAGCCCATCATCCGGAAAACAGCAAAACCCTGCACCATCGGGGTCATCCACTACGGAACCTCCGAAGCCTCCACTCTCGAAGCTCTGCATCACCTGAACAGCCTGCATGGAATCTCACTGGACAGCATGGGTATTCAGGCATTTCCATTTTCCGACGAAGTGGAACAGTTCATCAATGAACATGAATACGTCTTTGTGGTGGAACAAAACCGCGATGCCCAGATGCGCACGTTACTGATTAACGAGTTCGATTTTGAACCCGATCGTCTGGTCCCATTGCTGCACTACGACGGAAGCCCGATTACCGCCCGCTACATTCGCCATGAAATCCGTGACTGGATTCTGCAGACCACCACCTCTCCGCGCCGCCGTAGCCGTTTCTATTAATCCGGAGCATCAATCAGGAAAATATTATGAGTTATAAAATTCCAACCTTCCGCCATCCAAACCTCCCGAAGAACGATCTGGGCTATACCACGAAAGACTACGAGGGTGCCGTTTCCACACTGTGTGCCGGTTGCGGACATGACTCCATCAGCGCAGCCATCATTGAGGCCTGTTTTGAAATGTCGATTGAACCGCATCGGGTTGCCAAACTTTCCGGCATCGGCTGTTCCTCTAAAACCCCGACCTATTTCCTCGGCAACTCGCACGGCTTCAACTCTGTTCACGGACGTATGCCTTCGGTTGCAACCGGCGCGAATATGGCCAACCGCAACCTGCTCTATATCGGTGTCTCCGGCGACGGCGACACCGCGTCCATCGGCATGGGCCAGTTTGTTCATGCGGTACGCCGCAATGTAAATATGGTGTACATTTGCGAAAACAACGGGGTGTACGGACTGACCAAAGGTCAGGACTCTGCAACCACCGACCTCGGCTCCACCTCGAAAAAGGGCGAACCGAATCCGCTGGAGCCGATTGACCTCTGCTCTATTGCCCTGCAGTTGGGAGCAACCTTTGTGGCCAACAGCTTCTCCGGCGATAAACATCAGCTGATCCCGATCATCCAGGCGGCCATTGCCCACCGGGGCTTCGCCTTCATCAACGTCATTTCGCCCTGTGTGACGTTCAACAACGTGCCCGGCTCCACCAAAGCCTACGATTATATTCGCCAGCACATGGCTTCCACCAACACGGTCGACTATGTCCCGCATGCAGAAGAAATCACAACAGACTATCCGGAAGGCACATCTGAAAATGTTACAATGCACGACGGCTCCGTGATCAGCCTGCACAAACTGGACACCGAACATGATGTTCACAGCCGTCGTTCCGCCCTGACGATGATTAAAGATTACAAAGCTCAGGACAAAGTACTTACCGGCATTCTGTTCATGGATGAGCAATCCAAAGATATTCATGAAATCATGAATACCACAACCACCCCGCTTCGGAACCTCGGCATTTCGGAACTCTGCCCCGGCACCGAACAGCTGGAGGCCATCAACGAACTGCATCGTTAATGCCACACTCCACAGGAATGAAAAAAGGCTGCCATCAGGCAGCCTTTTTCATTTTCCGAAGGTTGGAAGTTTTTAAACGCGCGGCTTGAGCTGCGGGAACAGGATCACATCCCGAATCGCATCCGACCCGGTCAGCAGCATCACCAGACGATCGATGCCGATGCCCATGCCACCGGTCGGCGGCATACCGTATTCCAACGCCGCCAGAAAATCTTCGTCAATTTTCGATCCGTCACCGGCAGCCTGTTCTTCAAAACGCTTACGCTGTTCAATCGGGTTATTCAGCTCGCTGTATGCCGGAGCAATTTCTTTTCCGCCGATAATCAGCTCAAATACATCCACCAGTTCCGGATCGTCTGAACAGTGGTTTGCCAACGGAACAAGTTCCTTCGGCAAACGGGTGATAAAGGTCGGCTGAATCAGCGTACCTTCAATCGTCTTGTCGTAGATCTCATGCGTGACCTGTTTAAAGTCGGCCCCTTCTTCAATATGAACGTCCAGCTCATCAGCCTTGGCTTTTGCTTCATCAAGCGTCTTCTCAAACCAGTCGGCCCCCAGATGTTCTTTAATCAGATCATGATAGGCCACTTCCCTCCACGGCGCCGTCAGATCGATGACATTCCCCATCCACTCAAACTCCAGCTTTCCGAAAATCGTTTGTGCGAGATGCGTGAACAGACTCTGGATCAGCTCCTGCATGGTCCGCATATCACCGTAGGCCTGATAAATTTCAAGGGCCGTAAATTCCGGGTTGTGCGTGCGGTCGAGTCCTTCGTTCCGGAAATTCCGGTTCATTTCATATACCCGATCCATGCCGCCCACGATCAGACGTTTCAGATATAACTCCGGCGCAATTCGCATATAAACATCGGTGCTCAAGGCATTGTAACGCGCCATGAACGGCTTCGCAGAAGCACCGCCGGCGATCTGATGCAGCATCGGGGTTTCCACTTCAAAATAGCCGCGGCCATCCAGGAAGTTACGAATTTCCTTCGTGATCTGTGTACGCTTCTTAAAGAGCTCCATCACTTCCGGATTGGAAATCAGATCCAGCGAACGCTGGCGGTAGCGGGTTTCCACATCGGTCAGTCCATGGAATTTTTCGGGAAGCGGGAGCAATGATTTCGACAGCAGCTCCCAGCTGCTTACACGGATAGTCTGCTCTTCGGTACGGGTGATGAACATTTCGCCCTCGACGCCGATAATATCGCCGAGATCGAGCAGTTTAACCGCTTCAAAAGAGGCTTCATCCAACAGGTCTTTTTTCAGCATCAGCTGAAATTTGGCTGATCCGTCGGAAATGTGCGCAAAAGCCATTTTGCCCATCTTCCGCATGGCAACAATGCGTCCACAGCCTTTAACCACCTTGCCTTCCTCAAAATCGGCATGCAGTTTATCGAGCCGATCGGTCCGCTCAAACGCTTTTCCAAAGGCTGGAAAACCGGCCTCATTAAGCTTGTTCATATTTTCAATACGCTGTTGGCGGTATTCGTTTCCGGACAGTTCTTCACTCATGATATTCTCCTGAAAAATTGGCCGCGAACCATAGGGTTTCGGCCCGTGCAAGTCAACCCGGCACTGGTGTTGCAACTGAGAAGTTTTTCACCACAGAGGCATGGAGGAACAGAGAAATTAAATACACCTCGGTGGTCTCCATGCCTCCGAGGTGAATACCTTAAACCCAATCCGCCAACCGCAGATTCGGGTTAACGTCGTTGGGTTCAATAAGGTCTTTACCCAGACGCACTTTTTCATAGGCCGCGCCGGCAATCATGGCGGCATTATCTGTGCAGAGCGACGGCGGGCACAGCAGCAACGGAACCCCTGTCTTTTCAGAAAGAGATGTAAGTTTTTCTCGCAGCACTTTGTTCAGCGAAACACCGCCCGCACAGGAAAAGCTTTTAATTTCAAATCGTCCAAATGCCCGCTCCACCCGCTGGGTCAAGGCATCGGCTACCGCTTCCTGATAGCTCGCGGCGATATCCTTGAGCTCCTGTCCGACCGGCTCGTGGTCCAGATTCTTCACGTGGGTCAGCAGCGAGGTCTTCAATCCGCTGAAGCTGAAGCAGAGATCCCGATCGTATTTATAGACCCATTTCCCGCGATCTACGCTATCGAGTCCGCGCGGAAAACGAATGGCTTTCGGATCGCCGCCTTCGGCGGTCTTTTGAATGATCGGCCCGCCCGGATAACCGAGCTTGAGGATGGCTGCCCCTTTATCCAGCGCCTCTCCGGAAGCATCATCAATGGTGCTTCCGATAATTTCATACTGTCCGACACCCCGCATCAGCACCATGCTGCTGTCGCCTCCGGAAACCAGAAGTCCAAGCATTGGAAAAACGGTATCTTCAGACGGCGCATCTTCTTTCATGAAGACCGAATGCAGATGTCCTTCATGATGATTCACCCCGATCAGCGGTTTATTCAGCCGCTGTGCCAGCGTTTTGGCTGCCGAGAATCCGATCAGCAAAGAACTTGCGAGGCCCGGCCCATAGGTCACCGCAATGGCATCAATGGAGTCGTACGTTTCTCCCGCACTTTCCAGTGCATCCTCGATAATGGCCGGAAGCTTGGCCACATGATTGCGCGAGGCAATTTCCGGCACCACGCCACCATAAGGACGATGCTTGGCAATCTGGGAATAAATGGCGTTCGACAACACCTTACGGCCGTCTTCCACAATTGCGGCGGCGGTTTCATCGCACGAACTCTCAAGACCTAATATTTTCATGGCGCATATAAAACGGGACCTGAATCACAGATTCAAGTCCCGTTTTCAAACGTTATACACAGACCGGATTACATACCGAGCATGCCCTGACGCTCAGCTTCTTCGTATTCCTTGATTTCTTTATCCAGCTCTTCGAATGCTTTGGAGGCACGGAACCGTTCATAGAGTTTATTTTTGTCGTTCTTCTTCAGCGATGCATCAATCAGATCCGGATTCAGAACCATCAGGATGTAGGCGGTTGTAATACCTTCATTGACTTCATATTTCTGCATTTTCGGAACCGTGCCCTGCAGTTCCTGGGAGGTGATCTGCTTGGTGGCCGAGCTGAAGAGCTGATTGATTTCCGAGCTGCTGGCTTCGCCGACTTCTTCTACAAATGCTTTTTCCAGGTTTTCGATTTTAACAGTTACAGCCTGGGCCAGATTTTTTCGCGATTCCAGTTTTGCTTTGGCAATCGCCGTCTGTGTATTGCGGGATTCTCCAATGCCGACAGCGGCCATTCCACCCTTTTCAGTGATTTTTGCGGCTTCTTCCTGCATATAATCGAACATGGTTTTGTCTGAATCTGCATCCGGTACGGATTTACAGCCGGTAAAGCCAATACATACGGTGAGGGCTAATAGACCTAAGGCGAATTGTTTCATCTCTGCATCTCCTGTTAGCATTTCCAAGGATTGGAACACCTGTTCCATTCCACTTTAAAAGATGCAATAGTATCCAAGGATTAGAAAAGCTCCGCAACTATTTTTTGCGTGTAACTCAACCGCCTGATGTTCTAGGGTTCCAGCACATGAAAATTCTGTTTTTAGCAAATCGCCTGCCGCATGCGGATGTGGCGGGAGGACATCGACTGATTCATCAACGAATGAAACAGTTGATAAATCACGGTCATTCTGTTGGATTGGCCGCGTTTGTAGCCGAAGAAAATGAGGCCTTCATCCCAGCACTTCAGCAGGAACTGTATGAAGTGAAAACCCTTCCCCTGAAAAAGCAATATCTTGCTGTACGCGTTTTTCACGACTACATCAGCAGCGCCCAGCCGGCCATTTTCTGGAAAAATTATTCCAAATCCATGATGCGGCTCGTCGGCGATATGGTGGAACAAACCCGCTATGATGTGGTGGTGGCGGAATTCAGCGAAATGGGAATGTACCTCTATCGCAACCCCTACCTTTCCGCTGTTCATAAAGTGGTATCCTGCCATCGCTGCCTGACCACTTCCTTCTCAAAATATATGGAAACGGCCGGTGTTCCCTGGGCACTCCGGCTGAAGAGTGCCTCACAGGTTCGTGTGCTGGAAAGATGCGAATTCGAAATGTACAGTGCCATGGACCACATCCTGACGCTCACCGCCGAAGACCGCTTCACACTGCTCCACCATGCGCCGCAACTCCCGGTCTCTGTGATTCCGCCGGGGATCGATTTTGATTATCTGGATCGGGAAACGCACGTATCCGCCCCGGAGCCGATCATCATGATGTGCGGTTATTTCGCCGACAAATCGAATCACGACGGAGCCATGTGGTTTTTGGAGGAAATCTGGCCGCTCGTTAAACAGAAGCATCCCGAAGCCCGCTGCCAATTCGTTGGTGCCGGCGCGAACATTGAATTGAAACGAGTGGCAAAAAAACAGGAAACTATTCAGGTGATTGATCGGGTCGACGACCTCCGGCCCTACCGGGAACAGGCCGCAATTTTTGTAAACCCGATGCGGCTCGGTTCCGGACTGCGAATTAAAATGCTCGAAGCCATGGCAACCAGTCTGCCCGTTGTGAGCACCGCACTCGGAGCCGCCGGCATCCGTGCCCAGAACGGAGAAAACTGTTTTATTGCCGACACTCCCGAACTGTTCGCTCAATCCATCGACTGGTTACTGACGGATAAAAAGCTGGCGCATTCCATGGGGCAGCACGCTCGTCAACTCGTCAAAGAACACCACGACATTCTCAACACCTCACGCGAGTTCGAGAAGGTACTCTCAGAAGTCGTTGCGGTTAAACGGTAGGAGGTATCAGGAATCCCGATGGATATGGAACTCAAACCGGCCCAAAAAGAAGCACTCCGGATAAAACTCATTGCGCTCTATCTCGATACGTTCGATGAATCGCTCAGCGACTTCAAAGCCGATCAACTGCTCGATGCTTTTTTAAAGGAATTAGCGCCCTCCATTTACAATGCTGCATTGCTGGATATGAAACAGTTCATGAACGACCGGATGGAAGATCTGGAAGCGCTCTGCTCACCCCCCTAAACCATTCCGCACTGAAACCCCGTATAATTTCATACGTTTTTTCCAGACATTGGAAAAATATCCACTACTGTTTCTTCATCTAACAGGAACATCCAATGTCTACGGGCTTTAAAGGAAAATTTCATCGACAGAATATTCTTTCACGCTATGCAAAAGATCTGGTTCGCCGCTCACGGTCGAGCTGTGAACTCTGCAAAAACAGCGGTGTGCGGCTTGAAGTGAAAGAACTTCCCCCCTTCGAAGATGAACCGGTGTTTGGCCACTGCATTTTCATCTGCGAAGAGTGTCTGAAACAGATTGATTCTCCGAAAAAAATGATTCCGCAGCACTGGCGTTGCTTAAACAATGCGCTCTATTCGGATGTGCCGGCCGTTCAGGTGATGTCGTTCCGCATCCTGCGGCGGCTCGCCGCAAAAGAAGAACACTGGGCGGAAGAGCTGCTGGAGCATGCCTATCTCGATCCCGAGCTCGAAACCTGGGCGGAACAGGCTGAATAATTTTCCAGAGGCTGGAAATCGCTTCAACTTCATCCGCAACTCCGCTTATACTCTTTTTCCATTAAACAGGAGGTTCTTCTATGCAGCGGGTAGTAGATAAAAAAGCCGATCAGGTTACGGTTCGGCGACTGAACATGTCGGCCATTTTACGCCTGCTGCGCGAACGCGGAACACTTGCCCGTGCAGATCTCGCCAAAGAACTGGGAATGACCCGCAATACAGCCTCCAATATTGTGACGGATCTGCTCCAGGCCGGATTAGTGATAGAAACCGAATTCCGTCGGGCCGGTGCCGGGCGCCCCGGGCTGTTGCTCGAAATTGCTCCAAACGGCGGCTTTGCCGTTGGCGTTGAAATCGACATCAGCCGCATCATTGTGATTGCCGCCGATTTTAACGGCGAAATTCTCTGGGAGCAATCCACCGCCATTTCCAAAGAACAAACCCGGGATGCGTGCATTGCCACAGCGGAACTGCTGGTTCAGGATGTATTAACCTGGGGAAAGAGCGAGGGGTTTAAACCCCTTGGCATCGGGCTGGGTTTGGCCGGACTGGTTGACGCAGAAAACGGAATGCTCACCTATGCCCCGACGCTGAACTGGCGAGAAGTTCCCTTTAAAGCCCTCTGGGAAAAACGGTTTGAAATTCCGGTCTATCTGGACAACGAAGCCAACACCTCCGCTCTGGGCTACTTTACCTACTCCGACCGTTCCAAAGCCCGGAATCTGGCCTATCTCAGTATCGGGATCGGCATGGCGGCAGGCCTCATGCTGGAAGCGCACCTTTTCCATGGAAGCAACGGCTTTGCCGGACAGGCCGGGCACATTAAGATCCGGACCGATGGCGCGGTCTGCTCCTGCGGCGACCGGGGCTGCTGGGTGACGGAAGTCAGCATTGCTGCGCTCCAGCGAAAAGCCAATCTTACAGAAGTTGACCTGGATGCTGTGGGCAAAGCATTACGCGATAAAGACCCCAAGCTGACACCGATTGCAGATGAAATGGCGGAAATGCTAGGACTGGGCATTGCAAATCTGGTGAACCTGCTCAATATCGATACGGTTGTACTCGGCGGAGCCATGCGCCCGATCCTGCCCTATATGCTGGAAAAAGCCCGGTCCACGGTGGATGCCCGTTCGCTGAATCAACCCCGCGCCAATACGCGCATCAAAGTGAGCGGACGCGACAACGACAGTGTATTCGGTGCCGCCTGCCTGGTGCTTGATTCGATTATGAACGATCCGGTTCCGCTGGTTCGCTCGATGCTTTAGGCTCCGCCGGAGTCTCCGCATCTTTCTTTTCCTGAATTTCGGCTTTCGATGCCTTTTTGAAATCGCTTTCCACATCCCGGATTTCACGTTCGAGATCCTCTTTCCCCTTTTTAAATTCACCCAGGCTGCGGCCCAGCGAGCGGGAAAGTTCCGGCAGTTTTTTTGCTCCGAATAAAAGCAGTATAATAAACAGAATCAGCAGGACCTCCGAACCGCCGGGCAGTCCCGCGAAAGCAATCGTCGTCATCAGTTTTCTCCAACTTAAAATACAGGCTGCGCGGCAGGATCCGGGCGGTAAAGGATAAATATTTCGGTAGGACCGGAGCCTTGTACACACCGAATTTCCACGTGCTCAGCTCCATGTTCCGCCAGTACGCGAAAAGATTGTTGTTCAATTTCAGTTCGCTGAATACTCCACCCCTTGGAATCGAGTACATCCAGCAGACGGTTCCGAATATTGGAAAGACTCAGATAGCTTCGCATACCGGCACCGACCCATTCGGTTTCGATAATTCTTCCATGCTGAAACAGCTGAAAATCAGCCAGCATCAGATAGTCCGGAAAGAGCAGCACCTCCGGCCGAAGACCGGCTTCGAGCACTTCCATGGTCGCATCCGGATCAATTACCGGCTCAGACGGTTCACTGGTTGTGCAACCGGCCAAAAGCAGGGCCGCACCTGAAAATAAAATCAATCGTTTCATCATATTACATTACAGCTTTAATCCGTTCGCGGAGCCCTTTTTCAGATTCCAGTTTCAGAAGAAGATCGCTGGAAAGTTCGTTCAACGGAACAGCGCTTTCCGCAAGATAGTCGCTCATCCAGTTCTGCTTCAGATCATCCTGCAATCGACGGACTTTGCTCAGCAGCGTGGTTCGAATATGGTAATCCAGCCGTTCAACTTTACTGCTGCTGGTTAGCGATTTCGGATTGGTTAATTTTTCCAGGTCCCGTTTCGAAAGATCCGCCTTCCGGACCAGCTCGACAAATTCATCATAGTTCCGTTTAAAGGCTTTCACCAACAACCGCAGATCATCTTCGGTTTGCATCGAATGAAATTCATACGGCGCGGTCACCCGGTCGCTGCGCGAAGAATAGCTTGAAAGAATCTGATTCGCAGCCTCTTCATAATCATCATCCCCGCCCCAGTACTCCACCAGAACATGCATAATTTCCAGATAGCTGCTCATGTCGGCAATCACGTAGGTCTGCTGTAGAAACGGGCGCAGATCAACCTGTATCCAGCCGTCTTTCGGAATCCGAACCCCATAGCGACGGGCTTTGCCAAAACGGGTTCCTTTAAAAATCTGGCTGCGTTCATCCTTTTTATCAAACTTCATCTCGAAGGCAATATAGGTGGCCACTCCAAGCACATTCCCTTCGCTGTCGAGAATCGGGCTTCCGCTGTTCCCCGAAACAATATCGGCATCCACTTCAATATCGCGCGGGCCCACACCGAGCACTTTACCTCGCAGTTCGGTGGCCACATTGGCTCCGGCACTGTTGCCATACACCACAATCGGCTGATCGATATACGGCGTTTTTTCTGACAGCTTCAGCACGCCAAGGTCCTCGACTTTTTCGGGGTTCAACGCAAAACGGACCAGATCGCGACTGCGGCAGAATTCAAAGGTATCAAAATCAACAAGCCCCGAATGCATGGAGCGAAACTCCAGTTTATTGGCCCCCATAAAATTATGCTGATTGCTGAATAGATAGGTTTTTCCATCCTGCGCTGCAATGAAGGCCGATCCACTGCCCACGCCGGTATCCACAAAAACCAGCGCCGAATCAATATCCGTAAATTCAACCTTTCCTCCGTCATCCTTCTCATTCACCGGTTCTTCAACCACTTTCGGCTTCATGATCCGGCCAGCAGCAGGGTCCGCCAAAACGGCTGCGGTTCCGGAAAATTCCAGTTTTGTCCCGGTCGCCAAAGCCACTGCATCGAGTGCCTGAACCAGATTCATACCGTAAAAATTCACCGTCACCTTCTTGTTTTCAGCCCCTTCCAACTGCACATCGATGGAAAATCCTCCAAGGATTGGAAGTCCGCTGTTCTGCGCTGTTTTTTCCAATTGCTGGAAAATATAGCGAGACGGCATCCGGACATATTCGCCGGCCGGTGCGCTGACGGATATCAGCGCATCCTCCAGTTCGCCGGCCAACGTACTGAACCCTGTCAAAATGACTACTAAAAGAAGCTGTATCTGTTTACTCATAGCTGAATCCTTAACCGTATCCCCCTCGGTTAGATGACGATGATCCCCGGATGGTTCTGACAGCACTTACACCGTCTTTTTATTTCTTCACATCCAGACTGTCGGCCATTTCATACACGCATTGCTTCATGGATGCACGTTCCCCTTCCTGGCCAAAGCATTCAATCCAGAACGCCTCTTTCAGATCTCCAAGCAGAAATATACCTTCATAGGCCAACGTGGTCGGATTCTTCGTGAAGTAGGGTTTACTGTTCCCGCTGATATACCAACCGCGCTGCCCATTGATTTCGATCTGTTCGGAGTGGGCTTTCGTATCATTAATGATGACCAGCTTACGATTAATCAGTTTCTGAATAATAAATTGTTTCTCAACGGAAGTCATGACTCCCCAGCCCGCCCGAAGATCGTAGGATTCACAGATAAAACTCAGCACATAGGTTTGAGCCGGGTTTTCATACAACAGCTGATTGTAGGTAAGCGTTCCAAAATCCAGCATATCGTTGGAACGCTGGTCGTCATACCACGTCCGGATTTTATGCTGCCGCTCCTGAGCACTTACACCGTTCTCAGCCTTTAAAGGCCCCACTCCTTTTGGAATATCGATGGTGTAGCCGTTCCAACCCACACTTGGATTTGAAATTACGCCATCCTTGACGGTAGCCGGTTGATAGGTCGAACATCCGGTAAGGAGCAGCAGCGGAAGCGTCAGTTTTTTCAATAAAGATCTCATTTTTAGAACCTACCTTGGTGTGATTTTGAATACAAGCCGGTGCTTACCGGGTTTTACCGATATTGAAAAATAGTACCATTTTAATCGTGTTTAAATTGTAATCTATCTGAAACTCATTAACGTATGCGCAGTTTTTCATCGAACGGGGAAAAAATATGCATATCCAAAATGAATTTCAGGCACCGTTACGCAAAGATATCCGCTTATTGGGGGAAATTCTCGGCGACACGCTGAAGAAACAGGCCGGCGAACGGGTCTACGCACTTGAGGAAGAAATCCGGGCACTTTCCAAAGCAGCCCGAATCAATGGCGATCAGGAGGCCGAACATAAGCTTCGGCAGCTCATTCGATCGCTGGCGGACGAAGATACACTGCTGCTTGCCCGTGCCTTCAGTCATTTCCTGAATATGGCCAACATCGCCGAAAACTATCACAATGTGCGTGCACACAAAAACCATGCGGAAGATGCGGTCTCCGACCAACTCAACCAGCTCGAAGTCCTGCTGCCCAAGCTGCTCGAACAAGGCGTATCCAGAACTGAAATTCTGAAAACCATCAGTAACATGGAGATTGAGCTCGTACTGACCGCCCATCCTACCGAAGTGAAGCGGCGTACACTGATCCAGAAAAGCGGCCGTATTTCCGAACTGCTTTCCCGGCGGGATACCCGCAACCTGACCCCCTTTGAAAAACGGGAAATCCGTGACAATCTCGAAACCCTGATTACCAGCATTTGGCAAACGGATGAAATCCGTCGTGTACGTCCGACTCCCGTGGAAGAGGCTAAATGGGGTATGGCCATCATCGAGGAAATTCTGTGGCATGCGATTCCCCGCTACATGAAAAACCTCGATGACATCGTGCTGAAAGTCCTCGATGAAGAACTGCCCATCGACTGCTGCCCCATCAAAATTGCTTCATGGATGGGCGGCGACCGCGATGGAAACCCGAATGTGACAGCAACCGTTACCCACGAAGTCTGCCTGCTTTCCCGTTGGATGGCCGCCGATCTGTACTATCGCGAAATTGACAAACTCGTGCAGCGGCTTTCGATGGAAAGCTGCAGCGAAGAACTGCGGGCCATCGTCGGCGATGTGCGTGAACCCTACCGGGTTTATCTGCGTTCATTACGCACGAAACTTCGACTGACAAAAAGATGGTGCGAAGCGCGTCTGGCAGGAAAAAAAGGAATTGATGCCGGCAACATCTATCTGGATACCGAAGAGCTGCTGGACGAACTTAAAATCTGCTATCGCTCACTTCAGGAAAACAAAGGCGAGCTGATTGCCGACCGCGGCGTCCTGAATCTGATCCGGCGGGTCTCCTGCTTTGGGCTGGCTCTGGTTAAACTCGACATCCGTCAGGAGGCACCTCGCCATAAAGATCTCATCAATGCCGTCACCGAACATCTGGAGCTCGGATCATACAAGGATTGGAACGAAGAAGAACGGCAGGCCTTTCTGATTGCGGAATGCAGCAGCAAACGCCCGCTCATTCCAATGGATATGCCCTTTACACCGGATCAGCAGGAACTGATGGATACGCTGCACACCTGCGCAGCACTCCCCCCGGACAGTCTCGGGGCCTATGTAATATCAATGGCCGGATCCCCCTCCGATGTGTTGGCCGTTCGTCTGTTGCAGAAAGAGGCCGGCATCAAAAAACCATTGCGCGTGGTTCCCCTCTTCGAAACACTGGCCGATTTGGACCAGTGCGGCAGCACCATGGAAACGCTCTTTTCCATTCCGTGGTATAAAAATGATATTCGCGGCGATCAGGAGGTCATGATCGGCTATTCAGACTCCGGAAAAGATGCCGGAAAACTGGCCGCCAGCTGGGCACAGTACAAAGCACAGGAAACCCTCACTGCAATTGCCGGCAAGCACGGCATCCGCATGAATCTGTTTCACGGACGCGGCGGCTCCATCGGCCGAGGCGGCGGCCCCGTTGAACACGCATTGCTGGCGCAACCCCCCGGCACCGTCGACGGCCGCATGCGCGTGACGGAACAGGGCGAGGTGATTCAACAGAAATATTCCATTCCTGAGGTCGCGGTCTTCAATTTGATGCAATATACCGCCGCGGTAACCGAAGCCACTCTGGCTCCCCCGCCCGTTCCCAAACCGGAATGGCGGGAACTGATGGAAAAAATGTCCGATGTTTCTTGCCGCGATTATCGCGATATCGTGCGGGGACATCCGGATTTTGTGAAGTATTTCCGACAGGTAACTCCTGAACAGGAACTGGGCAGTCTTTACATTGGAAGCCGTCCGGCAAAACGAAAAGCGGATGGCGGCATTGAAAGTCTGCGGGCCATTCCGTGGGTGTTTGCATGGACACAGATCCGCCTCATGCTTCCGGCCTGGCTGGGCATCGGTTCCGCCCTTCAAATGGCGATGGATGACGACCAGGAACCTCTGCTGCAGGAAATGATTGAACAATGGCCGTTTTTCTATTTCTTTATGGACATGCTCGACATGGTTCTCGCCAAGGCCGACCTGCGGGTTGCAGCCTATTATGATGAATGCCTCGCCTCCGATGAAGTGAAGGAACTCGGTCGGACGCTCCGCGAAAAGCTGGCACACACCCAGAAGGTTGCTGAACATATTGTTCAGGATCTTCCGGTTAAAGAGGAGCGGGAAATTCTGCGCTCATCCGTTCATGTCCGGAATATTTACGCCGACCCCTTAAACCTGTTGCAGGGCGAAGTGCTACGGCGCATTAAACTGGGCGAAGATCCGCGCCCCGCTGTATTAAACGATGCGTTGATGGTGACCATCGCCGGCATTTCAGCGGCAATGAAAAATACCGGCTGATCAGCAGCCGGTATTGTTTAAACTACTTGAAAAAAGCAGCGCCCAAAGCCTGTACGGCTTTGATGCGGTCGTCGTCTTTTACGGCAAACATCATGCTGATTTCCGACGCGCCCTGGTTGATCATCTCAAGATTCACACCAGCCTGAAGAAAGGCTCCTGTGGCTTTGGATGCCATCCCCGGCGTGTAGTGCATTCCCTCACCAACCACCATAACCAGCGAGAGACCATGCTCAACGGCAATGTTATCGGGCTGAAGCTCGGCACGGAACCGCTCAACGATGCGCTCCTGTTTTGCACCCAGTTCATCGGAACGCAGGATGATCGACATATTATCAATCCCCGAAGGCGTATGCTCGAAGGAGATATCCTCCTCTTCCAATATCTGGAGAAGACGACGCCCGAAACCGACTTCGCGGTTCATCATATATTTATCAATATAAATGGCGCAGAAGCCGGCTGAACTTGAAATACCGACCACCGAACCGTGCTCCGGTTCACGACGCGGCACCACCATGGTTCCCGGAGCGGAAGGATTGTTGGTGTTTTTAATACAAATCGGAATTTCGGCCCGCACGGCCGGAATAATGGCTTCGTCGTGAAACACACCAAAACCGGCATAAGCCAATTCCCGCATCTCACGATAGGTCATGCAATCGATGGCCGGAGGATTATCAATGACCCGCGGATCCATGGCGCACACCGAATCCACATCGGTAAAGTTTTCGTAGACATCCGCCTTCACTGCCGCCGCAAGGATGGCCCCGGTGATGTCCGAACCACCGCGCGGAAAGGTTGCAACCTCACCCGATTTGGTGCTTCCGAAAAAGCCCGGGAAAATAATGATTTTTTCATTTTCGCTCAGTGCCGCCAATTTTCCGAACGATTCCTCCAGCACTTCGGCATTACCGAATTCATCGGATAAGAGCATGCCCGCTTCACCCGGATTCACATAAACTGCAGGATGGCCGGCTTTGGTAAAGGCTTCCGCAATCACCTTGGCATTGTTGTCTTCGCCGGACGCTTTCATGGTGTCCATGAACTGGAGATCATTTTTTCCACGGCCTTGAATACGGCCACGTAAATCGGCCTCAATGGTTGAAACCACATCAGGCGGGAGATCCAGTGCCAGCTGAATTTCAGCATAACGCCCGACCACATCCATCAGCGCGTCTTCGTGATCTTCGCCAGCAAGCACCTTATTCGCCAGAGCAATCAGCAGATCGGTTACTTTGGTGTCCGACCCATTGCGTTTTCCCGGAGCGGAAACCACCACAATACGCCGATCTGCATCGGCAGTCACAATATCGATAATTTTCGAAATCTGCTCTGCATTGGCGACGGAAGAACCACCGAATTTTACAACTTTCATACCAAATCCTTATTTAGCACCACGAAAATCATGCCTGCCGGATTGCGTGGTTTACTCAGTTTTTATTCAAAATCTTCGAGGCGCATGCGGATCGGTTCGCAGCAGGAAACATCAAGCGCATTGATTTCGGTCATTGCCGCAACAAACTCTGCTTCTTTTGCGGACTGTGTCAGAATCACCACCGAAGCAACTCCGTTTTCATGCGCTTCCTTCTGCACCACCGAAGCAATGCTGATGTTGTGCGCACCGAAAATATTCATCACTTTCGCCATGGCACCGGGTTTGTCTTGCAGACTCAGGCGAATATAACAACGCTTCTCAATGCTGTCCGCTGCACAATAGTTCAGAACATCCTTCTGCAGCATCATCGTAACGCTGACCGGAACCCCTTTACCGCTGAGTTTATCGGAAGCGGCTTCCATGATATCGCCGATCACCGCACTGCCGGTCGGCATTCTGCCGGCACCGCGACCGTAATACATGGTGTCGTCCACAATATCGCCCTTAACAAAAACGGCATTAAACGAGTCGCTCACCGAAGCAATCATATGCCCTTTCGGAACCAGCGCGGGCTCTACCGACAATTCCACTTCGCCATCGTTATCCTTAATGATGGCCAGCAGTTTAATCTGATATCCGAGTTCATCGGCGTTATCGATTTCTGCGGCGGAAAGACCGCGAATACCGATAGTCGGACAGGCATCCATCGGAACCGGTGCACCATAGGCCATGGAAGCAAGCACGACCGCTTTATGCGCCGTGTCGATTCCGTCAATATCCAGATCCGGCGGTGTTTCCGCATAACCAAGCGCCTGCGCATCGGCCAGAATTTCATCGAACGGAAGCCCTTCGCGTTCCATACGGGTGAGAATGTAGTTACAGGTTCCGTTCAAGATCCCGAAAATACTCTCAATTTTATTGCCGATCAGACCGGCTCGTTGCGCGCGCAGAATCGGAATCCCGCCGCCAACAGCCGCCTCATAATAGATGCCCGTATTGTTTTCGCGGGCGGTTTTATAAATTTCCTCACCGTAATCGGCCAGCAGAGCCTTATTGGCCGTAATGACCGGCTTGCCTTTTTTCAGCGCCGCCAATGTGAAGGTGCGCGCAATCGTGGTCCCGCCAACGAGCTCAATAATCAGATCAATATTCTCGTCGTTAATCACAGACATGGCATCGGTGGTCAGCACGCCATCTTCAACGGTAACACCGCGATCGGTTGTGATGTCCAGATCGGCAATCTTTGCCACAACCGGTGTAATTCCGGTTCGTTCGGCCATTAATGCCCCGTTTTTCTGAATCCCTTCCACTACGCCGGCTCCAACTGTGCCGAATCCGAGAATACCGATATTAATATGTTTCATAAGCCCATTCCTGTTACTGAAAAAAACGAAGCGCAACCATAGCCATTTGCCTATTCGACTCAAGCCAAAACCCCCCAATAAAAAGGGGTTCCAACGATTGGAACCCCGGCGGACAATCTCAGGCATAAAATGCCCGCTCTTCACCTATTCAACCGTGGAAAGGTAAAAAATCAAACTGAACAAATATCCCGTCAATCCGATCAGGAGCAACAGGGTTGCAACGCGGTAAAAGCGGGTTTTGGAATCCCGCCGCCGGAGATTTTCCAGCAGCGTTTCATCCAGACTGTCCACCCGCCAGGCCGTAATCCAGCGCAACCGCAACGGTCCTGTCACAATCGCAATCACAGAGGCCAGAACAAAGGACAGGCCGAACGCAATGAAAAAGCGGCTATACGCATTCGACTGCGCCATACGCGGGCCCGAAAATCCCGTAATCGTCAGGCAAATGGTGGCCAGACCCAGCAGCATCTGCGCGCGCGTCTGGATCAGCGCAAAGGCTTCCTTCACCGCCCCGAACAACCTGGCATAGTCCGCTGCTCCATACAGTTCCTTCATGAACGCCAACTCTTCCTCAGGTTTCAGTTTTCTCAACATTGCTTTGCTCCGTAATGCGTATTGCGTATTGCGTAATGCGTATTGCGTATTGCGTATTGCGTATTGCGTATTGCGTATTGCGTATTGCGTATTGCGTATTGCGAGGAACATTTACATTCCGAACGAGCAGGTCAATACGTAATACACAGTACGTACTATTTGTAAATTTTCCCGGCGCGGAAATCCGCCCATGCCGTTTCAAACCAGAGATTGCTCTCCGGAATCGGGCGCACATTAACCCACTTGTTTTCAACCTTACCATCTTTCAAAACACTTTCCTGAACCTTGCCTTTAAACGATTTATCCTCTGCGGCAAAACTCCACTGCACTTTATCCAACTTCCGGTGCGCCGGTGTGCCCGACTCATCCTGCACCATCGCAGATCCCCGGGAGCCCACACCGCTCTTCACCTGAAAGAGAGTCGCTTAAAGATACACCCAGTGCGCAAAACAAAGCTGCCGGTTCCGCAACGCCTGTACCGCCTGCACAGCGTTTTCAACTTTGCAGCCGTTTTCCTCGAATGCAGCAACCTGCGCTTTCGCCTCCTTTGCCGCCTGTTTTAATCCTTCCAACGATCGGATATGCGCGCCGGATTTACTCATCCGATCCTGCAGCTCACCACGAACCGACCGCCAGCTCACATCGGAAAATGAACAGCGTTCCAGAAACCGGAAAACCTCTTTAATTTCCGCCTTCGCCACCCGATTAAAGTCAGCCATATTCAAGTCGGCATCGTTATAGACATTGCCGATAAATTCAGCCGCCCGCAGCGATCCCACCTGACCGGAATTGAGCGCCGATCCCCCCGGACGGGCCACACCATGCGAACCATTCACTTCGCCAACCGGGAAGAGGTGTTTGATGTTGGTCGATTCCCACCAATGATTTCCCGCAAGCCCGCCGTTGTTGTGCTGTGCACAGACCGCCACTTCGAGCGGTTCTTTGGTGATGTCGATATTATGATCTTTATAGAGATCGATCGCACCCGGATTCATATGCTTCAAACGCGCAATCGGAGTGGCCTGAAAGGCACCGGAATTTTCCAGATACTGGAACGCCTCTTTTTCCAGAGCCTGGAAATCGAAGTCCGCCGGATTTTCGCGATAGTCGAGAAATACCCGGCGCCCCTTCTCCACCGTTTCGATGTAAACGAGAATATCGACAATGGACGAACCGCCGACAATTTTCTTGGAGTCGAACGGCCATTGATACCCCTTCAGGAACACCTTTGAATTCATTTTTCCAGGGTTTGGAAAAAAGTCGCGCATAAATTCGCGCGGGTTGCTTTTCCCGTCGGAATCGGTCGAAATAAATTTCGGAATCACCTGCATATACGTGCCCGAAACATTCCAGCGGAATTTGGTCGAAGCCAGCCCATACTGCGCTTCCGGCAGTCCCTGCGCCATCGCCCCGGCTTTCAGTGCAATCCCGATGGCGCCGGTATGCACTGCCGGATAGACACTCGTTTTATACAGCCCGCCCGGTCCGCCAACGGCGAACACCACATTTTCGGCGGCATAGGCCACAAGCTCACCACCGCCATTCAATGCAACGGCACCGCACGCACGTTTTTCTTTTCCTTCGCCGGTCGTCAGCAGACTGACCACATTGGTCTTTTCCTCAACCGGAATATCGCGCCGTTTCACTTCGGCAATCAGTGCCCGGCACATATCCCGCGAGGTGTACGGCCCCACAGACGTGCCGCGCTGCGCCGGATCGTGATCCGTCTTGTAGCCGATAAACTGCCCGAACGCATCCTGTGGAAATTTCACCCCAAGATTCACTAGATTCAAAAAACCACGACCGGAAACCGCCGCCTCAATCAACGCAAGATCGCCATGCATGCTGCCCGGCGAAAAAAAGTTTTTTGCCATCGCCAGCGGCGCATCCAGATCGTTGCCGCACATCGCGGATTTATAATAGGTCTGTTTGTCGGAACCGGTATTGATCGAAGTGCCCATCTTCAGCCCTTCGGTCACAATCAGCACATCTTCAATACCCTGATTGCGCAGCTGCACCGCCGCATTCAGTCCGGCCGCACCGGAGCCGATCACCAGACTGTGCACCCGCGTTACCCGAATCGTCTTTCCCCCGACTTTCAATTCGCTTTTTTTCATATTCACCCCACGCTGTTTCTATCTAAAACCCCTGTCGTCGAAACCACTGTTCGCATAGCCCGATCCACTGCCGAACCTGTTTGTGCCGGAATTTTTTCACGCCGCACAAGCCCAACCCGTGAATCCCCTCGGGAAAGATGTGCAGTTCAAATTCAACCCCGGAAGATGCCAATGCCTCAGCCATCAAAAACGTATTGGAAATCGGAACCGCCACATCGTCCGCAGTATGCCAGATAAAGGTCGGCGGCATCTGTGCGCTGATTTGTTTTTCCAGACTGAAGCATTCACGCGCTTCGTCCGAGGAGGTACCCATCAGGTTTTCCAGCGATCCTTCATTACACGCCCCCCGGGCACCGGTCACGACCGGACAGCACAGCACCGCCAGATCAGGCCTCGCAGAAATGGAATCCAGTTCATCGCCGATGGCCAGCGCTTCGTTCTCCCACCACGCGGCCGCCGTACCGGCCAGATGCCCGCCAGCCGAAAAACCGAGAACCCCGATTCGCTTCGGATCGATATTCAACTGCGCAGCATTTTTGCGGACCCACTGAATCGCCCGCCTCACATCGTGATACGGTTTCGGATGCCGCGCCGGTGCTACGGAATAATTAAGCACAAATGCATTAATCCCGAGCCCGTTTAACCAACCGGCCACCGGGCCGCATTCATGGTCGGCATGGCGCAGATATCCGCCGCCCGGCAGCACAATCACACACGGATACGGCTCGCCGGGTTCCTGATGCAGGTGAGGAACGAGATGCGGGATGTTGTCCGCCCGCAACGCGGCCACCGATCGTTCGGTGACCTCATCCTGCCAATACAGAATATTCTGTGTGTTGCTCAACAAAACCATTAGAGCCTCGGCATGGTCAGGCCGCCATCAACATAAATAGCCTGCCCGGTGGCATACGGCATGTCGCCACGCGCCATCGCCGCAGCCAGTTTCCCGATATCTTCCGGGAAGCCCCAGCGTTTTTCCACCAGCAGCTCGGTGTTGTAAATCAGGTTGTCATATTTTTCGGTCACACCCGCAGTCATATCGGTTTTGATGATACCCGGACGGATTTCATAAACCGGAATGGCGTACTCGCCGAGACGTGCGGCAAACAGCGAAGTCATCATACCGAGGCCCGCTTTCGAGATGCAGTAGTCGCCGCGGTTCGGCGAAACCACTGTGGCCGAAATGGAACCGACATTAATGATGCAGCCCGCAAATGAATCATCCGCCTGCTTCTGATCCACCATCCATTTTGCGCATGCCTGCGTCAGGAAATACGGCCCCTGCAGGTTGATCTTCATGATCCATTCAAAACCGTCTTCGGTCGCGTTTTCTTCGTCGAGAATATCGGCGCGGACTTTCGGCGCCACACCGGCGTTGTTCACCAGCACATCCAGACGGCCGAAACGCGCCTTGATTTCCGCCAGCATCGCCGCACGGTCTTCGGCCGAAGAAACATCGCCGGAACAATAGAGCACTTCCGCTCCCATTTTTTCCAACGCCTGAACGGAGTCCGCCACCTTGGAAACATCGCTGCGTCCGCTCAACACCAGGTTGAACCCGTCCGCCGCCAGCTTTTCACAAATTCCCAAACCAATACCGCGACCTCCTCCGGTCACCAATGCTACTTTTTTCATTGTTCCAATCCTTTCCTTGTCAGTTTAATCCCAGAATAATGTGCGGCAAAATATTCAGAATGAATTTAGATTGCCGCCACGAACTCAACATTATGTTTGTCTAAATTCACCCACTGAACACATTCTATATCTGTGTTTCCGGATACTGTTTTTTTTAGTCAAATCGTCTGAAGCCGTTCATTAGAACCGCTTCTGTTTGCGGATGTGTTGAATAATGATTCGGCAATCTTCCAGCACTTCGTAAGTATGCTCAAAGACAGCATCGAATTGAAGGCACTCGCCCGCGCTCAGAACATGATTTTCATAAGGAAGATTAATCCTCAGTTTACCCTCCAGCACCCAGCAGATCTCAAACTCGTCGCGATGCGCATCCGGGTTGGAACGGGAAGCTCCTTTCGGCGCGTCGGCATAATAACACTTCGAATTGGTATATTCGATTTGCCGAAAATGGAAGTCCCCCGCAATACGCTCGCTCTCCACCTTGCATTGCGCTGTACGCGATTCCACCAGCACCAGCAGCTCGGAAGCCGTCAGCCCGAATGCACGCGCCAGCCGGAAAAGGGTTTTGAGTTCCGCGGTGGTATGATTGCGTTCCAATTTAGAAATCACGGCGGGCGATATTCCCGTGCGTTCCGAAAGGTCGGCAATCGTCATTTGTGCACGCTTACGAAGATCGCGCAGAACGGCAAAATTATACATCTGTGAATCAAACTCATACGGGTCAGGCATACGATCGGTTCCTTTTTTTTACGAACTAACGAAATGCAATATAGCGCTTGACAATGTTCTTATGCAATATATTTTAACTCTCAATATATTTAAGGAGAAATTTTAATGCATATCGATACGACAATAACTCCAAAGGATCTGCTTTCAGATCTCGAACGCTTCTGGAAGGTTTCCGGCCGGAAAATCAATGACCTTAATAAAAACTACGATCCCGCCAAAGGCTCACCGGTCTTTACTGTAGAAGGTCAATACACGACACGCGGCTGGACCGAGTGGACCCAGGGCTTCCAATATGGAGGAGAAATCCTTCAGTTTGATGCGACGGGCGATACTGCCTTCCTCGAAATGGGCAAAAAAAATACCGTTGGGAAAATGGCCCCGCACGTCAGCCACTTCGGTGTGCATGACCACGGCTTCAACAATGTCAGCACCTACGGAAACCTGTTGCGCCTGATGAATGAAGGCCGCATTCCTGAAAATGAATGGGAACGCAACTTCTATGAAATGGCACTGAAAGCTTCCGGTTCTGTGCAGGCCCGCAGATGGACCGACCTTCCCAACGATGGCGGCTACATCTATTCTTTCAACGGACCGCATTCTCTCTTTGCCGATACCATCCGCTCGCTGCGAGCACTCGCCGTGGCCCATCAGCTCGGCCATTCCTATATGGGTGAAGGCGATAAGGAAATCTCGCTGCTCAAGCGCATCATTCAGCACGCCAAAACCACGGCCGACTATGCCGTCTATTATGGCGAAGGACGCGATTACTACGACGTCTGGGGCCGCACGGCACATGAGAGCATTTTCAATCTGAACGACGGCAACTACCGCTGCCCGAACTCCCAGCAGGGCTTTTCTCCGTTCACCACCTGGACGCGCGGCCTTTCCTGGATCATGGTCGGTGCGCCGGAACAGCTCGAATTCCTAAAAACCATCGACGATGCAGAACTCGAACCGCTCGGCGGACGCGAAACCATTGAAGCCTTTCTGCTGAAAATGGCCAAAGCCTCCTGCGATTTCTTCATTGAAAACAGTGCCGCGGACGGCATCCCCTATTGGGACACCGGCGCACTGAACACGCACAAACTGGGCGAAGATGTCTACGAACGGGAATCGGAACCGTTCAACGATGCCGAACCGGTCGACTCCTCCGCCGCCGCCATCGGCGCGCAAGGCCTGTTGCGTCTTGGCCGCTACCTGAACGACGAGAAATACACCCAGGCCGGTCTGACCGTGATGAAAACGCTGCTGAACGATAAATACCTCAGCCTCGACGAATCGCATCAGGGCCTCATTCTTCACTCGGTTTATCACCGCCCCAACGGCTGGGACCATATTCCCGAAGGCCAGACGGTTCCCTGTGGAGAATCCAGTATGTGGGGCGACTACCATGCCCGCGAAGCCGCACTCTACATTCAGCGCCTCGCGAAGGATGAGCCATACTATAAATTTTACCTGTAAGCCGCGTTGCGGCAGTCGAATGTCAAAGGTCGCAAGGTCGAATGTCCCGACTTTCAGACCTTCGGCCTTCTGACCTTTGACAAGATAAACTAAGGAGAAGCACCATGATTATTGGAGATCTTAACGAAATCAAAGGCCGTACCTATCCGGCCAAACGACTCACACAAAACCTCGTGGGCGGTATGTCGCCCGTGCAATGCGAAAACTTTGCCATGGGCTTTGTGACCCTCGAGCCCAACGGCGGACAGGTTCCGTGGCATAATCAGGAATCGGAGGAAGTGTACTTCGTCGTTTCCGGAACAACTGAAATGTGCCTCGGCGAAGAGCGCGTTGAAATGAAAGCCGGACAGATTGTGCAGATTCCCCCCGGTGTTTACCATCAGATGACCAACATCGGCGACGAAACCGCAACCTTCATCTATTGCTACGGCCCGGCCGGCGACGTGGATCATTGGCGTCAGGAACTCGCAGGCACCCTTCCAAAGGCTGGAATTGATGTTCCCGCCCTGCCGGAAGGAGCCCACCCGCAATGTACTGATCTCCCCGAAGGCGGACCGATCATTATTTAGTTTCGTAATTCGTGAAACGTGAGGCGTGATCCATCACGTTTCACGGCTCACTCGACACTCATTCATTTATTAAGGAGAACAACATGGAAATCAAAAGAATCGGCATCATCATGAACGGCGTAACCGGACGCATGGGTACAAACCAGCATCTGGCCCGCTCCATCACCGCCATCATCAAACAAGGCGGCATCAAAGTCGGCAACGATCTGATCATTATGCCCGACCCGATCCTGACCGGACGTCGTGAATACGCACTGCAGGCTCTTGCTGAAAAATACGGCAACGAAGCCCGCGGCGAAGCCTACAAATACACTACCGATGTGCAGGGTGCACTCGATGGAAAATACGGCGAATACGAAATCTTCTTCGATGCTTCCGGCACACTGCAGCGCGCAGGTTTCATCGAGCAGGCGGTAAAGGCCGGCAAAGCCATCTACTGTGAAAAACCGACCGCGGTTGAAACCAAAGAAGCCGTTCGCCTTGCAAAACTCGTTGACGATGCCGGCCTCAAAAACGGCGTGGTTCAGGACAAGCTCTGGCTGCCCGGTTTCCGTAAAATTAAAATGCTCAAGGAGCAGGGCTTCTTCGGGAAAATTCTTTCCGTTAAGGGCGACTTCGGCTACTGGGTATTCACCGGCATGGACTATGACCAGCCTGCACAGCGCCCAAGCTGGAACTACCGTGCGGAAGACGGCGGCGGCATGATGATTGATATGTTCTGCCACTGGCGTTACGTGATTGACCACGTATTCGGCCCGGTTAAAAGCCTCGTTGCCTATGGAGCCACCGATCTGCCGGAACGTCGCGCAGAAGACGGCAAACCCTTCAAATGCACCGCCGATGATTCCGCTTATGCAATGTTCCTGCTCGAAGATGGAACCATGGTTCAGTTCAACAGCTCCTGGTGCACCCGCGTGCGTCGCGACGACTTGCTGACCGTGCACGTTGACGGTGTTAAAGGTTCAGCCGTGGCCGGTCTGCGCGAAGTAAAAACACAGGCCGCAGCGAACACACCGAAACCGGTCTGGAACCCGGACATCCCGCAGCCGATCGATTTCCTCGGCGGATGGGAAGATGTGCCCAACAACATTGAATACGACAACGCCTTCAAAATTCAGTGGGAAATGTTCATCAAACACGTCGTACTCGACGAAGAGTGGAGCTATTCCCTCATGGAAGGCGCAAAAGGCGTTCAGCTGGCCGAACTCGGCATGGAAAGCTGGAAAGAGCGCAAGTGGGTCGACGTTCCGGAACTCGGATAAGTCCCCTTCCAAGGACTGGAAATTTCCGATGTCCGGATTTTTCCAACCTTTGGAAAACAAAAAAGGAGCGGTTTTCGAACCGCTCCTTTTTTTATTTCCGGGCCTCCGCCTCCGCATCGGCCTCTTCAAGTTTTTCGTAGGCCACACTGATACGCTTCCTCACCTGAATGAAGCGGCATATTCCGATTGCAGCGGCCACTAAACCGACTCCGATTAATACGAATCCCAGTTTCACCATGCCCGGCTCGTCGTGCAGCAGCTTAACCAGCGTACCGCCGGCGGCAAACAGTGCAATAGCCGTCCGAAGGTACGACAGCAGTGTGCGCTCGTTCGCCAGAACGGTCCGGTCATAAGCGAGATGATCCCGCAGAATCATCTCATCAGGATCGAATTTAGCGTAAGGCATTTGTTCTCTTTCCTATTTATCTCCGGCAACCACCACCCCGCCAACCAGCTGGCGGGCATGAATCAGTGCATCGGCCCGAACTTCATATTCAGCAGGATAGAGAACCTTGGCATTCGGATCAATCGCCGAAGTATCGCGAGAACGCAAAATCAGCTCTTTCGCAAGTGCACCGTTCTTCTTTTCCTCTTCTGAACCGGACGCCATCAGCTGTTCTGCTTTTTCAAGTACAAGATCCTGCTGCATGGTAAAGATCGCCTGCATGGTGGCAATCGGATCGGTATCCAGCACAGAGCGGTCCACACCGCCGAGCAGCGTTTCGGCCATCAGCAGGTTCTGGAAGTTATAATTATAGTTGAACGGGAAGATGAAGTGCGGGGATGCTTTGGTTGTGGGCGGCCACTGTCCGTCAGAGTTGTAGGAGTTGGTCAGATGAAACCAGATGCGCTCCAGCACATCCTGCGGCAGAGAGCCTTCCTCTTCCTTCAGTTTATCCCGAACAAGCTGCTGCCACGGGCGCAGCAACCTGGCCATCGGCGTTCCCGACCAGTTAGAGGCCTGCCCGCCGTGCCACGACATATTGTCGTTAAAGTTGATCTTATCTTCCAGAGGTTGGATATCATTACATGCGGAATCGAGCGTGGTGAATTCTCCAAGTTCGCGTACAGCATTCACGAGGGAGACCAGTTTTTCCTCGGCGTCGGGCATGGCCTCAAAAATTGCATCCGGATCGTTGCAATATTTCAGATTGTACCAGGCGTTGGTACCGACATATTCCGCGTCGTCGGCATAGATGAGCATCGCACCTTCTTCCTCGCCCGGATTCTGAGCCGAGAACTTTTTAATCAGCTCGACATAGTTTTCCAGCGAGTGGCCCGGATGGCTCATGAAATAGCGCACGCCGAAAACCGCCACACGGTCGGTACGCAGGAAAATGCGCAGCGTATCTTCTTCCATCCCCTCGAGGTTTTTAAACGGGAAGTGCAACGCTTTTTCCGTTCCCGACAGATCGTATTTAAAATCGAAGTTATAGAACTGGGAATTATCGATTTTCTCAACATCGTAGATTTCCGGACGCAACGGATTTCCGTCGGCATCGAGCGAGCGGCTGTACTGCTCAAATTCCTGCAACAGGTTGCGGTAACCATTGTCCGCGACCTGATTTTTCACATAGCTGCGCCAGCCGCACTCCGGATTCCAGAAACTCTTCGGCTGCAGGCCCAGATATTTCCGATAGATATCATTGGAAAATTTAATCGCCCAGCGTCCGTCTTCTTCCGGAAAATTCGGAAGCATCGGGTGCGCATAGGGCGAGCCCATAAATTCGCATTGCCCGAAGGCAATCGCGGATTTCAGTTTTTCGAGTACATCCGGCGTTTTTATGGCCATCTGTTCGACAGTAAAACCGGAAGCTTCAAAAACGTATTTGTCATTCGGAAGTTTTTCACGGTAGGTGTCGAAAATCAGCTCATAGCTGTTTCGGATCACAAATTCATACCGGCGTTCCGGCAGATAGGCGTAGTTCAGATTCGCGTGATAGATCGATACATATTTCATCTGTCATTCCTTTCATTTATTAACTCGGTATCCGCCCATGCGGAAACCATGTAAACAAACGAACCCTGACTGACGAGATCGAACTTATCGGGGCAGCGAACCGTTGCCGGACCGCATAAAACAGCCCCCCGAAATTTATCCACAAGCCGCAGAAGTTAGCTTAGGTCCGATAGGCGATCAATCGAAAAATCCTGCGAACCCACCGCGATTCCGGTTTCCAAGTAAAGCTGAATTTATCCTGACAATTCGGCAGATTCAACTATCGGAAAATTTCATTTCCCGAACAATATCCGCAACGGCCTTGGCCAGTTTTGCATGTTCGGCGGCTTCGAAATGAATACCGTCTATGCTGCTGCTTTGAATGACATCACCGGCATTCAGCCAACGGAAACCGCGCT
This sequence comes from Pontiellaceae bacterium B12219, assembly GCA_029432795.1. Lineage (GTDB taxonomy): Bacteria > Verrucomicrobiota > Kiritimatiellia > Kiritimatiellales > Pontiellaceae > Pontiella. Next base: position 41,370 of record JARNMJ010000026.1, read on the forward strand.
GCTCGCTGACGGCGGAAAACCGGCTCGCGAGTTGGTGCGATTTTTCTTCGCCGCCGACAAACATATCTTTGAATTTCGTTTTTTCCAATGGAGCAAACGGCGGCGGACAAATGACCAGAATTTCAGGTACCTGACCGGTGAGCGGATAGGCACATGTACGTACAGTTTTCACGAGTTGCCACACACTGTTGGCCACATCAAGAGCCGATACCGCAAAGCGGTTCTTCAGATCATTTGTACCGAGCATAATGATGACGAAATCGAGCGGCTCATGCGACTGAATGATGGGAACCAATTGCTGAAGGCCGTTTTTATGGCCTTCAATGGGATCGTTCCAGACCGTGGTCCGGCCGCATAACCCCTCTTCCACGACATGAAATTCTTTTCCCAGTTCCCGTTGAAGGATGCACGGCCAACGAGTGGCCCGGTCAAATCGCGGCCCGCCAGCCGGATCCGCCCCCCACGTATTAGAATCGCCAAAGCACAAGATCGTCTTTTCTTTCATTATAATTCCTATTTCTTCTTAATCCGCAGACGGAAGTAACGGTTGGAGGTGCCCCCCATGGGCAACGACGACTCAACCTGTTGAACGGATCCGCTTTCGCTGAGGATATTTTCAATAACCCCGATTGCAGACCAGTTGTTTGACATCAGATTATCCGACCAGATCATTTCGACATCGTATTCATTCGTCGAGTTTAAATTCCGAGGATACGTCAACTGGGCATCAGTCAAATCAGCCCTGAACATGAGCGGATTCACAGTGGTTTCCTTCGGCGAAGTCGCCAAACCAAACTCCAGCAGGTTGGCAATGCCATCCTCATCGAAGTCGGCATCATCCGCCATCGTACCTGACGCATTGGTTGTACCGAAATTTGCCAATCGCCAGCTTTCGAACTCGGTCAATTCCGGAGCGGTCTGGCCAGTCACAACAAGCGAATAGATCTGCTCATCGTTGGTAAGCGTGCCGACATAGTCGACTACGATCTGATAGTCGCCGGCAACCGGTGCGGCAAGATAAACCTGCTCCACATTATCCACATCGTTGACGCCCGTTGTGGCCTTATCATCAATCTTATTCTCATCCCAGTCGCCGTCCGCAACATACGGCATCACATAGGGATAGTGCGTTCCATCGGGGCCGATGACTTTCAGGTTGAGGTCGTTAACGAGCGCCTTTGTGCGATTATCATGGCCGTAGATCTGCGGTGAAGCCGGATCCGTCCAGCAAAGCGTCACACGCAGCGGCGATGTGCCATCCCATCCGAAAGTGTGCGTACGGGAGGTGATGTTGGTATCGACCAAGGATTCCAACAGAACTCCGCCACCGCTGCTGTCCGCGTGTGCCTTGATCACATCTGCGGCCGCCTGCGTATTCATAATTCCCCAGCCGTATTTATAATCCGGCCCGGTTGGAGAGCGATCATCCGCCGTGTGAAGAATCAACGCTTTCAGGGTGCTGGCCCGCATCGATTCCCCGGGAAAGCGGGAGGAATAGTAATCAACTAACAAGGCAGCCGAACCACAGCAATTAGGAGAAGACATGCTGGTACCCGAGTAGCTCGCAGTCGAGGTATCGCTACCGGCGGTGCTCGACCTCAACCCCGATCCGTTTCCGTAGATATCCGGTTTAATGCGGCCGTCATCTGCCGGCCCCCGACAGCTCCACTTTTGCGCTTTTGCCTCCACTGGATCACGATTACCACCGTCATCAAGACCATCAGCGGCCCAGCCGACAGCGATGGAATTTTTCGCGAGTGTTCCGCCCTCCATATTATCCCAGCCGCCTTTATATACCGCAATCGTGACACTCGAACCATCCACTTCATTATAGATTGCACTGGAGCGCACCTGATCGGCAGCCGTCGTGATCGCGGCATTGACGTTCTGATCTTCCTCATAAACCGGGAGCCCGTGCTCATCAAAATCGATCAACTGGAACCCTCTTCCGTCGGAATATTTACCCTGGACCTTCCATCCCCCTGCGGCCGCACGGCGACGAACCGCGCCCATGCGCTCCTCTTCCGCATCTTTCAATTGGCGCACCACTTCGTCCCGGCTCTGCTTATCGCGCATATTGTGGCGTTTCGACAAAATATCCGCGCGCTTCTTCCGCGCATCGCGCATCGTTTTAGCGTCCAGCTCAAACATGGCTCGGGTGTAGCGTTTCGTTTTGCCGTCTTTGATTTGCTGAGTGGACTGCGGAGACGTATTGGGTTTCACCTCCTCAGCAAATGAGGCTGTGACAATAATACTTAAAGCCAATCCTATTTTTTTCATGCGATGCAATTCCTTACCCGCTGAGAGCGAGGTTTAGATCATCCGCTCAACCGGATCGTCCTTGCAGAAGGCACTCTCTCCAGTTAGCCAGCTATAAACAATTGCATAGGGTACGACGTCCCCAAAAACTAAACGACTCCACATGGGGTTACTTTGTTAACCCCATTTCTTTGGAGACCGTTAACTTTCGCTGTAGGTGTCGTCGGTTTTTTTCAGCCAGTCTGCGAAAAGCGCACGATGATGCTTAAGCTGTTCGGCATACTCCGGATTTTCGGCAAGGTTCCGGGTTTCGCCGGGATCGTTGATCATGTCGAAAAGCTGTTCACGGTTATCGCCCTTGCTCCAGAGATGATACTTGTATTTCGGTGTGCGCAGCCCCCGGCCCGCAATTTCGTTATTTTTGGTGATGCGTACTTCCGCTTCACTGACGACATAGTCATGCGAAGGAGCCCGACTGTTTTTATCGAGCACAAACGGAAGCGCACTCAAACCGAAATACGGACCTTGCGGCATATCGGTACCGACGATATCGGAAATGGTCGCCATCAGATCAATACCGACTGAGATCAGGCGGTCGTCGGTCTCATTTTCCCGCCCTTTTCCGGGATAACTGATAATGAACGGAACGCGGCAGGATTCCTCATAGAGCACCGACTTCTGGTGCCAGCGGTGCGCGCCATAGCCATCGCCATGGTCACTGGTAAAGATCACAATGGTATTCTTCGCCAATCCATTGTCTTCCAATGATTGGAGAAGTTCTCCAATATGTCCATCCACCATTTCCACCAGTCGATTGTAGGCCCAGCGGTATTGCCGCCATTCATCTTCAGAAAAATCCATCGCCATCAGCTGTGCATTCGGCACCCCTTTACTGCTCAGGCCGCGCCGGATTTCAACGGCTTCCGATTCGTCCGGATTAATCGCATAATTTTCCGGCAGCGGAGGGCAGTCCGCAAGCGGCGGATCAACATCCACATCGCCATTGCGCATATTGATACCCTCCGTGCGCCCGGCCTTCTTCCGCCCCCACTCACAGATGTCGTGCGGATTGTAATAGGAGACGACGGCCAGAAACGGTTTATCCCGCTTCCCGGAAAAGAATTCAATCGCATTGGCCGTCATGGACTTATCTTTTCCGCCCGTATGCAGATCAAATCCGTGGTTTGCATGATCCTTGGAGGAGAAGGTTTCGTCCTGAACATGCCACTTGCCGAAATAGGCCGTGTCGTACCCCGCAACCCGGGCCTGATTCCCGAGCGAAATCGTTGGCTTGTTATTTTCATCCGCAAAATAGCGCTGACAAGGCAGTCGCCCGGTATACATGGTGTAGCGTTCCGGCATACAGACCGGATAATTCACATAGGCATTCGGGAAGCGTACCCCTTTTCGGGCAATTGAATCCATTGCCGGTGTTTTTACCCACTTTGATCCAGCGCAACTCATTACATCAGCAAACTGCTGATCGGTCGTAATGAAAAGGATATTGGGTTTCCCCGTCCCCTTTTTCGCCGCACTCGCATGCAATGTACCCATGGCTAAAACTGCACTTCCTGATTTCAAAAAATTCCGTCGACCGAAAGAGGGTTTCATATCTACTTTTCCTGTTGCTGTAATTTAATCATTTGCTGTGCATAGCGCTTTCCCAGTTCCCGGGCAGCGACGGCATTGAAATGGGTGAGATCCCCTCTGTCGTTCAACCCCTCGGAAGAAACAAAGGCACAATGCGGAACCGTTTTAGCAACCTGCCGCTGCGCTTCATCCACCTTGGCACGGCCCGGAGACCACGGACGCCCTTCAAACTGCCCCAACTGTCCAATCACAAATGGAATATCCTGGGAGCCGCATTCTGCACGTACACGTTCAATCAATTCCGCCAGTGCGACGGCATAGGTTCCCTGTTCCCCCATCTTTCCGTCGGCTTCGCCCTGATGCCAGAGAATGCCTTTTACCTCTCCGCTTTTCATGGCAATCTTCAACCGCACCAGCATATCGTCGTATGGATGTGTTTTTGTTTTGGAATCCTCTGCCCCCGGTACCCATTTGCGGATTGAGGTTCCGCCGACCGCGCAGGGAATCAGTCCAATATCCACGGTTGGATCTGCCTCGGCCATTTCAATCCCGAATGTTCGCCCCGGCCCGACTCCGGCCTGCTTTTTATCAAAATGAATCGGATCGACTGCAGGTTCCCATTCATTTGACGCGTTCAACGCAAACACACCCGGAACTTCTTTTTGGTCCTGTTTTTCCACTCCCCCCCGTCCGGCCATATTCGATTGACCAATCAACAGGTAGAGCGCCAACGGTTTTTGCGGCGCCCCCATGGCAGACGATGCCCCGATAACTGCCGCACATAACACGGTTCCAACAGATTTCTTCATTCTTTTCTCCAATCGTCACAGGGGCTTTTATGCTCCTGTTCGAAAATTTGTTTCCTTCAAAAAACTAACGGTCCAAATAATCGATGAGCGAATACACCTGTGAATTCAACTCATTCATTTTTTCCAAAAGGGGCTCATACGATTCATACTCATTATTCACAATTCCCTTATTGGCATTTATATTGGATGCGTCAACTTTGGTGTTGCCCGGATCATTATCCTGATAGCGGAACCACTGCCACCCCACACATTTTTTGGTTTCAAGCAGGTCCAATGCAAAATTCTGATAGAATAACCCCCGGTCCTCCTGTGTCGGCACACACCAGCCCGCACCAGACTCGTTCGACAAGCCGGGTACATCCATTCCCTTTACATAGAACTCGGTCACAATAAGCGGCTTTCCGATGGCTTCCGCCAGTTCCGTTGCCTTCCATGCCGGCGACCATTTTCCATAAAGATTATAAGCAAAAGCATCCACATATTTTCCCATGACGTCCATCGAAGCATTTCGAGAGTAAAGTCGCGGCCCTAACAGCATATGATTAGGGTCCGCCTTCCTGATCGACCGGGCAATCATTCCCATATACTTTTCGATAACCAGATCATCAAAAGCCAGAACATCATCTTCATTCAAATCGTTGATCGAAGCCTTTTTTCCTGCGCGGGACACCATGAAATCCCGAGCAGCCTGATAGCCGTAGTCGCTCTCCGGCAATTCCAGAAAACGTTCGATCATATTTGGTTTAAGCGGCAGTTCGTTATCGAAAAAGTGTCCCACCAGATAGGGGTCGTTTTTAAATTCGGAAATATGCTGCCGCGCATGGCTTTCGCAAAAACTCTCCCAGTCGGGATCAAATACAGGAATACAGTGCGCCGGATAATCAACATGGCCCGATCCTAAAACCGTACGCCCTTTGGCGAACGTAGACATAAACTTCCAGTTCACACAATAGTTGATCCGATTCGGCGCAAGCTTCAGCAGTTCATCGTCAGACCAGGCTCCCGTTCCATTAAACCCATGTCCTTTGAGCAGCTCAACGGTTTCTGTTGCCCACTGTTTTTCCGAATCGAACTTCCGCTGATATGCCCTCTTCTGTGTAGGCCCCTTTCCGATGTTAACAGAAACGACCGAGATGTTTATATTGAGATAACCTTCAGGATCTACAAGCCACCAGCGGCCGTTTTTCTCGATGGTGTAAAAATAACCCGTGCTTTCCTCCCGCCGGTCCATCCGGCTGCCAAATGCATTGGTTTTAATTTTCTTCGCCGTATAGCGACGAAGAGAATCCACTGTTTGAGTTTCGTACAGCGTCCAATCCCGTCCGGGATCGCGCTTCCCTTTCACTTCTATGGTTTCTGCATGCGACAACGGCACTGCAACGGCCAGCAGCGCCAGACCTGTAACGAAGATATGGTGTATGTTCATCATTTACCTCAACCAGTCCGGCACGCCGTCGGTTTTAAATTTTTCCACGCGTTGGTCATAGCTGTCTTCGGGATAGTCAGCCGTGGCATCAGCAGCCGCTTCATTGCTCAACAGATAGTCCTTGTGCACCTTCAGCACCTCTGCAAACTCCGGATTTCCAGCAAGGTTTGTGTGCTCACCGGGATCTTTCCGATGATCGTAAAGTTCTTCGCTTCCATCGCGGTAGCGAATGTAACGCCAATTCCGGCTCCGTACAGCGTGGTTCCCGTTATATCGGGTTGTCACAACCGGAGCACCCCGTTCCGCCTCTTCACTTTTCAGCATCGGCACAAGGCTCACACCATCCAGATCCTGCTCAGGAAGCCCGCACAGTTCTGTAAGCGTAGGGAAAATATCGAGCAGACTGACCGGCTGATCCCGCAGTTCGTCGCGCTTCGACACCCCCGGAACCGAGAAAAACAGCGGCACGCGGGTTGATTCCTCCCACAAAGCCTGTTTGCGCCAATGCCGTTTTTCGCCCAGATGCTGTCCATGGTCCGACCACAGGACAATGATCGTATTATCGGCGTATTTACTGTTATCAAGTGCGTCCAACACCCTGCCGATTTGATCATCCACGAAAGTAGTACAGGCCAGATAAGCGCGCACCAGCTCCTGCCAATACGTCGGACTGATCTCCAGCACCTCCCTGTGATCGCCCTTGGGCAGCGTTCCATAAATCATGGCCTTGCCGTAAAGCGGAATATCGTTCAGTTCATCCTCAGGCACTTCCGGAATCGAGATCGACTCCAGCGGATAGCGATCGAAATACTTCTTCGGTGCGGTATAGGGATTGTGCGGACGCAAAAAACCTACAGCCATAAAAAACGGTTTTTCATGTTTTTCGTTCAATTGTTCAATCGCCCAGTCTGCAATCTGTTCATCGGGCATACCCTTTGCAGGTATATCTTCTTTTTCCAGTGCCGCCCAACAGAGAGTATCCCCCTTCACCCGGCCGCCGTTTGCCTGAAAAATCGCACCGCCATCCGGCGGGAACGGATTGAAATGACTCGACCGGTACCCCGGCACCGACTTATCAAATCCGTAATTACTCGATAGCGTTTCATCCCACAGAGGATATTTAAAATCCTGCACGCCTTTGTGATAGATTTTACCGGCCGCGAGGGTCTCATACCCATTGTCCCGGAACAGCGTTGGCAACGGTTTCCGCCCCGCCAGCACCTCGTCATACTCCTCCGCGTTTTTCGGAATTCCATTCACCCATCCCGAAGTGGTCGGCGCCAACCCGCTCAACAGGGACTGCCGAGATGTGGTGCAAACCGGTGCCGCACAATGCGCATTCGTAAAATAGACTCCGCGTTTTGCGAGACGATCCAGATTCGGAGTATAGGCCTGCGGATTGCCGTCCAGCACACCCACCCAGTCATTCAAATCATCCACAGAGATAAATAACACATTCATTTTCTTCTCAGCGGACACCTGCCCCACCGCACCGACGACCCCGGCCGCCAGCAGAAGACAAATCCATCTATGTGACCTCAACATATTCTTTTTCATACCTGCAATATCCCGTTTGTAATTCAAAATTCTGTGTCTTATATGCCCAGCAAAAACACCTGTTATTCAGACTCTTGCTAATAGGAATGAGCCCCCTGACCTCAAAGAAGACCTAACGGCACACTCATTTTTCGATTAAACTGATTCGGAGCATTCATTCCGGTTTGAATCATGCCGTTTGCCTGAGGCTGATGAAAAGTTTCGCCCGATCTCACCCGTTATCCATTATCAACATATGATCTTCCAGCATAAAGATTGGGACAGATTGCGCGGATTATTTCCCTAAGGTGACCAAGCCGAAAAACGGGAATGAAACTTCCGGAGCCAGATTGCGTAAAAAAAATGCATCTGCTTAAACCGGCCCCTTGAAGGCTGTTCCGGATGCCACCTTCCCCTGACTAAAAATCAGAGTTCAACAGTTCGTGCAATTCTGAGGAGTGGTTGTTGTCCCTCCCTGCCAGAAAGGATGTGTCATCAAAGTGAAGGGATGCTCAGGAAGCCCCTGTTCATTGCGGTCAATAAAACCGGAAAGCTGTCTGGCCGCAAGCTGCCCGAGATAGCGGGGCTGCTGATCAATCCCGGTTATCATTTCCGGTCCATCATCCTTATCCAACAGTACAAACCCTAAATCTTCGGGTATCGAAAACCCCTGGTCCAGCAAGAATTGGGCGTATGAATAGTTCAAGCCGATTACACAGTCGGACATCGACTTGGTGAGACATTCCATAAAGGCGTCATCTGCACCGCCTACGTGCACAGTACCTTTCTTGAGAACCTCTAAGTGGTTTACAAATCCGTTGAAGGTGGTGCTCCATCTGTTTTCGACATGGACATCACGACCAGCTGGAAATGCAAGAAGCGGTCGGGTATATCCCAGCTTAATGAGCTCTTCCAGCACCATGCGGACAATCTCAATCTGATCGCAAACCACGCGATTCAGCAAAGGGGAATTTAAACGGAATCCAAGTGTAATCGCAGAAAACTTATCCCAGTCGAAATCCTTGATTTCCTGCAACCCGGCAGGAGGAGAAACAATCAGGCCCCTTATGCCGCGATTGTATAAAACGTCCGAGAGGCGGCGAAGGTTATACTCATAATCCTTGAGATAAAACTCATCAAACGAATAACCCAGCCGCAGTATTTCATTCTTCGCACCAAGCCGGAATTCCCTGAAGAATGGGATTTTATCCATGTTCGCATCATCGGATGACTCAAAGCGCAGATAGGCAACGGATTCATTTTTCTCACTGGATTTCGCGTCGCGCAGGTAACTCATTAAATGCGCAAGATGGGTATCGGGTCGATGCCCCATTTCCTCGGCAACGCGCGCAATGAGTTCCCGGGTTTCTTCTTTGATCCGCGGATCTCCACGAAGCGCGAGTGAGACCGTCGATTTATGAACACCGGTCCTCTCTGCAATATCGGATAGAGTAACTCGTCGGTTATTGCTCATCTGGTGTAATACGGTACAGCTTCCGGGAGATGTATCAACTCCAAATACACTGCACTTGGTTATCAGATTTAAGCAGGCCGAATCAGCCCCGGGTTTTCCACTCGGGAAAAATACAGCCTAATTGATAAGAGCAACGTTCAACCCCAAACAAAATACCACGTTCCGTTTACGCCTGGCCCTGAATGGATAGAGCCCCCGCCGCATCAACTGCGGCGGCGGTGCACTGCCTACCCACCACGGTGAGTATTATTTTCCATCAAAATAGTCGATCAGGCTATATACATTGTCATTGAGCTGTTTCATAGGCTCAAGCAGTTCTGTATACGGCTTGTAGTCGTAGGTAACAACGCCTTTATTGGAATTGCGGTTTGAAGGATCAACCGACAGATCGTTTGGATCATTATCAACATATTTGAACCAATGCCAGCCGACACAGTTTTTACTCTCCATCAGTCCGAGCGAAAAGTTGTGGTAGAATCGGGCGCGGTCGGCCTGAGTCTTAACCAGCCAGCCGGCACCGGATGTATTTTCAAGTCCGGTATCATGTCCTTTGGCATACCATTCAGTGATTATAAAGGGCTTGCCCGACTGCTCGACCCACATCGCGATCTGCTCCGGATCCGGATCCCATTTGTAGTAATAATTAACACTGATTATATCGACATATTTGCCGGCTGTTTTGAGCACAAGCGGCATACGGGTTGCGGCACCATGGAGTCGTGAGCCCAGACAGAGGTGATTCGGAGCTACGTTCCGAATCGCAGCTGTAGTCAGCTGGAAATACCGGTCAAACATATAGGCGATAAATTCATCGCGATCCGCATCGTTAATATCATCCAGATTCGCCGACCCGCCTTTTCGCTCTGCCAACCAGCGATTGGCTTCCTCGACATTATATTTCATTTCCGGGTATTTCTCGAGATCAAGCTTCAGCGTACGATCCAACATATCCACCGGCACCTGCAGCTCGTTATCGCTGAAATGGCCGATGCAATATGGATCGTCTTTTGTTCCTGCCAGTTTTTGAGCATACGTATCACAGTATGCCTCGAAGTCAGGATGGAACACCGGCCAAACTTTGTCCGGGAATCCCATATGTCCGGAAACCTGCCAGGCAATTTCCCGCTCTTCCGCAAAATCAGCCATAAAATCCCAGCTTTGGGTATAAACCGGCGGATGATCGGTTTCTCGCAACAAGAGAGCTTCGCTCCATCCACCACAGCCATTGAAACCGTATTTTTGTAAAAGATCGGCACTGAAATCAGCCCAGTTTTCCTCGGAGCCGAAGACCCGGAGTGTTGTTCCCCGGCTGTAGTCGTTCAATCCCGCATAAACACCGGCGATGGCCTTGTGAATAAACAGATTTCCGTCGGGGTCAACCAGCCACCATCGGCCATCAATTTTTTTGGGGTAGAAGAAGCCGGTTGCTTCGGTCTGCATATCGACCCGCCCGCCATACTGATCCATCTCGACCGCATTACCCGGAGTAAAGTCAGACAGTGTTTCAATGGTACGCGTTTCGCGCGGAACCCATTTGGCATCAGCAGGTTTCTTCTTAACATCCACTGTGATGCGTACCTGTTGAGTATCTGCATCTTTTGCCTGGGCCATGGCCAACGAGACTGAGCCGATGGATACCACCCCGGAAAGTACAAACCATTTTGCACGATGAATCATATAATACCTCACTTAAAATTAACGCTTATCTATTGATTGTTTAATTCGAGCTGTGCCCGGATTTCAGTCATTCGCTTCTTACTTAAAGGGTAGAAGCAGCAGATCAGGCCTGCAATAAGGAATGCAACTCCCGGCACCACAGAAAAGAATACCCGCATCTGGGTCAACACCTCTGCGGACGGAACCTCTATGACTTTCTTATCAAATCCGATTTTCGCCAGAAGCAAACCGGCCACCAGTGCGCCGAGTGCAAGGCCGGTCTTGAACAGCCATCCGTAGACCGCCGCAAATACTCCCTCACGCCGACTTCCATGATTCACCTCATCATAATCACAGACATCTGCAATCATGGACTGACACAAGAGGAACACCGAAGCATCGAGGAATGCATACAGCACCCCGTCAAGCAGCTGAAGGTAGGGACTGTTCGGTGTGTAGAGGAACCAACGCAGTCCCATTAATCCCACGCCCCAGAACAATGCTCCCTGAAAGACGGCTTTTTTTCCGAAGCGAATTGCAAGTTTACTCACCAGCGGAACAATCAGAGCGGCAACCACATAAACTGCAGTCCAATACCATCCAATTGTCGTTGATGCCGCGGCTTTATCCCCGCCATACACATAGTAAATGTTAATGTAATAATGCAGCCCACCCACAATGGCGGAAGCCATGAGAACCAGAGTTACGGATATGCTGACGATGAGGAAAGGCGTGCAGGTCAGCGATTCCTTCAGGTTGGTAATCAACCCGCTCTTTTTCTTCTTTTTCTCGTTCTTTTTCTCAGCAAGAACCTCTGCAATATGGGGGCTTGACTCCTTTACGAAGAATACCGGCAGAAGCCCGAAAATAATTAATATGATCCCGGTAAACAATCCCACGTACCGGACACCTTCAATGGTATCCTCGAAAAAGCTCCGCTGCGTTAAGAAGTACAGCCAGCCAACGCCGATCTGGGAAATCGGGCCGAAAAAGCTTGGAAAAGCGAAGAGTCGAGTTCGCTCATCAAAGTCATCCGTCAATTCATACCCCATCGCGTACCACGGCACGGAAAAGATGGTGAGTGCGGTATAGAACAGCAGACAGATAACCGATAGATACACCATGGAGCTCACCGGAGAGAGCCCGCGGGGAAGCAGCCAGAGTGCTGCGAAGAAAATCCCGGTCAGCAATGCCCCGCCCACAATAAAGGGCTTTCTTCTGCCGAAGCGTCCGGACCAATTATCTGAAATGTGGCCGATGAGCGGATCCGTGAACGCATCCCAAATGCGCATAAGCGAGAACAATGCGCCAATCCATGCCGTGCTTACTCCGAAGGCAAGGTTGTAAATCGGGAAACAGAGCCGCTTCGGGGCCTGCTTCGCAATCATGACAGACACATTGCCCAGTCCGTATGCCATTTTGGTTTTAAATGTCAGTTTTGCTTTTTTTCCTGCCGTATCCATACTCATCCCCTAAAGCCTTTAAGTTACATCTGGTTACAGATCGTTCATATAAAATGCTACAAAACATCCGGCAACAAAAGACAATGTCTATTCAACCGTTGAAATATCCATTCCAACCAGACCTTCTTCTGCTTCGGCAGAAGAATTTCGCCGCCTCTGATCGCTGCAGTCAACTGAACAGCTCACCACCCCCTCCCCCGGAATGCACCGCAAATAAGCATTCAGATGCGGCCCCAATGCTTTACCAAACCTGCCCCCCACCGGCTGTTATAGATTAATTCAATAAAAAACACCCTCATTCAACGGTTGAACTCTGGGTGCGTTGTGCAGTGGAGATATCAGTCGATATACATACGCAATCTTTGACTTCGCTGAGGACTTCTGGATGAGGGAAGTCGTAAACCCAAAAACAGGAAAATAGACCAATGGAAAAAAGCAGTTTTATACAAAAGCGTATGGGAGAAATGAACCTGTCCCAGAAGGTTGGACAGATGATGGTATTCGGGTTCTGCGGCCCCATTATCACACCGGATATCAAGGAATTGATCACAAAGTACCATGTCGGCGGTCTTCGCATCAGCCAGAAATTCAGAGCGCTTTCATTGGCCCATGACGTCAAACCCGGCACCGTGCCGGATGAAAGCATTATGCGTTCGATCATGCAGCCCGAGGGAATTGCCCGCGACTACTCAAGCTTCTCCGCCGCGACCTCGGCCAACGCTTACGATTATGCCAAGGTTCTCAATCAACTCCGGACGCTGTCCCAGGAGCGCGATCTGGGCATTCCGATTCATTTTACCGCAGACCAGGAAGGTTCGGCTTGCGATGACATTCTGGGCGGACATCGCCTGTTCCCTCACCCCAAGGGCATCGGAATGACAGGTGAGCCGGAGCTCGCCTATCAGGTCGCTCTGCAGACAGGCCGCCAGCTTCGTGCGCTGGGCGTTAACATGATTCATTCTCCCGTCCTTGATGTAAACACCAACCCGCTCAACCCGGAGATCGGAACACGTTCCTATTCCGCATATACCGAAGAGGTCATCACCTATGCTCGCGAAGCGATCCGTGGATATCTGGACGCCGGTCTTGTTTGCACCGGAAAACATTTCCCCGGCAGAGGGGAATCCGTGACTGATGCGCATTGGGACCTCCCCGTCGTGGATCTGGGAATCGACAAATTGACCGATGAGCATATTCGGCCCTACCGGGAAATGTTCAAAGCCGGCTTACCCGCCGTGATGACAGCACATTCCAGATACCCGGCTTTGGGCGTGAACGACATTCCCGGCTCAACCAGCAAACGAATTATCACCGAGTTGCTCCGCGAAGAACTTGGTTTCGAAGGTTTGATCACAACGGATAATATGATGATGGGCGGAATCCTCCGGATGTATCCCATGGTGGAAGCGGTCATTCGGGTGATCGAAGCCGGACATGACCTGGTGCTGTGCCGCGATGAAAGTCCAATGCGTCTCAAGATCCTCGAGGGCGTAGAAGCGGCCGTCAAATCCGGACGGATCGCCGAAAGCCGCATCGATGAGTCGGTTGCCCGCATTCTGTCCATGCGGTATGATCAGAGTCTGTTTGAAGACTCCTGTCAGGCCAACCCCGCAGAAGCACAGGCCATCATTGACGATCCGGACGTGGTTAGCGTCACCATCGAAGCGGCTCAGAAATCGACCGTTGTACTCCGTGACCGTGAAAACCTTCTGCCGCTTCCGACTGATCAGAAAATTATGTTGATCGAACAGATTTTCCCCACGCAGCAGTTTTCCAACAACATGTACAGTCATCCCGGATTGCTGTGGGAGTCGATGTCTAAACACTCAGACAACGTCGCCTGCATAGAAATCAACAACGCTCCGACAGAGCATGATATGGAGCGTATCGAACGCCGGATCGATGAGTCGGACCTGATTGTCATGACGAACTACTACTACCACAAAGCGGCCTCTTCCATCAGCGAACAGGTTCGGGAACTGATTAAACGTGGCAAGCGCGTTGTGGTCGTGGCGAACTCTCCCTTTGAGTTTGCCTCCCCCGAAGATTTCGGCTCGGTCATCCTCTGCTACCAGCCCGGCGGCCCGGAACACATGGATGCGGTTGCAGACCTCCTGTTCGGTAAAAAGGAGACGAAATGAATTATACACAGCAATTGAGGGATGTGCCGAAAAAGCACGACTTCTTCATCGGGTTTGACAGCGATGGCTGCGTGTTCGACACCATGGAGCTCAAGCACAAAGAATGCTTCTGCCCGGCCGTCATCAAACATATGGGTTGTCAGGCCGTCAGCAAGGCCGCACGTGAAGTATGGGATTTTGTCAACCTCTACAGTAAAACACGGGGATGCAACCGCTTTGTCGCCATTCAGCACTTTCGTGATCTCCTGCGGGAGCGCAAAGACGTGCAGGACAGAAACTTCACCGTCCTTGAACTGAAATCCCTAGACGCCTGGGTCGAACGGGAAACCAAGCTCAGCAACCCGACGCTGGCCCTGGAAGTTGAAAAGACCGGCGATAAGGAACTCCAGCGCATGCTGAGCTGGAGCACGGAAGTGAACGCCCGGGTAACCGATATGGTATCCGGCGTATCTCCATTCCCCAAAGTCATGGATGTACTGCAGAAAGCCGCGATTCGAGCCGACATGATCGTTGTCTCTCAGACCCCGCTCGAAGCATTGGAACGCGAGTGGGAGGAGAACAGCATGACTCCTTATGTCAGTCTGATTGCTGGTCAGGAGCACGGCACCAAATCAGAACATATTCACTTCGCCACAGAAGGCAAAGGTTACGGAACCGACAAGGTGCTGAAAGTGGGCGACGCTCCCGGCGATTTCAAAGCCGCAATGGATAACAAAGCATTGTTTTACCCGATCATTCCCGGACAGGAAGAAATGTCCTGGAAACGTCTCGCGGACGAAGGTCTCGAACGCTTTTTCAACGGAACTTTTGCTGGCGAATATCAGCAGAAGCTGATCAAAGAGTTCGACAATGCACTTCCCGAACATCCGCCCTGGTCGGCTTAAAAAAGTACGTCAACTGACATAAAATAATTCCATTCCCGTCACGTGACCGTGACGGGAATAAATATGACTTTATCTGGGATGGAACAACCAAAGAGAGAGTCATAAAAAGCTGAAAACAGAGAGGTCTTCACGGACCGGATTAAACATATTTCGATACATTGGAAGTAAAAAATGCATTGCATGGAACTGGGCGGAAAAAGGTTTAAAATCGAGCCGAAAAACATCATCGGTCATATCGTAAGCGGATGATTTACAAAATATAACGTGATTCTACCCATCAGTTTCACACCTTTTTTTGTCCCAATTATCTGTCAGCAAAACCATGCATGATTATAGCCCGAGGTCACTGGCGCGACCAATCCTCAAAACAAACGTTAAGAAAAATTCTTAAATAAGGTAAATAATGTGAAAAAACGTATAAAAAATTCTAAGAATATTTCTAAAGGGGCACCAAGCGGGTTTATGATTAGCCTGCTGGTTCATGCCGGTGCATTTCTGTTGGCCGGTATGCTGGTTGTTTTTACGGTCACTCAAAAAGAAGAGAAAAAGTTTGTTCCACCGACCCCGGTGAATCGGCCGAAGATGAAGCTCAAAAAACCGAAAGTGTCGGTGAAGAAAAATGCAAAACCGAAATCTTCGAGTCGCATCGTAACGAAAGTAACTCGCGCGAATATGCCGGATATCCAGTTACCGGAAATGGCAGGTATGGGGGAAGGACTGATCGGCGGTGTAGAGTCCGGATTCGATATTATGCCTGAACTTGAAACGATCAACGCATTAGGTTCCGGCAGCAGTATTGGTAACGATTTTGAGGGAACATATTACGATCTGAAATTTAGTCGGTCCGGTGTGTATAATCCAATTTCCGAGGATGAGTGGCGGGATTATTTTTACAAACTCTTCAGAGGAGAATGGGATACACGCATTTTATCCAGGTTTTATCGCTCACCGAAGACACTCTACACCACCTGCTTTGTACTACCGCATGTCCCTTCTGCATTGGCTCCAGTGGCATTCGGCCTGCCCGACTCGATGGCCTCCGGAGGCGAGTGGATTGTTCACTACAAAGGTGATCTCGTATATAAGGAAGATATAACATTCCGATTTTGGGCATCATCAGACGATTCATTGGCGGTCAAAGTTGATGGTGAAGTGGTGATCGCAGATTCCTGGCAGAATATAACAGGAGAGGCAACTCGTGCGGCCCTGATGTATGGGGGATTATGGAAATCCTCATCGATGGATACAGGAAAATACTGGATAGGACATGGGAATGCCACCGTTGGCGACTGGATTACGCTAAAAGCCGGCGTGCCCAAAAAAATGGAAGTCATAGCGACCGACAATCCGAGCCCGAATGCCTCCTTCTACCTGTTGGTGGAAGTAAAAGGAGTTGAGTATCCGCGTGGTCGTCATAACGGCCCCTTATTGCCGATCTTTAAGACGGAAGAACTTTCGCACGATCATTTGGATCTTATTTACCGAAGCGTACCCGAGGACGTAATCGATTGCGTTAACGGTCCAATCTTCCGTGATTATTAAGCGATCGGAAAAGAAACAATTTGCTGAGGAAAAATCATGAAAAAACTCCACACCATTATATTTATACTTATTTCAATGCTTTCGCTGCAGGCTTCTGTTTGTGCACAACAGCAGACCTGGACGCTTGCGGATGGAACTTCTTTCGAGGGCGAAGTGGTGAAAATATTTTCGAAAGACGTCGCATTCAAAAATGCAAAAGGAACCATAAAGAAAATTCCTTTAGATCGTTTTTCTCAGGAAAGCCTTACACGGATTGAACTGGAACATCCACCGACGTTATCTTTTAACCTCATCAAAGATCTAGAGAAGGTCAACTTTCCTTCCGGCATCCGCGACGATACACAACGTCCTGCGGAGAGACGGGGCTATTATGGTGTTAGAATCAAACAAACGAGCGCAGGAGCATACAATCATGAGCTCTTCCTTGAACTGTACATCATTGGATCGGAACGGTACGGAGATAAGCTGATTCTATTAGACCGCCAAGAAGCCTCGTTTTTCTTAACCGAGGAAAACAACAGAGAATTTGAGTTCAGAAGTGAACATAAGGTGGTACTTCAGAATTATTTAATATTCAATGATCCTCGCGGGGAGGATTACTTCGGATATTTGGTTGTCGTGAAAGACTCTCGCGGTGAAACGATCGCATATGACACCTCCCACAACTTCTTATTTGAAAACATCGACAATTTAAGAGAGCGGTATATATGGAACTTTATGGATAAAAACTGCGTTCGCGTATTTCCAACCCGCCCTCCCTACTATTCGAATTAAACGGATAAAACTTCAGTCAACTTTCGGCCCCGTCCAGGCCCCCGCATTAACAAAAAATGTGGATAACTGCTTTCAGGATCAAGCAGTTGAACCACCGGGATCAGATTCAAAAAAAAGCAAGAGCCCGAGCGCTCTTGCTTTTTTATTTATTTGAGAGGCGGGATGCAATATCGCTAGTGTGCTGAGCCGTAAATAGATTTACATTACAAAAAGTTATGGTATGATGGTTTGCATGGGTAGACCAATTCTTCAAATAGAAATCAATGA
>JARNMJ010000270.1 GCA_029432795.1 Pontiellaceae bacterium B12219
AACGTTAGACGGTGAGAATAAATCACACAAAACAGAGTCGAGTTTGAGGAAGTGAATCATTCAAAACTTCCGAACACTGGAAGAACAAAAACAAAACGGATTCTCCGAAATCAAAGCAGCTCAACCGGAGAAACCAAACTGGACCCATGTGAAAGAAATTCCGAACATCGGAAACCAAATAAAAACAGGAACAATTCCAATCATCGGAAAATAAAAAATCGTCTAACCAGTGGTTGGACTTTACGGTGAAAACGCTTGTTTGATTCGGTCAAAGTTTATGTTCACCGAAAGTCACCCATAACGTTC
>JARNMJ010000271.1 GCA_029432795.1 Pontiellaceae bacterium B12219
AGAACATAAATATCGTCTTCATACAGGCTGAGCACTTTGTCGAAGTTTTTAATCCGGCGCTCTCCGATGATCCGTTCGTGGGCCTGATGAATGGCCTGCGGCAGCAGATCGAAAACGTTTTGCATACGACCGAGAACCTGTTCTTTTTCAAGTGCACTCCATTCGGTCTCCTGCCAGCGTATGGAAAGCAGTTCATGGTAATTCTCGGCATGGGATTCAATCGTTCTCATAAGGGTTTTCATCTTCCTTAAGATCGCCTTTCGCGCCTTTTTTGCGTCGGGCCGCTTGCGGGTGTGCGTCATCTC
>JARNMJ010000272.1 GCA_029432795.1 Pontiellaceae bacterium B12219
TTTCAGGACATTGCGGCCGGTACCACGATCGAACTGTATAATCCCAATGCGGCACAGACTCCGCAGGTGGTGATCCGCGTTGAGGAATCCTCCGTTGCGCTGCAGGACCCTCTCATAACCGTTAACGGTTCGGGCACATTATCTGTTTCGGGCGATATTCAGCCCGGCGAGTATATGCAATATGAGGGCAGCAGCACGGTTAACGTCTTTGACGAAAACTGGAATTTTGACCGCACCCTGTCGGCCGTTGCGACTGATTTTTCCGTCGACGCTGGAACAAATACCGTAACCACGGCCGCCGG
>JARNMJ010000273.1 GCA_029432795.1 Pontiellaceae bacterium B12219
ACGTTCGGTACAGAAATAAAAACAATTCTGCTCAACTGAAAATTTCCAATCATCGGAACAGAATTTGAAGGCACAGAAATCGATCCAAAACAGAAACAACAGTTGAGTAAAAGAATGCAGGAATACACGCATTCAATCACACAAAACAGAGTGAAGTTTCTGAGCAGCATTGCTTTGCGGATGGAATTAAAACAAATACTCAACAGGACTGAAAAACAATAAAAACCGAACCAGTGGGTGGAGCCTACGGTGGCCGACGCCAATTGATTAAGTGAAGTTTATGTTCACCGGCGGCTCACC